>NZ_JBWZCK010000005.1:0-312104 GCF_059383555.1 Pseudarthrobacter sp. MDT1-56
ATGGTACTGCACCCGGGAGGGTGTGGGAGAGTAGGTCACCGCCGGAACATCATTAAACGGTCGAGAGCCCCAACCACACGGTCGGGGCTCTCCCGCATTTAACGCGCCTCTTACAGTCCTACAGGATCGCCGTCATGGGACCCCACCCACCACCCAGATCGATGCGGGCCCCGCACTGCCGCACGCAGCCCAGGACGCGGGGCACCGCCGGGCCGCGGGTAGAGTTGATGCCCATGGATAACCTCTTCAGCCACGCAGCCTCTGACGCCGCCGAGACACCGGAGCAGGCAGCGGCAGCCGGGCTGGATCCCGTCGTCTGCACAGTTATTGTTCCGGGGGCGGTCGCCCGCGCCTTTGTTGGATTCACCGAACACACGCACCTCTGGTGGCCGCTCGAGGAGCACAGCGTTTTCGGCGCCGGCTCCTATGTGGAATTCGAAGAGAACCTGATCCTGGAGAGCGCGGACGACGGCAGGACCGCCATCTGGGGGTCCATCGACGACTGGCAGCCCCCGCTGTCCTTCCATGCCAGCTGGCACCCCGGTTCCTCCGCTGTGTGGTCCACAGAGCTGCGCGTGGCGTTCCGGGCCGTGGGAGAGGGTGCAGAGCTCCGCCTCGTGCACAGCGGGTGGGAAGGCGCCGAGGAGCCCGCCGCAACACGGGCGGAGTACGCCGCCGACTGGCCCGGGGTGCTGGACCGCTTTGTGCGCTTTATGGGTGGTGCCGGCGCCTAAGGTGCCAGGACTGCGGGGCACGCGCCCCCGGCGCTCAGTGCAGCGGCACCGGGTCGACGGGCGGAACGGCCGTGCTGGAGCGGATCACGAAGCGCGTCGGATACTCGGTGTCGGCCGCGTCGGCGTCCCCTGCGCCGTCGAGCCCGGCCAGCAGACGGCGGACAGCCAGCGCGCCCTGGCCCCGGGCGTCCTGGTCGATCGTCGTGAGTCCAAAGACCCCGCCGAGTTCGTGGCCGTCAATGCCGATCACGGACAGGTCGTCAGGTACCCGGAGCCCGAAGTCGCGGGCGGCGAGGATGGTCCCGATCGCCATTTCATCGGATGCCGCGAAGACTGCGGTGGGCCGCTCCACGGAGCCGCCGAGCAGCTGCCGTGCGCTGGCGTAGGCGCCCTGGATGGTGAAGTCGGCGGAGACCTGCCACTCCGGGCGGATCGCCAGCCCGGCGCCCTTCATGGCCTTCTTAAAACCGGCCTGGCGGGTGCCCGGCAGGCGGAAGTCCTGCTCGTAGGCGGCGTCGCCAGTCATGTGGGCGATCTTGCTGTGGCCGAGCTGGATCAGGTGCCGGGCCGCGGCCTGGGCGATGCCCGAATCATCGATGCGGATGGTCGAGGCGCCGGGCAGCGGTCCCCCGATCCCGACGATGGGCCGGTGGATCGCGAGCAGCTGCTGGATCTCGGCTTCGCTGAGCTCCAGCGACACTGCAATCACCGCATCCACCCGCTTGCGCAGCAGGAAGTCGTTCAGCACGCTGTGCCGGCGTTCCCGCCCTTCGCTGACGTTGTAGAGCGTAAGGTCGTAGCCCGCGTCCAGCAGGGTCGCCGAGACGCCCTCCACCACCGAGGAAAAGAACCATCGGTGCACGGACGGAACCACGACCCCCACGTTGTGGTTCCGCCCGGAGGCAAGACTGGACGCGTGATAGGAGAGGACGAAGCCGAGTTCGGCAGCGGCGGTCTGGGCGAGTTCACGGCTGCGGGCCGAGACATGTCCCTTGCCGCTCAAGGCTCGCGAAACGGTGGCTATGGAGAGGCCAGCGCGCTCAGCGACGTCCTTGATGCCGGGCATTCTTAGCTCTCCGCGTCCTCGATGTAGATTTCCAGCCAAACAGTTTCCCCTGAGCCTAACGGATGCCCGGAGCCGGCCGGTTCGGATGACTCGAAGCCCTTCCCGGCAGTATCCGGGGAGCTGCGCAGCAGCACCCGTCCGGCGGGGAGTTCGACAGGATCCTGCCCCGCGTTGAGCAGGACCAGAGTAGTCCCGTTCACGTACGCCAGGCAGCTGTCAGTGCACCATTGCTCGGCCCAGGCGAGGGACCCCTGGCCCAGTCCCAGCTCGCGCCGGGCGGCCAGCATGCGCCGGTAGAGGTTGAGGTGCGACGACGGCGACGCGGCCTGGGCGTCACGCGCCAGTTCCGTGAAGCTTTCCGGCTGGGGAAGCCAAGGGGCTGCCCCGTTGCCGAATCCGGCGTGGAGTTCGGCGGCGCGCCACGGCAGCGGGACGCGGCAGCCGTCGCGGCCCAGGCGTTCGCCTCCGGTGCGGCCGAAGGTGGGGTCCTGCCGCTGGCTGTCCGGAATGTCGATCCCGTCGGGCAGGCCGAGCTCTTCGCCCTGGTAGAGGTAGGCGCCGCCGGGCAGTCCGAGCATGAACATGGACGCGGCCGCGGCCCGGGAGCGACCGAGGGACTCGTTTGGCTGGGGATCGAAGGTGCCGATCCCGTCGCCGTCGCGCGGCGCATGGCCGTCGTAGCCGAACCGGGTGGCGTGCCGGACCACGTCGTGGTTGGAGAGTACCCAAGTGCTGGGAGCCCCGACGGAGTCGAGCGCCGTCAGGGATTCGGTGATGACACCGCGCATGCGGTGGACGTCCAGGCCGGCGTGCAGGTACGGAAAGTTGAAGGCCTGGTGCATCTCGTCCGGCCGGACCCAGTCAGCCAGGCGGGGGAGCGGATCCACGTTCGCTTCGGCGCACAGGATGCGGTCCGGGCCGTATTCAGCGAGGATCCGCCGCCATTTGCGGTAGATGTCGTGCAGCGCGGGCTGGCCGAACATGGGAGCGTCATGGCCGGGGTAGCCGTCGCAGCTGTTGCCGTCGGCGCGGCCGCCCCATTCCGGCAGCCCGGGGGCCTTGACCAGGGCATGGGCCACGTCGACCCGGAAGCCTGAGACACCGCGGTCCAGCCAGAAGCGCAGGACCTGCTCGAATTCCTCGTGCACGGCGTCGTTGTCCCAATTGAAATCCGGCTGGGAGGTGTCAAAGAGGTGCAGATACCACTGGCCCGGGGTCCCGTCCGGTTCGGCGATCCGGGTCCAGGCCGGGCCGCCGAAGTGGGACTCCCAGTTGTTGGGCGGCTCCTCGCCGTAGTGGCCACGGCCGTCGCGGAAGATGAACATGTCCCGTTCCGGGCTGCCCGCGGGCGCGGCCAACGCTGCCCGGAAAGCGGCATGCTGGTCCGAGCAGTGGTTGGGGACCAGGTCCACGATCATCCGCAGGCCCAGCCGCGTGGCCTCGGCCATCATCGCGTCAAAGTCCGCCAGCGTGCCGAACAGCGGGTCCACATCGCAGTAGTCGCTGACGTCGTAGCCGGCGTCGCGCTGCGGGGAGCGATAGAAGGGGGAGAGCCAGACGGCGTCGATGTCCAGTTCTGCCAGCTTCGGCAGCTCGGCGGTAATGCCGGCGAGGTCGCCGACGCCGTCCCCGTTCAGGTCCCTGAATGAGCGCGGGTACACCTGGTAGATGACGGCGGAGCGCCACCATCCGGGGAGATGATCTGCGGGGTGCACCGGCGTCAGGGGGCCGGTCAGGGCCCCGGCCGGCTGGGCGGGGGCGGCGAGTGCTGCGTCAACGGACATGCGGGTAATCGTAAGGCCGAACCCAGCAAATTGAAAACGCTTCCAGAAAGAATCCTGGTGCGCCCTTACTGCCGGCGAGTGGATACTATCCCCCCGCGCGCCCCGTCAGGTCGCTGAAGTGCGGCTACTTCATCGCACCCCCAATTTCTGCCGGCGAGGCGACCTGGCTGTTACCCGCCAGTAGTGTGACTTTTCAAAGTCATAATCACCGTGTACTTTGGAAGCGCTTGCAGCTGTGAGCCACATCACCGACGATGCCACCGGGCCCCGGAGTCTTCACCAGAACCTCCCGACAGGGCCCTCAGCGTGGATGCAGGATTCATGAAAGGGACACCAATGAAGGTGCAGAACACCCTCACAACCGGGACCAGCCGCCGCGTATTCACGGCCGGGGCGCTCTCCGTAGCTGCCGCGCTGGCACTGAGCGCCTGCGGCGGCGCGTCCGCCACGGCACCGGCAACCGCCACGGCCAAGCCGGACCTCAAGTCGACCGGCGCCGGCACCATCACCATGTGGGTCGACGCCGAGCGCTCACCCGCGCTGAAGGACATCACCGCCAAGTTCCAGGCTGACACGGGCATTGAAGTGAAGCTCGTGGTCAAGGACTTCGCAGCAGTCCGCGACGACTTCATCACCCAGGTCCCCACGGGCAAGGGGCCGGACCTGATCGTCGGCCCGCACGACTGGGTAGGCAAGTTCGTCCAGAACGGCGTCATTGCCCCGGTCGAGCTCGGCGACAAGAAATCCGGATTCCAGGACTCGTCCGTCAAGGCCATGACGTACAACGGTTCCGTCTACGGCGTCCCGTACGCAATCGAGAACATCGCACTGCTGCGCAACACCGACATGGTGCCGGCGGCAGCCAAGACCTTCGACGAGGTCATCGCCAACGGCAAGAAGGCCGTCGCTGACGGCAAGGCACAGTTCCCGTTCCTGGTCGGCATGGACCCGAAGCAGGGCGACCCCTACCACCTGTACCCGCTGCAGGCATCCATGGGTTCCCAGGTCTTCGGCCTGGCTGCCGACGGCGGCTACGATCCCAAGCAGCTCCTGATCGGCGACGCCGCCGGTGTGGAGTTCGCCAAGAAGCTGCTCGCCTGGGGCGACGCCGGCGAGAAGATCATCAACTCCAACATCACCGGTGACATCGCCAAGGAGAAGTTCCTGGCCGAGGAGTCCCCGTACTTCCTGACCGGCCCGTGGAACGTGCCGGACGTGCAGAAGAAGGGCATCAAGTTCGCTGTGGACGCGCTGCCGACCGCCGGTGACAAGCCTGCCCAGCCGTTCATCGGCGTCAACGGCTTCTTCATCAGTGCCAAGAGCGCCAACGCCCTGGCCACCAACGAGTTTGTGACCAACTACCTCACCTCCGAGGACGCCCAGGACTCGATGTACAAGGCCGGAGGCCGTCCGCCGGCCCTGAAGTCATCCTTCGAGAAGGCCGCCAGCGATCCCGTCGTGGCAGCCTTCGGCAAGATCGGCGCCACCGGCGTCCCGATGCCGGCCATCCCGGAAATGAGCGCCGTCTGGGCTGACTGGGGAGCCACCGAACTGGCCCTCATCCAGGGCCAGGGCGATCCCGCCGCAGACTGGGCCAAGATGGCCGCGAGCATCAAGGCGAAAATCGGGGGTTAGTCCCCGCGCCGGTTCGTGGCGTTCCCATCCTTCGAAAGGCGTCACGGACCGGCACGCACCGGGCCGGGCGGCAGCCATGCCGCCCGGCCCGTTCCTGCACCACCACCAGCTTCTCCCAAGGACCGTAGACAGCCATGACAGATACCGAACTCCGCCAGGCCGGCAACCCGGCCTCAGCAACGGGCCCGGACGGCTCCGGCTCTGCCGGGCGGCCAGGCCGCCCGGGCGCCGGGCGCCGCCGTTTCGGCCCGGACACCACCACAGGCACCATCGCCAAGATCGTGCTGCTGGGCCTCGTGGACGCACTGGCCGTCTACGTCCTGATGATGCTGTTCCTCGCCGAGTCGTGGGGCGCGCTGGCAGTCTCCTCCGCCGTCGTCCTCGCGATCAACTGGATCTACCTGCGCAAGGGCGGACTCCCCGCCAAGTATCTGGCCCCCGGCGTGCTGTTCCTGCTGGTCTTCCAGGTCTTCGTGGTCCTCTTCAGCGGCTACATCGCCTTCACCAACTACGGCGACGGCCACAACAGCACCAAGGATGACGCGATCGCCGCCATCCAGCTCACCGCACAGAAACGCGTCCCCGATTCGTCGGCCTACAAGACGGCAGTCCTCGCCAAAGACAATTCCTTCTACTTGCTCTTCACGGACCCGGACGGCCAGGTCTCGCTCGGCAGCACGGAGGCGCCGCTTGAGGCCGTTTCCGGCGCCGGCAAGGACTCCACCGGCAAAGCCAACGCCCTGGACAGCTACCGCACCCTGAACTTCCAGGAAATCGTGGCGAACCAGCAGCAGATCCTGGACATCACCGTCCCCGTCTCCGCCGACCCGGCCGACGGCACCCTGCGGACCGCCGACGGCAGCAACGCCTACCAGTTCAAGCCGGCGCTGACATACGACGCCGCGGCCGACACCTTCACCGACACCGAAACCGGCACGCTCTACCGTGACAACGGCGAAGGCGCCTTCGCGGCCAGCAACGGCGAGACGCTCACCACCGGCTGGAAGATCGACGTCGGCATGGAAAACTTCGCCCGCGCCTTTACCGATCCCAGCCTGCGCGGTCCGCTGCTGGGCGTCATCCTCTGGACCTTCACCTTCGCCGTGGCCTCCGTGGCGCTGACCTTCGCGATGGGCCTGTTCCTGGCCATGACCTTCAACCGCGAGGACCTGCGTGGCAAGAAGGTGTACCGGATCCTGATGATCCTGCCTTACGCCTTCCCGGCGTTCCTGTCCGGGCTCGTCTGGTCCGGCATCCTCAACCCGCAGTTCGGCTGGCTTAACCAGACCCTGCTGGGCGGGGCCACGATCGGCTGGCTCACGGACCCGTTCCTGGCCAAGATCAGTGTGCTCGTGGTCAACCTGTGGCTTGGCTTCCCGTACATGTTCCTGGTCTGCACCGGGGCCCTGCAGTCGCTGCCGACGGAGCTTGACGAGGCCGCCCGGATGGACGGCGCCGGCCCCTGGCGGGTGTTCCGCTCCATCAAGCTGCCCCTGCTGCTGGTCTCCATCGCACCGCTGCTGATCTCCTCCTTCGCGTTCAACTTCAACAACTTCAACGTGATCTTCATGCTCACCGGCGGCGGCCCGCGCTTCGCGGACACCGACCGGGACATCGGAGCCACGGACATCCTGATCACGCTCGTCTACAAGGTGGCGTTCGGGCAGGGGACGGGGCGTGACTATGGCCTCGCCAGCGCCCTGGCCATCATCATCTTCATCATCGTGGCCACCGTTTCGGCCATCGGCTTCAAGCAGACCAAGGCACTCGAGGACGTGAACTCATGAACGGGTCAGCAGCACGGACCGTCAGCACAGCGGCGGCTCCGGCCGGCGTCGACGACGCAGCAACAGCAAGCACCACCGACGTCGACCAGCTCCGCTCGCTGCGGCGCCGGCGCCCCTTCGGCGTCTGGTTCAAGGACAAGGGCTGGCGGCACCTGGTCGGCATCGCCGTGACCATCTTCGCGATCTTCCCGCTGCTGTACGTGCTCTCCGCGGCGTTCAATTCCACCGGAACGCTGGTGGGCTCCAACGCCCTGTTCAGCCGGATCGACTTCGGCAACTTCACCGAGCTGTTCAACAACCCCGCGCGGCCCTACGCCCGCTGGTTCGTGAACACCATGGTGGTGGGCGTCGTGACGTCCGCGGCCACGGTCTTCCTCGGCGCCATGGCGGCCTACGCGTTCTCCCGGATGCGCTTCAAGGGCCGCCGGATCGGCCTCCTCAGCCTGCTGCTGCTGCAGATGTTCCCGCAGCTGCTCGCCGTCGTCGCGATCTTCCTGCTGCTCAGCGGCATCTCCGAGGTCATCCCGGCTCTCGGCCTCGGCAGCCAGCTCGGACTCATCATGGTCTACCTCGGCGGCGCCCTGGGCGTGAACACCTACCTGATGTACGGCTTCTTCAACACCGTCCCGACGTCCCTCGACGAGGCCGCCAAGATCGACGGCGCCAGCCACACGCAGATCTTCTTTGGCATCATCATGCGCCTGGTCACCCCGATCCTGGCCGTGGTGGGCCTGTTGTCCTTCATCGGAATCTCCGGCGAATTCGTGATCGCCAGCGTGGTGCTCACGGACCCGGACAGCCAGACCCTGGCCGTCGGCCTCTATTCCTTCGTGGCGCAGCAGCGGTCTGAGAACTGGGGGGTGTTCGCCGCCGGTGCCGTGCTCGCCGCCGTGCCGGTCATGGCACTCTTCCTCTTCCTGCAGCGCTACATCGTCAGCGGCCTCACCCAGGGCTCGGTGAAGGGCTAGGCATGACCGGGCTGGGCAGGACGGGGCCGGGCAGTACGGGGCCGGGGCGGACCGGGCCGGGCACTCTGGGGCTGCTGCCGCACCACGACGGCTCCGGCCTGCACGCCCCGCAGCAGGTGTCGCTCGGCGATGCGGCCCCGCTGCGGATCCGGGTTCCCGCCGGCTGGGGACGCGCCACGCGGGTCTGGCTGCGCTCGATCCAGGACGGTGAGCCCCGCTATGAGCCCTGCGCCGACGGTGGCGAGGCGGACGGCTGGGTCTGGTGGGAGGCGCTCATGACGGTCACCAACCCGGTGGCCCGGTACCGCTTCCTGCTGGAGGTCCCGCTGGCGCCTGGGGACCTGAGCTACTGGAGCCTCAACGCGCAGGGCCTCTTCAACCGGGACGTTTCCGACTACGCGGACTTCCGCCTGACCACGTTCCCGGCAGCGCCGCGATGGCTCCGCACGGGCACGATGTACCAGATTTTCCCGGACCGCTTTGCCCGCTCCGCAGCCTCGGCCGGCGGCGTGCCCGCTGGCCATCCCCGCCCGGGCCTCCCCGTCGGGACCCGCGTCCCCGACTGGGCGGTGCCGTGCAGCTGGGACACCACCCCGGTGGAGGGTTCCGGCCCGCAGACCCCCTACCAGTTCTACGGCGGGGACCTCGCGGGCATCACAGAAAAACTCGACCACATCCAGCAGCTCGGCGCGGACGTCATATACCTGACGCCGTTCTTCCCGGCGCGGTCCAATCATCGCTATGACGCCGCCACCTTCGCGTCCGTGGATCCGCTCCTCGGCGGAGACCAGGCCCTGGTGGAGCTGGTGCAGGCCGCCCACGCCCGCGGCCTGAAGGTGATGGGCGACCTCACGGCCAACCACTCCGGCGACGCCCATGAATGGTTCCGGCGCGCCCTCGCCGAACCTGCCTCTCCCGAAGCGGGCTACTACTACTTCAATGACGACCACACCGAGTACGAAGCCTGGTACGGCGTAGCCTCGCTGCCCAAACTCAATTGGGCCTCGAAGGGGCTGAAGGAACGGTTCGTCCTGGCAGACGACTCGCCCGTGGCCCGCTGGCTCAAGCCTCCCTTCAACCTCGACGGCTGGCGGATCGACGTCGGCAACATGACCGGCCGGCTCGGGGCCACGGATCTGAACCAGGACGTGGCCCGGCTGATCGCCGGCAGGGTCCGGGAGATCAACCCGGAGGCCGCGCTGCTGGCCGAAGCCACCAACGACGCCGCCCCGGACTTCAGCGGTGAACACTGGCACGGCGCCATGACGTACTCCACCTTCACCCGCCCGTTGTGGTCCTGGCTCGCCGGCGACGCCCCGCACGTCAATTTCTTCGGGACCCCCTTGCCCGGCCCCAACCGGACCGGCGCCGAGGATTTCCTGGCCACCCATCTGGATTTGGCGGCCGCCTTCAGCTGGGACGTCCGGCAGCAGAACATGAACGCGCTGAACAGCCACGACACCGCGCGGGCCGCCACCGTGATGATCGACGGCGGCCAGCGGCTCGGCGCAGTGCTGATGTTCACGCTGCCCGGCGTCCCGGTGGTGTTCGCCGGCGACGAGTTCGGGCTCAAGGGGTACAACGGGGAAGCGTCGCGGACGCCGATGCCCTGGAACGATCCGGACCGGGTCCTTGCTGATCTCCGGGATGACTACGCCGCGCTCGCCGCGCTGCGCCGGGACCAGCCCGCGCTGACCGGAGGCGGAATCCGCTGGCTGTATGCGGAGGGCGACGCCCTGGCGTTTGTGCGGGAAACAGCCGGACGTTGCGTGCTCGTCGTCGTGACCCGGGCCGCCGCGGAGGTTCACCTGGCGCCGGGAACACTCACTGGCGCCCAGCACCTGGCCCTCGCGGGGTATCCCGCGTTCAGCACAGCTCAGCTCATTACAGCTCACCTCGCGGCCGGGCAAACCAGTGCGGACGGGGCGGCCACCGGCACACTGGTCAGCACCCGGGGCGCCGCGGCGGGGATTTGGTTGCTGCCCGGCACCCCGCTGCCCCGAGCCACGCCGCAGTCGACAGCCCGCTCCGGCGCTCCCGGGTCCGCGCCTTAGACTGAAAGCCGGATTCGACGAACTGGAGACCGCATGAGCATCATCGACGAGCTCACCTCTGCCCTGGGCCCTGCCAAAGTGGCCGTGGACGCCCCCACCCTGACCGTCTACGCGGTAGACCAGGCGCCGGTGCTGGACTACCAGCTGCCGCAGGCCGTGGTCCGGGCCGAATCCGTCGAGGACGTCCAGGCCACTGTCCGCGCCTGCGCAGCCCTCGGGGTTCCGCTGGTGGCCCGGGGCGCCGGGACCGGGGTCTCGGGTGGTGCGCACGCGAGCAAGGACTGCGTCGTGCTGAGCCTGGAACGGATGAACCGCATCCTGGACCTCAACCCCGACGACGAAACTGCCGTCGTCGAACCCGGTGTCATCAACGCGGACCTCAACACGGCCGCAGCGGCCCACGGACTCATGTACGCCCCCGACCCGGCCAGCTACAAGCAGTCCACCATCGGCGGCAACGTGGCCACGAACGCCGGCGGCCTGCGCTGCGCCAAATACGGGGTGACCCGCGACTCGGTGCTGGCGCTCGACGTCGTGCTGGCGGACGGCTCGCTCATCCACACCGGCCACCAGACCTTCAAAGGGGTCGCCGGCTACGACCTCACCGGGCTCTTCGTCGGCTCCGAGGGGACGCTGGGGATCGTCGTCGGAATCACCGTCCGGCTCAAGTACCTTCCGCAGGACGTGCACACAGTCGCCGCCTTCTACCCGGACTTCCGCAGCGCCGCGGCGGGCGTCCTCGCTGTGGGCAAGGCACGCGTGCAACCGGCCATCATGGAACTGCTCGACAGCGGCACCCTGGCCCAGCTCGACGCGCTCCACGGCTCGGATCTCGCCTCCCGGGGACAGTCCCTGCTGCTGATCCAGACCGACGGCTTCGGCGCGGCGGCGGAAGCAGCGGCAATCCGGCCGGTCCTCGTGGCCGGCGGCGCGGTCGTGACCATGGAGGCCAGCGCGGAGGCGGAGCGCCTGGTGGAGTTGCGGCGCAACAGCCGCGGCGTGGAGGTCGACGACGAATACCGAGTGGGCGAGGATGTCGCCGTCCCGCGCTCCCGGCTGGTCGACTACGTGGAAGCCCTCGAGACCATGGCGGCAACGCACGGGGTCAAGCTCAAAGTGGTGGCGCACGCCGGCGACGGCAACCTGCACCCCACCTTCTGGGTGGACCGGGTGGACAAGACCGTGGCCGCGGACGCCATGACGCGCCTCGGCGCTGCCCTGGACGAATCCATCACCGTGGCATTGGCCATTGGCGGCACCATCACCGGGGAGCACGGAATCGGCCAGTACAAGCTGCGCTGGCTCGGGCTGGAACAGAAGGAACCCGTGCGCGAACTGCAGCGCCGGATTAAGGAACTATTCGACCCGGCCGGCATCCTGAACCCCGGCAAGGCGATCTAGCGCGGCTGTGCCACGACCGGATTTCCCGTAGAACGGCGCCGCGGCAGCCTAGTCGTCGGAGTCCGGGTATTCGTCGATGGCCTCGTCGGCGCCATAGCGGGATTCCTCCGTTTCCACCTCCAGGATCTTGAGCAGCCCCGTGTCCGGGTTCAGCATGATGGCCGCCTCGTCCCGGCGGTGGCGCAGCTCGGAGTCAATGTAGGACTGTACGGCTTCGGCCAGCGGGATGTGCCGGTTCTCCTTCTCGGACATGTACCAGCGGTGCTCCAGGATCTCGTGCACGGCCTCCGCAGGCTCCAGTTTCCCGGACAGGTCGCGGGGGATGGAACGGACGATCGGTTCGAAAATCTGGCTGACCCACAGGTGGGCGCTGTATTCCTCGTCCATCCCGGGGTTGTTGTCCGCGCGGAAGGAGTCCATGTCGTTCAGGAGCCGGCGGGCCTGGTTTTCCTGGGCGTCCAGGCCGGTCAGGCGCAGCAGCCGGCGCTGGTGGTGGCCGGCGTCGACCACCTTGGGCTGAAGCTGGATTGTGGAACCATTCTGCGTCGTCTTGATCGCGTATTCCTCGACGTCGAATCCCAGCTCGTTGAGCTTCCGGATGCGGGCCGCCACCCGCCAGCGCTCACCGATCTCGAACGATTCCTTCTCCGTCAGCTCGGTCCAGAGGCGCCGGTAGCTGTCCATGATGAGTTCACTCGTGGCCACGGGGTCCACTTTTTCCTCGATCAGGCCGCCGTCGAGCAGGTCCATGAGTTCACCGGCGATATTGACCCGGGCTATTTCCAGATCGTATTCACGCTGCCCCGTAGACAGGTCCGGATACAGCTCGCCGGTCTCCGCGTCCACGAGGTAGGCGGCGAACGCGCCGGCGTCGCGGCGGAACAGCGTGTTGGAGAGCGAGACGTCGCCCCAGTAGAACCCGATCAGGTGCAGGCGTACCAGGAGCAGGGCCTGCGCGTCGATCAGGCGGGTAAGCGTGTCCTTGCGCAGCATCTGCGAGAAGAGGGCGCGGTACGGCATGGAAAACTTCAGGTGCCGGGTGACCAGCACGGGGTTCAGCGGCCGGCCGTCCGGCGTCGTGCGGCCGGTGATGACGGCGACCGGTTCCACACAGGGCACGTCCAGCCGGGCGAGCTTGCGGAGCATGTGGTACTCGTGGCGGGCCACGTGCTCCGACGTCTCCTTGATGGCGATGACGGAGCCGCCAAGGTGGGCGAAGCGCACGATATGGCGGGAGATGCCGCGGGGGAGCGCAGCGAGAAATTCCGTCGGCCAGTCCTCCAGGGCGATGTGCCACGGCAAGTCCAGGAGCTCCGGCTCGGTGGCGGCGGCGGTGATGCTCAGCGAGCTCGACGCCACAGACGCCTTGCTGTCGTTGGCACTGGCGGCTTCGAACCGGGGCAACTTGCCGATCTGACCGTAGTCTGTGGGCTCGTCGTGCCACTGGGCACTGTTTTCCTCGGTGATGTGGTTGTCCTCGGTCATGAGCCAATTCTTCCGTACTAAGGGCGGCGGCCCTAACGGAAAGGGTGCTGCCAGGCAAGTTAAAGCCCGACGGCGGCCCTCCAAAGGGGAGGACCGCCGTCAGTCGTGCAGGAGATTAATCGCCCAGGCGCAGGCCCGTCTTGGTGTCGAACAGGTGCACGTGGCCGGACTGCGGGCGGACGTAAATGGACTCGCCCTTCATCGGGGGGCGGCGGCCGTCGACGCGGGCCACGATGTCGTGGCTCTTGCCGTCCAGCGTGGTGTGGCCGTAGACGTATGCGTCGGCGCCGAGTTCCTCGACGACGTCAACCTCGACCTGGAGGCCTTCACCTGCGGCGACCTGCTCAAGGTCTTCCGGACGGGAGCCGAGCGTGACGGTCTTGCCGCTGGCCTCCTCGAGGACGTTGTGCGGCACCGGGTAGATGGTGCCGCCGAACTGCACGCCGCCGTCGACGACGGGAAGCTCCAGCAGGTTCATCGCGGGGGAGCCGATGAAGCCGGCCACGAAGACGTTCTTGGGCTTGTCGTACAGGTTGCGCGGGGTGTCGACCTGCATCAGCAGGCCGTCCTTCAGCACGGCGACGCGGTCGCCCATGGTCATGGCCTCGACCTGGTCGTGGGTCACGTAGACCGTGGTGACGCCCAGGCGGCGGGTCAGGGACGCAATCTGCGTGCGCGTCTGCACGCGGAGCTTTGCATCAAGGTTGGACAGCGGCTCATCCATGAGGAAGACCTGCGGGTTACGCACGATCGCGCGGCCCATGGCAACACGCTGGCGCTGGCCGCCGGAGAGTGCCTTCGGCTTGCGGTCCAGGTACGGCTCGAGATCCAGGAGCTTGGCCGCTTCACGGACACGCTCGGCGCGCTCTTCCTTGCTGACGCCGGCGATCTTCAGGGCGAAGCCCATGTTGTCCGCGACCGTCATGTGCGGGTACAGGGCGTAGTTCTGGAAAACCATGGCGATGTCGCGGTCCTTCGGGGGAACGTCGGTAACATCGCGGTCGCCAATCAGGATCCGGCCGGCGTTGACGTCCTCAAGACCTGCGAGCATGCGCAGGGAGGTCGACTTGCCACAGCCGGAGGGTCCAACGAGGACCAGGAATTCGCCATCGGCGATTTCAATGTTGAGCTTGTCAACAGCGGGCTTATCCGTGCCCGGGTACAGACGTGTTGCGTTATCAAAAGTAACTGTAGCCACAGTTATCAATCCCTTCACCGTCAGGTACGTGCCGGACGATCCGTAGTGAATGGTCTTATTCTTCAGTTGTTAATTCAGTTATCAGCACCTGGTCGTGCGTATACTCCCCGGCCGAAGCCGAGGAGCATCCAATGACGCCGCACGGTACTTGTGCGCCACATCACAACTAGAGTATGTCATATTTTTGGTTAATGGGTCAAAGTGTTGCGGATGTCACACGTGATTCGGCTTACAAGGTGCCCCGCTATGAGGTAGTGTCCGGCAGTCCGAGGGCACGACTCCGTTCCCGCAGCAGGGCCTCCAACAATTCGGAAACGTGCGCCGGCGCTTCGATCCGGAACTGGGCCTGCGTGAAGTCCAACCCGACCTTCACGCCCAGGTCCCCCGGGAGCAGGCGCGCCAGGGCGTCCTCGTCGGTGGTGTCATCGCCCGCGAAGACCGTGGCCGTGGCGCCGGTCGCCTGGCGCAGGAAGGAGACGCCTTCCCCCTTGGAGGCGTGCACCACGGAGGTCTCCAGTACGCGGTTGCCGCTCTTCAGGTACACCCCGGGCCGGTCCTGCAGCACGGCGCGGGCAGCAGCGACAGCGTCCTCGGCGACATCGTCCGCGGCAAGCCGGGTGTGCAGGACGACGCCGGCCGGCTTGTCCTCCAGCAGGGTTCCCGGCGCCACCTCCACGATGCCCTCCAGCTCGCGCCGGACCTCGGCGAGCAGTTCCCGGCGGGCGTCATCGAGATCCAGTTTCGAGGACCCGGGTCCCATCCAGACTTCGGCGCCGTGGCTGCCGATCAACAGCGTCTTTTCCGGGGGGAAGGCGACCGCCCGCAGGCTGTCCAGGGCGCGCCCGGAGATAAGCGCCGTCGTCGTCCGCGGAAGCTCGGTGAGCGCGGCGAAGGCCGCTGCCGAGCGGGGGAGGGCGCGGGCATCCCCGGCATGGTCCACGAGGGGTGCCATGGTGCCGTCGAAGTCCATCGCGACCAGCAGCTGTTCGGTGGCGGCGATGAGGCGCAAGGCGTCGAGGAGCTCCGGGGAGAGGGAGAGCGGTGTCTGCTTGGGGGCCTGCTCAGGAGTCATCGCGGATTACCTTTTCTTCGAGCGCGCTCAGGAAATCCGAGGACCAGCGGTCGACGTCGTGGTCCAGGATCTGTTTGCGCATCGAGCGCATGCGGCGTGCGGCCTCCGTCGGCTGCATGTTGACGGCCTTCATGATGGTGTCCTTGAGGCCGTCGATGTCGTGCGGGTTCATCAGCAGGGCCTGCTTGAGCTGGTCCGCGGCGCCGGCGAACTCGCTCAGCACCAGTGCGCCGTCGTTGTTGGTGCGGGCCGTGACGTATTCCTTGGCGACGAGGTTCATCCCGTCGCGCAGGGCGGTGACGAGCATGACGTCCGCCGCCAGGTACAGCGCCACCATCTCCTCGACGGGGTAGCTGTGGTTCAGGTAGCGCACGGCGGTGTTCTGCATGGTGTCGTAGGTGCCGTTGATGTGGCCGACCGTGCCTTCGACTTCTTCGCGCAGGAGGCGGTACTGCTCCACCCGTTCCCGGCTGGGACTGGCCACCTGGATCAGGGCGGCGTCTTCCACCGTGACCTGGCCGTCGGCCAGGAGTTCCTCGTAGGCCTTGAGCCGGTGCCGGATGCCCTTGGTGTAGTCGAGGCGGTCGACGCCGAGAAGGATGGTTTTCGGGTTCCCGAGATCACGGCGGATCTGCCGGGAGCGTTCGATGATCTCCGGGTTCCGGGCCAGTTCGCTGATCTGCTGGACGTCAATTGAGATGGGGAACGCCTGGGCGCGGGCGATGTGGGTGGTGGCCCCGTCGCTGCCCTTGACGTGGATTTGCTGCTGCTTGACGCTGGCCCCGAGGAAGCGGCGTGCGGAGCGCATGAAGTTGCCGGCGTCGCTGGGGCGCTGGAAGCCGACCAGATCGGCGCCCAGCAGCCCGTCGATAATGGCCCTGCGCCACGGCAGTTGGGCAAAGATCTCCGGCGGCGGGAAAGGAATGTGGTTGAAGAAGCCGATCTTCAGGTCCGGACGCGCTTCGCGGAGCATCTTTGGGACGAGCTGAAGCTGGTAGTCCTGGACCCAGACCGTGGCGCCGGGGCCGGCGTGGTGGATGACGGCGTCCGCGAACCGGCGGTTGACCTTGCGGTAGGAATCCCACCAGGTCCGGTGGAACTCCGGCGGGGCAATCACGTCGTGGTAGAGCGGCCAGAGAGTGGAGTTGGAGAACCCCTCGTAGAAGAATTCGATGTCATGGGTGCTCAGCTGGACCGGAACGAGGTCGATGCCGCCATGGCTGAAAGGCTGGACATGCTCATCCGGCGCGCCGTGCCAGCCGACCCACGCACCGTCGGTCTTGGTCATCATGGGGGCAAGCGCGGTGACCAGGCCGCCGGGGGATCGGCGCCAGCCGCCCTCGCAGCCGGGCTCGTCCGCGTCACAGCGGTCAACCGGCATGCGGTTGGAGACCACCATGAAGTCATACTGCGCGTCCCGGTCAGTGTCGCTGCGGCCGGGCGCGCCGGCCCCGTGCGCGTCCGCGCCGGTGGATTCTGGATCCGACCCGGCGTGTTTGGTTGCCTGCATTGGTGCTCCCTGGGGTTCGCTCGTGGCTCCTATCCACCCTAGCCCGGCGCAATCTTCTGGGCTATTCGTCCGTTGGGAGGCGGGAAGGAAAGTTGAAAGCGCAAGTTCCCAGATTTCTCCCCTAAAATGATGAATTGCCACCCAGTGGATATCACCGGCCGATCGACCCGAGGAACTAATGAGCCCCGCAAACGAACCCCGTCAGTCCAAAACAGAGCGAACTGCCGCGGCCCGCGAGAAAGCCCGTGAAATCCGCGAGGCGCAGGTCAAAAAGGACAAGCGCAATAAATTGCTCATCGGCTGGGGCATCGTTGCCGCCGTCGTGGCCATCATTGTGGTGGTGGCGCTGGTCGTCACCTCGAACATTCAGAAGAACGCGCCGATTGCGGACGAGGGACCCACCCCGGCCAACGGCAACGTGTACGGCGGCGTCACGCTGCTGGCCAACTCGGAGGTCGCGAAGACCGAGCCTGCGACCGTCCGGGTCGCCGATATTCCCGCTCCGGCGGAAACCCCGCCCGCGGAGGTGACCGCCCCCGGTGCCGAAGCTGAGGCGGGCAAGCCGGTCAAGGTGGTCCTCTACATCGACTTCATCTGCCCCGTGTGCAAGAACTTTGAGACCCAGTACAACGAGACCCTCACAACCCTTCGCAACGAAGGCAAGATCAGCGTGGAGTACCGTCCGCTGGGCTTCCTGGACACCCGCTCCACCACGAACTACTCCTCCCGTGCGGCCAACGCCGCAGCCTGCGTTGTGAACGAATCGCCGGAGAAGTACGCGGACTTCGTCAATGCGTTGTTCGAGAAGCAGCCTGCTGAAGGCGGCGCCGGCATCTCGGATGCGGATCTGAAGAAGATGGCCACCGACGTCGGGGCCAAGAGCATCGAAACGTGCGTGGACGAGAAGACCTTCCGTCCGTGGGTGAAGTACACCACCCAGCAGGCGGCCTCCATCGGTGTCACCGGCACGCCCACCGTGTTCGTTGACGGCAAGCAGTGGGGCAAGGGCGAGAGCGCCCAGACCCCGTTCGAGGAGTTCCTCCAGGCCGCCATCGACGCCAAGCAGTAGTCGGCAGGACCCAACAGCAAACTGCGGGCCCGGTTCTGGATTCTTCCGGAGCCGGGCCTGTTTTTATCACCGGCCATCCGTGGGCTAACCTTATCTAGCGCCATGGCGCCAGGCCCCTCACGGCGGCCCGGTGCCCGCCGGCGCACAGGAATGCCTCCTTAGCTCAGTTGGCCAGAGCACCGCTCTTGTAAAGCGGGGGTCGTCGGTTCGAATCCGACAGGGGGCCCCATAGAAGAACCGCGCCGTTGTTGGGAAGTATCCCCTTGACGGCGCGGTTTTCGTTTGTCCATTAGTCGGATTCTCTGGCTGCGTTCTTCCCACCTTGCGTCGCGGGATCTTCACCCATTTACAGGCCGAACTACCGTGGCACAGAACGGTCCCTTTGTGGACAATGTTCCTACAGGGCACATCACGTCGAATGGTTTGCCCAAGCCATCCGAGGCACAGTCTGATTTACTGACCGGCCTGCCGGGACAACCGGCAGGCCAGAGTTATTTGGGGGACACCATGACCGCCAGACGCCTGAATCGTCGCCGCGGCAACGCCGCCGGCTTGTCTCTTCTCATTGTGGCGGTCCTCTTGTCCGGCTGCGCCGCCGGCGCGCCCGCCGAACCCGGCACCTCCACCCAACCCGCCTCCAGTCAGCCTGCTCCCACCCAGCCCGGTGCAGCGACCTCGGCGGCCGCAACCTCCGCCCCCGCGGAACCGGCGTCGGCTGCCTTGAAAGACAGCGCGCCGTACCAGGCCCTGACCGCGGAGCAGCAGCAGAAGATCAGCGCGCTGGAAGCCATGGACCAGTCCACGTTCGAGCAGCAGAGCCGGGATGACCAGCTGGCCTACGGGGCGTTCCTTCGCGAGGTCTACCAGGAGGACGCAACCGCGGAGGCGGCCGGCAACGCGCCGGAGGCCACGATCCCGGCGGCCGGGAAGGTGTCCCGGACAAGCACCGGAGCAGAGATCATCAACGATGAACGGCTTAAGGAAGCCATCGCCCGCCGGAGCGCCCAACCCGACGGTGCAGCACCAGCCACAGCCGCAGCGACCGGCAGCAACTACACCAAGATGGCGCCGTCGCGCGTTTCGCCCCTCTTGGCCACGGTCTACGCGGAAGTCTCCGCGCCGTCCGGACCGTCCCAGGACAGTGCCCTCGCCGGGCTCACGGACCCGGAGCGCATGCTCATCGTGGACGAATCGAATAACTTCATTCCCTATGACGGCTCCTGGGAGCAACTCGAATTCAAGGTCGTCGAGATGCAAAGCACTGAAACCCAGGCCCGCAGCCAGCTCTACTTCGCCTTCACGCCGTTCACGGATATTCATGGCGCCAAGGACGGCGTCTGGGTCTTGATGTTCAACGCCCAGGAGTCGCAGGAAAGATGGATCCCCGATTTGGCCGTGATCGACTGATCGAACAACCGCACCGAGGCCTTCGACGGGGCTCCGGAGCCAGGGAACCGGACGGGCGCCCGAGGGACGTTAGGCCCTAGACCCGGGGATTCCGCACGGCGGAGTCTGGGCGTATGACTGAAACCAACCCGGACAAGACGCCGGACATCAAGTCCACCCAGCTTCAGGAACAGCCGACGGCGGTGCTGCGCGAAACCGTTCCCATGAAGGGGCTGCGTGAATTTTTCGGCCGCGCGTACAGCTCGGTGATGAGTGCGGCGGAACAACAGCACGTCCAGCTGGCCGGACCGCCATTCGCGATGTATCGCGGCATGCCCACCGACGTCGTCGACGTCGAGGCGGGATTTCCGGTGGCGGCGCCGTTCCCCGGCGGGGGCGACGGCGGTGTGACCGCGGGGTCCCTCCCTGCCGGCCGGGCCTTCGAAGCGATGCACGTGGGCCCGTACGAGACTCTCCCCGACACGTACGGGGCGATCATGGCGAAGATGCAGGCCGAAGGCCTGACGCCGGGCAACACGATGTGGGAGTACTACCTCAGCGACCCCGCGGTAGAGCCGGACCCGGCGACCTGGAAGACGCTCATCATCTGGCCCGTCGCCTGAGCACGGCCGGCGGTGCAGGCTACCCGGCGTCGAACCCTCTGGGGGAGTCTTTGGCGCCCGTCGCTGTGCCCTGTTCGTCCTGTTCGCATGGCCGCGTGACGCAAAGTGTCTGATTCGCCACACTATTCTTCAACTGCGTGCATAATGTCCTAAACTGCTTCACTGAGGTGCCTGAAATGGCGCTGCGCAGCAACGAAAGTGAACCCCCAAATGGCTACCGATTACGATGCACCACGCAAGACAGAAGAAGAGTCTCCCGCTGAGTCGCTGGAGGCACTTCAGGCGTCCCGCGGCGGCGGCGCCCAGACTGCTGTCATCGATGTCGACGAGAACGACACGGCTGAAGGCATCGACCTTCCCGGCGCTGATCTTTCCGGCGAAGAACTGACCGTCATTGTTGTTCCCGAGCAGTCCGATGAATTCACCTGCTCCTCCTGCTTCCTGGTCCGACACCGGTCCCAGGTGGCCAAGGAAAAGAACGGCCTGAAGTACTGCCGCGACTGCGAAGGCTAGGGGAACCTTCCACCGCGCACCACCACTTCACAACTTTCCAGCAAGGCACCGCGAAGCGCCGGATTCCGTAAAGGGGCCGGCGCTTCGCCGTTGCCCGGAGTTTCCCGGCACCCGGACGACGGCGGCGCAACCGTCCCGTGACCCGGCGCAGCGCAGCCTAACGGTTTGACGCAGATCCGGCCCACCCCTCGATTCGGGCCGGAAACGCTCCTATTCTGGAGCTATCTCATCTCTCGAGGGGGCGGCCCACATGAAGAAGTTCCGGGTATGGCTGGTGGCTATCCTGATGGCTGTCGGATCGGCGCTCGTGGCGCCCGGTCCCGCAGCGGCGGCTCCCTACTGCGGACTGGTGTGGGGGTCCCTGGTGAAGGCGGAACCGGCGATGAGCCAGGCCCAGGTGACGAATGTCCGTACGGGGCAGCACTACTGCTTCGACCGGCTGGTCATCGACCTCAACGGGCCCGTCAGCGGCTACACCGTCCGGTACGTTCCGCAGGTGGCACAGGACGGCTCGGGATTTCCTGTCCCGCTGCGCGGCCTGGCGTTCCTCCAGGTCACGGCCAACGCGCCGGCCTACGTGAACGGCGACGCCACCTACAACCCGGCCGACCCGAACGAACTGAGCAACGTCAGCGGCTACCAGACCTTCCGGCAGGTGGCATGGGCCGGCAGCTTCGAAGGCTATTCAAGCCTTGGCCTTGGGGTCCGGGCCCGGCTGCCGTTCCGCGTCTTCACCTTGGAAGGTCCGGACGCGGGCTCACGGCTCGTGATCGACGTCGCGCATTTCTGGTGAGCCCGCCCGCGCGGCTGGCTGCGTCGTCCAGGCAGTGCCCGACGTCGTTAGTAAGCCGACTTAGTAAGCTGACCGAGAAATTATCCGGGGACCGTCGCGGTCCTGTTGCGCCCTGCGGTAGCGTCGGAGATATCGGACCTAGCGATGCCGGACGCCACGGTATCGCACCTACTCAGGAGGACGCATGAAAGCTTCACCGACCCTCACGACGAACCTGCAGGCGGTGCTCGTTGACCTGATCGAACTTCACGTTCAGGGCAAGCAGGCCCACTGGAACATCGTCGGAACGAACTTCCGGGACCTCCACCTGCAGCTGGACGAGATTATCGATTCTGCCCGTGCCTTCGCGGATGATCTGGCGGAGCGCATGCGCGCCCTCCACGCCCTTCCGGACGGCCGCAGCTCCACGGTGTCCAAGTCCACCTCGCTCGCCGAGTTCCCAAACGGCCTGATCAACACCAAAGACGCCATTGAACGGATCGTGGCGGCCCTGGAGGCCGCTGTCGGCACGATGCGCAAAGTCCATGACGAAGTGGACGAAGAGGACCCCACCACGGCGGACCTGCTGCACGAGTTTATTGCCAAGTTTGAGCAGTACGCCTGGCTGGTCAACGCGGAGACGATGCGGGCCAACTCCAGTGTCACCACGGCGGACAGCAAGTAGCGTTCCCCCGCAGTCCCCAGCGCCCGGCCCCGGTTCCCACCGGCGCCGGGCGCTGGGCGTTTTAAGCCGCCCGGCCGGCTCTGGGGCGTTCCAATTTCCAGGCTATTTGGCGGTCGGCACCTTCCGGAGCACGACGGCGGCAAGCACTGACGCCCCTGCCATGAGCACGAGGGCGATGGTGGCCGTGATGTGGACGCCGGAATCGAACGCCGACCGGGCGGCGGTCATCACGGCCTCCGCCAGCGGTCCCGGCAGGGCCTGTGCCAATTCCACGGCACCGGCGAGCGTCTCGCCCGCCTGCGCTGATGCCTCAGCCGGTGCCGCGTCCACGGCGCCGGCCGGAAGCCGGAGATTGCCCTGGTAGGAAGCCGTCAGGATGGAGCCGAGGATGGCGGTGCCCAGCAGGGAACCGATTTCGTAGCCGGTCTCGGAAATCGCGGCCGCCGCCCCGGACTTCTCTGCCGGGGCGGCACCGAGGATCAGGTCGTTGGAGATGGTCTCCGCGGCGCCGACCCCGAGGCACAGCACCAGCAGGGCCGCCAGCAGCAGCGCCGGTCCGTTGCCGTGATCGCCGAAAGCCACGAGGAAGTAGCCGCCGGCGCTCAGGAGCAACCCGCCGGCGACCACGAAGCCGGGGCGGACCTTTTTTACCAGCGGCACCACCAGCAGCCCGGCCAGGACGGTGGCGATAAGCGCGGGGACCATGGCGACGCCGGATTCCGAGGGAGACTGGCCCTCGAGCAACTGCAGGTGCTGGGCCAGGAAGAGGATGAAGCCGTTGAAGGAGAACAGCGCCAGCACGTTCGCGATGATGGCGGTGCTGAAGACCCGGTTGCCAAAAAGGCTGAGATCCAGCAGCGGAGCGGTGCGGTTTCGATCCGCGGGGCTTCCCGCCGCGGGGCCGCGTGCCATGCCGCGTGCCGCGCCGTCCTGCGGCAGGCTGGCTGCCAGGAGCTGCCGCTGCCGCCGGATGAAGACGTAGCCCATCAGCAGTCCAAAGGCGATGGCGGCCAGCGGTTCCAGTGCCAGCCCGTGCGTGGCCAGGACTTTGATGCCGTAGACCACCGGCACCATGACCAGCAAGGACAGGAGGATGCTGGTCACGTCCACCCGGCCCGGGTTCGGGTCCCGGGATTCCGGGATCAGTGCCGGACCCAGAACCAGCAGCGGCAGGATGATCGGCACGGCAACCAGCAGTATTGCGCCCCACCAGAAGTGCTCCACCAGCCAGCCGCCGAAGATCGGGCCCAGAGCGGCGCCGCCGGAGAAGCCGGCGGCCCAGATGGCCACGGCCAGCCGGCGCCGGTTGGGCTCGGGGAAGATGTTGCGGATCAGGGACAGGGTGGAGGGCATCAGCATGGCGCCGAAGAACCCCAGCCCCGCCCGCCCGGCAATCAGCCATTCCGCGCTGGGGGCGAAGGCCGTGACCGCCGAGACGGCAGCGAAGCCCGTGCTGCCGATGAAGAGCAGCCGGCGGCGGCCGATCCTGTCACCGAGGCTGCCCATCGCCACGAGGAGACCGGCGAGGACCAGGGGATAGGCGTCAACAATCCAGAGCAGTTCCACGCCGGAGGCGTCGAGGCTGCGCGCGATGGCCGGCAGTGCGAAGGTCAGCGCCGTGTTGTCGACGGCCACGAGCAGCACGGGGAACATCAGCAGCGCCAGCGCCAGCCAGTCGCGCCACGGCGCGCGGGGCGCTTGGGCCTGAATCGTTCCGGCGGCGGGGTTGCCGATGGATCCGGTGCTGCTGCGGGTGAGGGAAGTCTTGCTCATAAACTTAACTGTACCGTCTGGACGGTACAGTTAAGAAACCCAACGCAAGGACTTGGCCCCGCCACGGGGCATGATTGGAACCATGGCCAGAAAACCCGTCGCCCGCGAAGCCGTCCTTGACGCGTTCGAATCCCTGCTCATCGAAGAGGGTGAACGTGCCGCGACGCTGGATGCCGTGGCCCGGCTGGCCGGCGTCTCCAAGGGTGGGCTGCTCTACCACTTCCCCAACAAGGAGGCGATGATTTCCGTCCTGCTGGAACGGCTGGACCGGCTGCTCGCCGAGGACCTCGCCGCCATGGCCGCCGCCCCGGAAGGCGCCGCGGCGTTCTTCATCAAGTCCTCCGTCTGGGCGGACACGCCGCTGGACCGGGTCTTCGTGGCCGCCACCCGGCTGGCGGAAGTGGCCCACGAGGAAACCCTGCGCCGGATGGCCGCGGTCCAGGCGAGCTGGCTGGAACTGCTGGCGGCCGATGTCGGCCCCGCCATGGCCAAGCCGGTCCTTTACATGGGCGACGGGCTGTACTTCAACGCCATGCTGGCGCGCGGCCCGGGCGGTCCGTTTCCGGAGGTCGGCCCCGACGTCGAAAGCCTGCTCCTCGCCCTCGAGCGGCTCCGGCGCTGACCGGACCAGCCGCCCCGGCCCGCCGAAATCGCCGGACGCGCCCCGGGGTCGCGGGAACGTTACGGCGACACCGCAGCTTTCCCGCGACTCCGTGACCGACGGCGGCCCTGGCACGTCACTGGTTTGCGGACACGGGCCGGGCGTAGGAGAATAGGGGCTGTGACTGTTGTCACGCAAATTTAATATGCCTTTGATCTGCGGCGGGAGAGTTCTGCAAGTAGGTACAAGCAGGCGCCGTAGGAGCAAACCCTCCCCAGGAATCTCTCAGGCCCATGTACCGCCGCGGCAAGGCAACTCTGGAAAGTAGCAGGCTGTCTTTTGACATGCTGTGCTCACCGACGGTGCAAGCGGGGCCATGCGAGAGCACGGCTACGCGGAAACTCTCAGGTCCAATACAGAGCGGGGAGGAACCCGAATCAATGTGGCGTACCCTGCGCCGCCTTAGTTATGGAGTTCCTTGTGACTGTTACCTCAGCCTCCACGTCCTTCGTTGACCGGCACATCGGCGCCCGCCGCCAGGCCGACGTCGACGCCATGCTGAAGGCTGTCGGCTACGACACCGTCGATGCGCTCGTGGACACGGCCGTCCCGAAGGACATCCGGCAGGACTCCGCACTGGCCCTCGGCCAGGCGCTCAGCGAAGTCGAGGTCCTCGCCGAGCTGCGCAAGCTCGCCGCGAAGAACAAAACCGCCGTCCAGATGATCGGACAGGGCTACTATGACACCCTCACCCCGGCCGTCATCCGCCGCAACATCCTCGAAGCCCCGGCCTGGTACACGGCCTACACCCCGTACCAGCCGGAAATTTCCCAGGGCCGGCTCGAGGCGCTGCTGAACTTCCAGACCATGGTCCAGGACCTCGTGGGCCTGCCCATTGCCAACGCCTCGCTGCTGGACGAAGCCACCGCAGTCGCCGAGGCTGTGCTCATGATGCGCCGGGCCAATAAGAACAAAACCGCCCACGACGGCAAGACCGTCCTCGACGCCGACTGCCTGCCGCAGACCATCGCGATCGTTAAGGGCCGCGCCGAGGCGCTCGGCTTCGAGGTCGAGGTCGCCGACCTCTCCAAGGGTCTGCCCGACGGCGTCATCAACGGCGTTGTCCTGCAGCAGCCCGGCGCCTCCGGCCGCGTGTTCGACCACACCGCCGTGATCGCCGACGCCAAGGAACGCGGCGCCCTCGTCACCGTCGCCGCGGATCTCCTGTCGCTGACCCTCATCACCCCGCCCGGCGAGCAGGGCGCCGACATCGCCGTCGGCTCCGCCCAGCGTTTCGGCGTCCCGCTGTTCTTCGGCGGCCCGCACGCCGCCTACATGGCGGTCCAGAAGGGCCTCGAGCGGTCCATGCCCGGCCGCCTGGTCGGTGTCTCCAAGGACAACGCCGGTGTCCCGGCCTACCGCCTGGCGTTGCAGACCCGCGAGCAGCATATCCGCCGCGAGAAGGCCACCTCCAACATCTGCACCGCGCAGGCCCTGCTGGCGATCGTGTCCTCCTTCTACGCCGTTTACCACGGCCCGGACGGCCTGAAGGCAATCGCTGAGACCACCCACGGCCACGCCAGGACCATTGCAGCCTCGCTGAAGGCTGCGGGCCTAGACGTGCTGCACACCAGTTTCTTCGACACTGTGACCGTCCCGGTCCCCGGCAAGGCCGCGCAGATCATCGCCGCCGCGGACGCCAAGGGCATCAACCTGCGCGCCATCGACGCGGACACCGTCGGCATCTCCGCCGATGAAGCCACGACGGCGGCCATCGTCGCCGACGTCGTCGCCGCCTTCGGTGCGACGGTGGCCGGGCCTGCCGCAGACACGGACACCGCTTTCGCGCTGGATGCCGCCGTCGAGCGCACCTCCGACTACCTGCAGCACCCGGTCTTCAACACACACCGCTCCGAGACGCAGCTGCTGCGCTACATCCGCCGGCTCTCGGACCGGGACCTGGCGCTGGACCGCACCATGATCCCGCTGGGTTCGTGCACCATGAAGCTGAACGCCACGGCCGAGATGGAAGCGATCTCCTGGCCGGAGTTCGCCTCCATCCACCCCTTCGCCCCGGAATCCCAGACCGCCGGCTGGCGCGAACTGATCGAGGACCTCGAGGCCCAGCTGACCGAGATCACCGGCTACGACCAGGTCTCCATCCAGCCCAACGCCGGATCGCAGGGCGAACTCGCCGGACTGCTGGCCATCCGCGGCTACCACCTCTCCCGCGGCGACGCCCAGCGCAACATCTGCCTGATCCCTGCCTCCGCACACGGCACCAACGCCGCCTCTGCGGTCCTTGCCGGGATGAAGGTTGTCGTCGTGGCCACCGCCGCCGACGGCACGATCGACCACGCCGACCTGCGGGCCAAGATCGAGCTGCACAAGGACGCGCTGTCCGCGATCATGATCACCTACCCGTCCACCCACGGGGTGTTCGACGCCGACGTCCGCGAGGTCTGCGACGCCATCCACGCCGCCGGCGGCCAGGTCTATATCGATGGCGCCAACCTCAACGCCCTCGTCGGGCTGGCCCAGCCGGGCCTGTTCGGCGGCGACGTCTCGCACCTGAACCTGCACAAGACCTTCTGCATCCCGCACGGCGGCGGCGGCCCCGGCGTCGGCCCGGTCGCGGCCAAGGCCCACCTGGCACCGTTCATGCCGGGCAACGCAGCGGATCCCGCCAACGGCGAAAGCGGCACCCCGATCTCCGCCTCCCGCTACGGCTCGGCCGGAGTGCTGCCGATCTCCTGGGCCTACGTGAAGCTCATGGGCGGCCAGGGCCTCACCGAGGCCACCAAGTCCGCCCTGCTCGCGGCCAACTACATCGCTGCCCGCCTGAACGACTTCTTCCCGGTGCTGTACACCGGCGAAGGCGGACTCGTGGCCCATGAATGCATCCTGGACCTGCGCGAACTCACCGCCAAGACCGGCGTGACCGCCGAGGACGTCGCCAAGCGCCTGATCGACTACGGGTTCCACGCACCCACCCTGGCGTTCCCGGTGGCCGGAACCCTGATGGTCGAACCCACCGAGTCCGAGGACATCGGCGAGATCGACCGCTTCATCACGGCCATGATCTCCATCCGCGCCGAGATCGACCAGGTGGCCCACGGCAACTTCACCGTCGAGCACAGCCCGCTGCGGAACTCCCCGCACACCGCTGCCGCCGTCATCAGCAGCGACTGGGACCGCGAGTACCCGCGCGAGCAGGCCGTCTTCCCGGTCCACACGCTCAAGCAGGACAAGTACTTCCCGCCGGTCGGCCGGATCGACGGCGCCGCCGGGGACCGCAACCTGATCTGCTCCTGCCCACCCCTCGAATCCTTCGAAGAAGACACAACAGTCCACTCCGCCAATTCCGCCTCTAACAACTAGGGACAGCCAACGATGACTGAGAACTACACGGCCCTTTACGAAGAGCACAAGAAGCTCGGCGCCTCCTTCACGGACTTCGGCGGCTGGCAGATGCCGCTCAAGTACAGCTCCGAACTGGCCGAACACCACGCCGTCCGCAAGTCCGCGGGCCTCTACGACCTCTCCCACATGGGCGAAGTATGGGTTACCGGCACTGACGCGGCGGCCTTCCTCGACTACGCACTGGTAGGCAAGATCTCCGCGATGGCGGTCGGCAAGGCCAAGTACTCGCTGATCTGCAACGCCGACGGCGGCATCATCGACGACCTCATCACCTACCGCCGCGGCGACCAAAAGTTCCTGGTGGTCCCGAACGCAGGCAACGCGAAGGTTGTGGCCGCGGCCCTGGCCGAGCGGGCTGCAGGCTTCGACGTCACTGTCGAGGACGCCTCCGTTGTGACCTCACTGGTCGCCGTGCAGGGGCCCAAAGCCGAGGAGATCCTGCTGCGCCTTGTTCCGGCCGCGCAGCACGAACTCGTCACCGGCCTGAAGTACTATGCCGCCGTTGACGTCCCCTTTATGTTCGGCGGCACCAGCCAGGAACTCCTCCTCGCCCGCACCGGCTACACCGGTGAGGACGGCTTTGAGATCTTCGTCGCCAACGACGACGCCGCCGCCCTCTGGCAGGCGCTCGTGGCCATCGCCGAGGACGGCGAACTGACACCCGCCGGACTTGCGTCCCGCGACTCGCTCCGGCTCGAGGCCGGGATGCCGCTCTACGGCAACGAACTCTCCGTCGACGGCAACCCGTTCGCCGCCGGACTGGGCCCGGTCGTGGCCCTCTCCAAGGATGGCGACTTCGTCGGCAAGGCTGCCCTCGCCGCCAAAAAGGAAGCCGGCGCAGGCACCAGCGCGGGCCGCAAGCTTGTCGGTCTCAAGGGCCTCGGCCGCCGGGCCGGACGCGGCCACTACCCGGTCCTGAAGGACGGCAGCACCGTCGGTGAGGTCACCTCAGGCCAGCCCAGCCCGACCCTGGGCTACCCGGTCGCGATGGCCTACGTCGACGTCGAGTTCACCGAACCCGGCACTGCCCTGGACATCGACCTCCGCGGCAAAGCCGAACCGTTCGAAGTCGTCGCCCTGCCGTTCTACAAGCGCCAAAAATAAACCTTAGATTCAGCACCCACGACCACTTCAAGACTTAGGAAAAAACACATGGCAAGAGTTGCCCCTGAACTGCAGTACTCCGACGAGCACGAGTGGGTTGCGCGGGACTCCGGCAACGCCGGATCCAACGTTGTGTCCATCGGCATCTCGGCGATCGCCACGGACGCCCTCGGCGACATTGTCTACGTGGACCTGCCCGAGGTCGGCGCCATGGTCACCGCGGGGGAGACCTGCGGCGAGGTCGAGTCCACCAAGTCCGTCTCGGACCTGTACGCCCCCGTCACCGGCGAGGTCACCGAAACCAACCCGGCCGTCGTCGAGGACCCCGCGCTGATCAACAGCGACCCGTACGGTGCCGGCTGGCTCTTCAAGGTCGCCGCCGAATCGGACGGCCCGCTGCTCTCCGCCCAGGAGTACGCATCCAAGAACGGCGGCGAGCTGTGAGCGCGGCCGCAGGCACAGCCACAGCCGCCGGCACGGATTTCGCGTTTGAGCAGGTAGTCTCCCCGAGCCTGGACGCCGAGCTGTCCGCGCTGGACCCGGAGATTGCCGCGAAGATCGACGCCGAGCTGACCCGCCAGCGGGACGGCCTGGAAATGATCGCCTCGGAGAACCACACCGCCAAGGCCGTCATGCAGGCGCAGGGTTCCGTGCTGACGAACAAGTATGCCGAGGGCTACCCGGGCAAGCGCTACTACGGCGGCTGCGAGCACGTTGACGTGATCGAGCAGCTCGCGATCGACCGGGTCAAGGACCTGTTCGGCGCCGGGTACGCCAACGTCCAGCCGCACTCCGGCGCGCAGGCCAACGCCTCCGTCATGCACGCCCTGATCCGCCCCGGCGACACCATCATGGGCCTGAACCTGGCGCACGGCGGGCACCTCACCCACGGCATGAAGATCAACTTCTCCGGCCGCCTGTACAACGTGGTCCCGTACCAGGTCCGGGAGGATGACCACCGGATCGACATGGCCGAGGTGGAGCGCCTGGCCCAGGAGCACAAGCCGCAGCTGATCGTCGCCGGCTGGTCGGCGTACGCCCGGCAGCTGGATTTCGCCGAGTTCCGCCGGATCGCCGATTCCGTGGGCGCGTACCTGATGGTGGACATGGCCCACTTCGCGGGCCTCGTCGCCGCCGGGCTGCACCCGTCCCCAGTGCCGCACGCGCACGTCACCACGTCCACCACGCACAAGACCCTCGCCGGTCCGCGCGGGGGGATCATTCTCTCCAACGACGCCGACATCGCCAAGAAGATCAACTCGGCCGTGTTCCCCGGCCAGCAGGGCGGCCCGCTGGAGCACGTGATCGCGGGCAAGGCCGTGGCCTTCAAGATCGCCGCGTCCCCCGAGTTCAAGGAACGCCAGGAGCGGGTGCTGGCCGGAGCCCGGATCCTCGCCGAGCGCCTGGTCCAGCCGGACGTCACCGCCAAGGGCATCAACGTGATCTCCGGCGGCACCGACGTGCACCTGGTCCTGGTGGACCTGCGCAGCTGCGAGCTGAACGGTCAGCAGGCCGAGGACCGCCTCGCGGACATCGACATCACCGTCAACCGCAACGCGGTGCCCTTCGACCCCCGCCCGCCGATGGTCACCTCCGGGCTGCGCATCGGAACCCCCGCGCTGGCCACCCGTGGCTTCGGCGAGGCGGCGTTCACCGAAGTTGCGGACATCATCGCGGAGGCACTGATCGCCGACGCCGGCGCGGACCTGTCCGGTCTGCGCTCCCGGGTGGAGGCCCTCGCCGCCGCCCACCCGCTCTACCCCTCGGTTGCACACCTCGCCTGAGAGCCGTATTACAGGTAGTAGCAGCAGTACAGATCACGACGCCGGGCCGCCGCCACAAGCGGCCGCCCGGCGTCGTGCATCCGGCGGAACCGCCGCCACCCGGCGGCCGCACCGCCTTCCGGCAGGACCATCTGCCGGGCCACAGTTAAAGCTAGTTAGGAACGACAATGGCCGTTGGAGTCTTCGACCTTTTTTCCATCGGAATAGGGCCCTCCAGTTCACACACCGTGGGCCCGATGCGGGCTGCTGCGGTGTTCGCCGGGGAACTCAAGGCCTCCGGAGTCCTGGACCGTGTGACGGCACTGCGCGTTGACCTGTACGGCTCCCTCGCCGCCACCGGGCACGGCCACGGCACCATGACCGCCATCATGCTGGGCCTGGAAGGCTTCCACCCCGAGCTGATCCTCCCCGAGGAAGTGGAGGAACGGCTCGCCACCATTGCCGAGACCGGCATCCTGCAGCTGGCCGGCGCCGGCGAAGGGACAGGCATCCCGCTGCCCTACGGTGTGAAGGACATGGTCCTGCGCCCCCTGACCATCCTCCCGCGGCACACCAACGGCATGACGTTCACCGTCTCCGGTGCCGACGGGGAAGTCCTGCACAGCGCCACCTTCTTCTCCGTGGGTGGCGGCTTCATCGTCCGCGAGGGCGAGGAGGACGCGGCGCTCAAGGAGCTCGATGAATCCAAGAAAGAACTGCCGCTGCCCTTCCGCACCGCCGCGGAACTGCTGGGCCGCTGCCAGTCCAAGGGCCTCTCGATCGGCGAGATCATGTTCGTCAACGAGCGCGCCTCCCGGACCGAGGCGGAGATCCGCGAAGGCCTCCTGCACATCTACTCCGTGATGGAAGGCTGCGTCGACGTCAGCCTCAAGCGCGAGGGACTGCTGCCAGGCGGACTCAAGGTCCGCCGCCGTGCGCCCGACTGGCACGAACGGCTCATGAAGGAAACCCGCGGCCAGGACCCCGACTACCGGGACCCGAAGTACTGGCAGGAATGGGTCAACCTGATCGCCCTGGCCGTGAACGAGGAAAACGCCTCGGGCGGCCGCGTGGTCACCGCCCCGACGAACGGCGCCGCCGGCATCATCCCCGCCGTCCTCTACTACGCCCTCCACTTCGCGCCGGGCATGGACAAAGCCACCCAGGCCGACCGGGACGACGTGGTGGTCAAGTTCCTGCTGACCGCCGCCGCGATCGGGGTGCTGTACAAGGAACAGGCCTCGATCTCCGGCGCCGAGGTCGGCTGCCAGGGCGAGGTCGGCTCGGCGTCGTCGATGGCCGCCGCCGGCCTCGCCGAAGTCATGGGCGGCACGCCGCAGCAGGTGGAAAACGCCGCGGAAATCGCGATGGAGCACAACCTCGGCCTGACCTGCGACCCGATCGGCGGGCTTGTGCAGATCCCCTGCATCGAACGGAATGCCATCGCCGCAGCGAAAGCCATCAACGCCGCCAAGATGGCGCTCTGGGGCGACGGTTCGCACCGGGTGTCCCTCGACGAGGTCATCGTGACCATGCGGGAGACCGGCAAGGACATGAGCTCCAAATACAAGGAGACCGCGATGGGCGGCCTCGCCGTGAATGTGGTGGAGTGCTGAGTCAGTTGTACAGCGCAACCCAGAGGTTCAGCGACGAAGCGAACACGATCCAGGCGAGGTAGGGCAGCAACAGAAGCCCGGCCGTGCGGCTGACCGGTCCGAAGCGGAGCACAGTGACGGCCACGGCCACCGCCAGGGCCACAATGATGCCAAAGGCGATCCACAGGGCCGGTGTGCCGAGCGCCGGGTACAGTCCGAAGAACACCGGCGTCCACAGCAGGTTCAGCACCAGCTGCACAACGTAGGCGGTGAGGGCGGACCTGGTCCCTTCCGCCCGCCGGCGCCAGACCAGCCAGGCAGCCACGGCCATCGCGGTGTAAAGGGCTGTCCAGACCGGCCCGAACAACCAGTTCGGCGGTGACCACGGCGCCTTGTCCGCGGTGGCATACCAGCCGTTGACATTGTTGGCGGTGGCCAGTCCGCCCAGTCCCGCAACCAGGGCCGAGGCCGCGAGAAAGGCCAACAATCCCAGCAGCTGGGGGCCCAGCGCGAGCTTCCCGGGCGCGCGACCCTGGCTTCCGGATCCTGCGGCCAATGATTGCTGATCAGCGGGCATGCTTCCAGCGTAGCGCGTCCGCTCCGGCCGGGAACATGGGGCCGGGCGGATAGACTTGAACCTGTATGTCCGCATACCCGCCGACGCTCGTACCGCAATGATTGGATGCCGCACCCTTGCGTGAATTCACTGCCCGCTTCGCCTCTGCCGAAGAGATCGCCACCTGGGACACCCACGTCACCGCGAACCCCAATGGCGGCAATCTCCTGCAATCGGAAGCCTTCGCCGAGGTCAAACAGCACTTTGGCTGGAAGCCCCTTCACCTCGTGTACGAGACGGCCGATTACACGAGCTATAACCTCATCCTGGAGAAGTCCTTCCCGCTCCTGGGCAAGCTCTGGTACCTGATCAAGGGCCCCGATGTGGCATCGGTCGAGGACATCCCCGGCATCGCCGCGGCCAACGCCGAATTCGTCAAGCGCGCCCGGCTGGGCGTCTTCGCCATCAAGATCGAGCCGGACATCGTTCTCTCCCCGGAAGCCAAGCGGGTGATCGAAGGCGCCGGGCTGGTCAAGACCCACAACCTGCAGCCCAACGACTCCACGGCCCTGCTCGACATCTCCCCGGAACAAAACCAGCTGCTGCGCAATCTCCACTCCCGCGGCCGCAACGCCGTCCGCCGCGCCATCCGCGAGGACGTGGTGGTCCACAACATGGAACCCACCGAGGATAACTTCCGCGCCATGTACGCGCTGATGACCAACACCGTGGAAGCAAAGTCCCAGGTCCGGGTCCGCGAGTACGAGTACTACCGGCAGTTCTGGACCAACTTCATCAGCCGCGGCCAGGGCAGGCTGCTCTTCGTCTACGAGGACGGCGTTCCCTCCGTGGGCGCCTTCGTCATCTGCTACGGCCGCAAGGGCACCTACAAGGACGGCGGCTCGCTGCAGAAACGCGGCCAGTACGGCGACTCCCACCTGGTGCAGTGGACGGCCATCACCCAGCTCAAGGACCTTGGCTGCACCGAATACGACTTCTGCGGCACGCCCCCCAGCGACCAGCTCAAGGACACGTCCAACCCGTTCCACGGGCTGGGCCTGTTCAAGACCAGCTTCAGCAAGACCGTGACCGACTTTGTCGGCTGCTACGACCAGGTGCTGAGCCCGCTGAAGTACAAGGCCTGGATGGCCGCGGGGGAGCGGATTGCCCGCCAGCTCTACACCCGCCGCACTGGCCAGCAGTTCTACTAAACCGGCTGCCACGGAAATTAAGGACGCCGGAATGACCAAGGAACCCGACGGCCGCCGCAGGCCGCACACCGACGGACTGCCCAGAACCGAGCCGATGTCGGCCACGCAGGTGCGCCAGAACGCTGCGGCCAAGCGGATGCTGCGCCGCCTGGTCCAGGGTGAGAACCCGCCGACCGCCCCGATGAGCATCGTGGACCGTCTCGCCGGCAGCCCCTATGCCAACCCGATGATCCAGGTGGGCGGGGTGGACACCTCTGCCCGAAAGACCATCGACTTCGCGCTGCACCTGGCCGAGTCCATGTTCCGGTACGGCGCTGGCGCCCTCGAAGTGGAAACCAGCATCATTGCCATCACGGCCGCGCTGGGGCTCAAGAACATCGAAGTGGACATCACCAACCAGTCGGTGGCCATCAACTACGCGCCCAAAGACCAGACGCCCATCACCTTGCTGCGTGTCGTGCGGTCCTGGACCAACAACTACGCGGGCCTGGCCAAGGTCCACCAGCTGGTCACGGACATCGTCGCCGGCGGGGTGGGACGTGAGGAGGCCGTGCGCCGGCTCGACGAAATCACCCACAGTTCCAAGCCCTTCCCACGCTGGATGGTCACGGTGGCGTTCGGGGTGTTCTCCGCCGTCTTCGTCGGTGTGCTCGGCGGCGGCCCCGGAGCCTCAGCCGTCGCCTTCCTCTCCAACCTGCTGGTCAGCCTGCTGGCCCGAAAGCTGTCGCGCTGGCGCACCCCGGACTTCTTCGTCACCGCCGCGTGTTCCTTCCTGGTCACCTTCATCGCCCTGCTCTTATGGCGGTTCGGCGGTTTGGTAGGAATCCAGATACCTCCCGCCATCGTGGTGGTCGGCGGCATCCTGCTGCTGCTGCCGACCGGACGGCTCGTCTCCTCGGTGCAGGATGCGATCAACGGCTTTCCGGTCACGGCGGCCGGCCGGTTCGTGTCCACCATGCTGACCTTCGGCGCGCTCGTCGCCGGGATAGCCGTCGGCTTCGTGGTCGGGGACATGACCGGCATGGAGTCGATCGACGTCACCGAAACATTCCCGCCGGCGTATCCGTGGTGGGCCGTGGGTATCATGATTGCCATCGCCGTCGCCGCGATCGGGATCACCGAACAGACCAGTTGGGCGCTGCTGCTCCCCACCGCGGCTGTAGGCGTCATCGGCTACTTGGTGCTCATCGGCGGTGAGGCCCTGGGTATTGGGCCACGGTTCGCACCGGCCCTGGCCGCCGTAGTGATCGGTCTGCTGGCCCGTGTGGTGGCCCTGCGGATGGGCGCTCCGCAGCTGGTGGTGGCCGTTCCCGCCGCGCTGATCCTGCTCCCCGGGCTTACTATATTCCGTTCAATGTATGTATTGACCATCGAGGAATCCGAAATCCTCATTGGCGCGGGAGGGATGCTCAATGCCGGGGCCATCGTGCTGGGCGTCGCAGCCGGCATCGTGCTCGGCGACACGCTCGCCCGGCCTCTGACACGCGGGCTGGCCAGCAACGAGCGACGGCGGGCCCGGCGTCGCTAGAGCGCGCGCATGCTAGATCTTCCGCCTGCTAGATCGTGCGCCTGCTGGATCCTGCGCGGTTAGATCTTCCCGATGGGCAGCTTTTTCTCGGCCTGGAAGTCGTCCTCCACCCGGCCCATCGCCCAGTAGCCGGAGAGCGAGACCTGGGAGCGGTCCAGTCCGCGCTGGGCGTAGAGCACCGCGCGCAGGCTCTTCATGTAGCCGCGCTCACCGTGCGCAAAGACCTGCACCCGGCCCTCCAGCCACGTGGCATCGCGCACCGCGCTGACCAGCAGTTCACTGGCACCGGCAGGCACGCCGCCGCGCAGCAGCCAGTGCAGTTCCACACCGGCCGGCGCGGCGATGGCTTGGATGTCGGCGTCGCCGTCCACCTCGAGGAAGGCAAGGCCGCGGGCATCCTCCGGCAGCGATTCGATCGAGGCGCCGATGGCCGGCAGGGCGGACTCGTCGCCCGCGAAAAGGTACCAGTCCGCGGCGGGATCCGGGTTGTAGCCGCCGCCCGGGCCGGTGAAGGTCAGGGCGTCGCCGGGCCGGGCGGACGCGGCCCAGGGCCCCGCGAGGCCTTCATCGCCGTGGATCACGAAGTCGACGGCGAGTTCACGGGCCGCCTCGTCGACCCAGCGGACGGTGTAGGTCCGGGTGTGCGGCCACTGATCCCGTGGCATGGTCTCCCGGACTTCCCAGAGGTCCAGCGGTTCCGGGTAGTCGATCCCGGGCTGCGGGAACACGATCTTGACGTAACGGTCCACGAAGGAGTTGTTCACGTAGCCGGCGAAACCCGGCCCGCCGGCGATGATCCGGACCATGTGCGGCGAGAGCCGCTCGCGGCGCAGGACCGTGAGGTTGGTCTGCGGACGGGATTTCCGGGTGGCCGAAGTGGCTGCGGGGACTGAGGTCATGAAGCCAAGCCTAGCCAACAACCGCCAACAACCCTGGGCGGAACCCTGACTGTGAAGCCTGCTAGGGCAGGGGTGGGAGTTCCCAGTCCACCGTGCCGTCGCCGTGCTCCCGGAGCAGCGCATTGGCGTGGCTGAACGGCCGCGAGCCGAAAAATCCCCGCGAGGCCGAGAGTGGACTCGGATGGGCGCTGGAGATCACCGGTGTGGAACCCAGCAATGGAACGACGGTCCCGGCGTCGCGGCCCCACAGGATCGCCACGAGCGGCGCCGGGGAGCCGTCGGCGTCGACGCGGTCCGCCACGGCGCTGATCGCTGCTGCCGTGATGGCTTCCCACCCTTTGTTCCGGTGCGATCCGGCCTCCCCGGCCCGAACGCTGAGAACCCTGTTCAGCAGCAGCACACCTTGGTCCGCCCAGCCGCTAAGATCGCCGTGGACCCGCGGCGGCAGCCCCAGATCCGCCTCAAGTTCCTTATAGATATTGGCCAGGCTGCGCGGGATGGGCCGGGTGGCGCCGTCCACGGCAAAGGACAGCCCGACGGCATGGCCGGGCGTCGGATACGGGTCCTGGCCCACGATCAGTACCCGGACGTCCGCCAACGGCTGCCGGAACGCCCGCAGCACGTTCGACGGCGGCGGCAGGACCTCGTGGCCCTCGGCGACTTCCCGGCCCAGGAAAGCCAGGACATCGCGCAGCTTCCCCTCCACCGGCGCCAACGCCTCGGCCCAGTCGGCCGCCACAAGCTCCGGCAACGGCCGGCGGGCGAGCTCAGAGAAGCCCGCGGACTGGGTCACTTCGGGCTCCAGCTCGAACAGGGCGTCGGAATCAAGGGAGTCGGAGGTAGGCACAGGGCCCATTCTCGCAGGCAGGCAAATGACAACGCTGTTATTCGCCCGTAACATGGGTGAAGACTTTCACCGGATCCAGCCAGGGAGTGTGTCGTGGCCGAACAAGCGCAAGAGCACCTCGCAACGGCGGCATCTGATGCCGCCGTGATCAGCCCCGAGTCGCCGCTGAGCAGCCGGGACCAGCAGATGTTGGCGCTGGAACGGCAGTGGTGGAAATACGCCGGCGCCAAGGAACAAGCCATCCGGGAGCTCTTCGACCTGTCCGCCACGCACTACTACCAAATCCTGAATGCCCTCATCGACACCGAGGATGCGCTGGCCCACGATCCCATGCTGGTGAAGAGATTGCGTAGACTACGTACGTCACGCCAACGTGCGCGCACTGCTCGCCGCTTGGGCTCAGACGCGTAAAGCACAGCCGGAGGCGCGGATTCCCGCGCGGACGCCGGCGTGGGCAAATCGTCAGAAATCAGCAAGGACGTCGTTTTTACCATGACCAAATACGCTCGGGATGAATTTGATCGGGTCCCGGAGACCTCCACACGCCAGGGTGTCCACCGGGCCGTCGCCGAATCCCGCCGTGGCCGCCGCCTGGGGTCCATCCTGGCCGTCGGAGCCGCTGCACTGGCCGTCGGCCTCGTGGCCTTCCTGCTTCTGCCGAAGCTTGGACTCTCCTCCGCCGGAGAAACGATGGCTGTCTCGGCCGAGCAGGGCGGCAGCAGCGCCGCCGCGTCGCCCGCCCCCACGGCCTCCACCCAAGCGCCGTCCAGCCCCGAGCCCTCCACCCCGTCGCCGTCGAGCGCGGCGCCCGTCAGCCCGCAGGCCGGCGCGACGCCCTCCGCGTCCGCCACCCCCGCCGCGTCCGCCGTCGTCGACAAGACCCAGCCGGTAGCGGTTTTCAACGGCACGACCACCGCGGGGCTGGCGAACCGCGTAGGCGGAACCGTCTCCACCGCCGGCTGGACGATCGGCACGCTGGGGAACTGGGGCGGTGTGCCCCAGCAGCGCTCGGTCATCTTCTACAGCGGCGCCGCGCAGAAGGTCAACGCCGAAGCCCTTGGCAAACTCCTCGGCATCCCGACCGTAGTGGACTCGGCCGAGTTCCAGCTCCCACTCGTGGTGGTCCTGGCGCCCGGTTTCCAGTAGCCCGATCCGGTTACGCCTGAATAACTATTGGCCTCCTGGCCCGCCCCCGCCCTGCGCTCCTGCCTGAGGCTGTGGGTAAAGTATTTGCGGACTGCGTTTGCATTCTGTGTTTGCATTCCGCGGCCCACACTGTGGTGGGCCGCCCCCAGCCGACTGAAAGTGTGGACACCATGGCATTGGGAACCGTCAAATGGTTCAACGCCGAGAAGGGCTACGGATTCATCACCGTGGACAGCTCCGGGGCCGATGTCTTCGTGCACTGGTCTGCCATCGCGGGGGAGGGCTACCGTGCCCTGGACGAGGGCCAGCGCGTGGAACTCGAAGTCGGCGAGGGCGAAAAAGGCCCGCAGGCCGAAAGTGTCCGGCCCGTCCAGTGACCTTCGCCGCCGCAGCGCACGCGCCGCAGGACCCAGCCGACCGGGCCGCTGCTCGACGGGCCACCGGCAGGACTCTCCGGCGCCGGGCTGCGGCACTGCGGACCGGCCGCGCCGTGGTCCTGGCCGCGACCGCCGCCCTGGCCCTGACAGCATGCCTGGGTCCGACCGGGGGCGCCCGCGTGGAACAGGCGGACGCGAGCGGCGACGGAACCCTGCGGATCGGGCTCATCCTCGACAACACCGGCCCGCAGAGTTTCCTCAACGCCCCCCAGCTGGCCGCCGCAAAGCTTGCCGTCAAGGAAATCAACGCTGCGGGCGGCCACAAGGGCAAACCGGTGGAGCTGCTCCCGGAAACCATCAGCGCGGACACCGCCGCGCAGGCCAAGGCGCGGGTTGCGGCCAAAGCCGACGTCGTCATCGGTCCGACGGACTCAAGCCGGGCGCCCGCCGCCATCGATGTCCTGGCCAACGCCAAGACCGCCATCATTTCCCCCGCCAATGCCGCCAGCGGGCTCACCAGCTATCAGAGCAACGGCTACTATTTCCGGACCTCGGCAGCCGACATCGCCCAGGCACCCGTGCTGGTCAAACTGGCCAAGGACGGCGGTGCCGCCACCCTCGCCGTGGTGTACGAGGAGGGCAGCTACGGCAAGGACGTCTCCAACGCCGTCGCCGCCGCCGCCCGGCAGTCCGGCGTCGGGTCCGTCGCCGTCGCCGGCTTCGCCCCGGGCCAGGCGCAGCAGGCGGCCGCTGCCGTAAAGGCGGCGGCTCCCGACGCCGTCGTGCTGGTCTCGCGGGCAGGGGCGCAGGGCGCTATCGCCGAGCTGAACAACGCCGGCGTTGCCGGCAAGAAGCTCATCCTCAGCGACGGGGCGGTCAACCAGTACGGTTCAGGCCTCGGATCCGGTGCCCTCGACGGTGCCCGGGGGATCCTGCCGGGGACCTTTGCCTCCGCGCACTTCCAGGCCGAACTGGTTTCCGTGGATCCGGGGCTGTCGGACATGACGTTTGCCGCCGAGACCTACGACGCCGTGAACCTCGCCGCCCTTGCGGCCGCCGCTGCGCAGGACGACGCCGGAGCGTCCATCGCGGCCGGCCTGATCGGCGTCTCGGGCGGCAAGGTCCAGGCGCCCGGCGGCACCGGGCCTTCCGTTGAATCCACGGTCTGCAAGAGCTACCAGGAGTGCCTCGACGTTCTCCGGTCCGGCAAAAAACCCGATTATGACGGTGAATCGGGTCGGATCGGCTTCGATGCCAACGGCGACGTCAGCACCGCGAACTACGTTGTCTGCACCTACGGTGCTGACAACACCGCAACCATGAGCGGCAGCGAGACAGCCAGCAGCAACGGGAGTTAATCGCCCGTAGCGTATTGCGTCGCGCCGCAGTGCCGCCAGCGGGCCGATGCAGGGCATTCCAGCGCACCCACTGCTTGCACTCTCCCCGGGGGAGTGCTAATTATTGAGTTAGCACTCCCGCGTATTGACTGCTAAACAACGCCCGGTTCGCCCGGCCGCGAAGTTGAAGCAGGCGAGCCAGGAGCGAAAGAAACACCTGGCTGGGGTGAGATCCCTGGCCCGGCGGCATACAGAGGCCGCGGGGCAAGGATCGTCCGTCGCGGGCACCGCAGCAAAGGTTCATTCTTAACGACTGTCCCGAAAGGACTACTGCCGTTATGGCCAAGATCATTGCATTTGATGAAGAGGCACGCCGCGGTCTTGAGCGGGGCCTGAATATCCTCGCCGACGCCGTCAAGGTCACCCTCGGCCCGCGTGGACGCAACGTCGTCCTCGAAAAGAAGTGGGGCGCCCCCACGATCACCAACGATGGTGTTTCCATCGCCAAGGAGATCGAGCTGGACGATCCTTACGAGAAGATCGGCGCCGAGCTGGTCAAGGAAGTTGCCAAGAAGACGGATGACGTCGCTGGCGACGGAACCACCACCGCCACCGTGCTGGCTCAGGCCCTGGTCAAAGAAGGCCTGCGCAACGTCGCGGCCGGCGCTGATCCCCTGTCCCTCAAGCGCGGCATCGAGAAGGCTGTCGAAGCCGTCACCCGCGAGCTCCTGGCCTCTGCCAAGGAAATCGAAACCAAGGAAGAGATTGCCGCCACCGCGTCCATCTCTGCCGGTGACAACGAGATTGGCGCCCTGATTGCCGAAGCCCTGGATAAGGTCGGCAAGGAAGGCGTCATCACCGTCGAGGAGTCGAACACGTTCGGCCTCGAGCTGGAGCTCACCGAAGGCATGCGCTTCGACAAGGGCTACATCTCCGCTTACTTCGTCACCGACGCTGAGCGCCAGGAAACGGTCCTCGAGGATCCGTACATCCTGATCGTCAACTCGAAGATCTCCAACGTCAAGGAACTGGTTGCTGTCCTCGAAAAGGTCATGCAGTCCTCCAAGCCGCTGCTGATCATTGCCGAAGACATCGAGGGCGAGGCCCTGGCCACCCTGATCGTCAACAAGATCCGTGGCACCTTCAAGTCCGTCGCCGTCAAGGCTCCGGGCTTCGGTGACCGCCGCAAGGCGCAGCTCGCGGATATCGCCATCCTCACCGGTGGCCAGGTCATCTCCGAGGAAGTCGGCCTCAAGCTTGAGACCGCCGGACTCGAACTCCTGGGCCGCGCCCGCAAGGTCGTTGTGACCAAGGACGAGACCACCATCGTCGAGGGTGCAGGCGACGCTGACCAGATCGCCGGCCGCGTTTCCCAGATCCGCGCCGAGATCGAGAACTCCGATTCGGATTACGACCGCGAGAAGCTGCAGGAACGCCTGGCCAAGCTGGCCGGCGGCGTTGCAGTCATCAAGGCCGGTGCCGCAACCGAGGTCGAGCTCAAGGAACGCAAGCACCGCATTGAGGACGCTGTCCGCAACGCGAAGGCTGCTGTCGAAGAGGGCATCGTCGCCGGCGGTGGCGTTGCCCTGATCCAGGCCGGTGCCAAGGCATTCGCCAACCTGCAGCTCGAAGGCGACGAGGCAACCGGTGCGAACATCGTCCGCGTTGCCATCGACGCGCCGCTGAAGCAGATCGCCTTCAACGCAGGCCTCGAGCCCGGCGTTGTCGTCGACAAGGTCCGCGGCCTGCCTGCAGGCCACGGCCTGAACGCAGCAACCGGCGAGTACGTCGACCTGCTGGCTGCCGGCATCAACGACCCGGTCAAGGTCACCCGCTCTGCCCTGCAGAACGCGGCTTCCATCGCCGGCCTGTTCCTCACCACCGAGGCCGTTGTGGCCGACAAGCCGGAGAAGAACTCCCCGGCCATGGGCGGCGGCGACGACATGGGCGGCATGGGAGGCATGGGCGGTTTCTAACCGCGCTGAGCTAGCAACACTGAGTGTCGCTGACCAGTTCAGCGCTGAACGTCCAGTTCAACGACGGCGGTCCCTCCTTCGGGTGGGGCCGCCGTCGGCGTTGAAGGCCCGACCGGTCTGGCAGGATAGTGCAGTGACGATTACAGCAGCGGCCGACGGTTCGGCTTTAGGAAATCCCGGCCCGGCCGGATGGGCGTGGTACGTGAACGACGACTGCTGGCGGGCGGGGGGATGGCCGCACGGAACCAACAACATGGGCGAGCTGATGGCCGTGCTGGATCTGTTCCGCTCCACCGCGCACCTGCCGGGCGAGGACCTGCACATCCTCTGCGACAGCCAGTACGTCATCAATTCCGTCACCAAATGGATGCCGGGCTGGAAACGCAAAGGCTGGCGCAAGTCCGACGGCAAGCCCGTCATGAACGTCGAACTGCTCAAAGAGATCGACCAGGCGCTGGTCGGCCGCAAGTACAAATTCGAATGGGTGCGCGGCCATGCCGGGCATGACCTCAACGAGGCGGCGGATGACCGCGCCAGGGCCGCGGCGACGGCCTATCAGCAGGGCGTTGCCGTACGCCAGGGTCCCGGCTTCGGCGCCGCCGCCGAGGCGGACGTCCCCTCAGCGCAGGCCGCCTCCGCAGCTGCCCAGGCCGCGCAGGCCGTGCCAGCGCTGACCGGCCAGCAGCAGCTGTTCGGCGAACCGTCGCTCTTCGACGAACCCGACCTCTTCAGCGAGCTCGACGAGGACACCACCCCGGCCCCCGGCACCGACGCGAGCCCGGAAGCGATCGTGGAGGCGCTGGAGCGCGAACTCCTCCGGCCGGAAACACGCGCGGACCTCGGACGAACCGGGGTGCTGCTGCACCCGGACTTCACCGAAATCGGCAGCTCGGGCCGGATCTGGACCCGGGACGCCATGATGATGACCCTCGAAGAGCACCCGGGAGGCCCCGCCGAACTGGAGCTGCTGGGCGCGGACCGGCTGGGTGAGCAAACCGTCCTCCTGACCTACCGCAGCCACGCCCGGTCAGGAAACGCCCTGCGCAGCTCCCTGTGGGTCCACGACGGCGCTCAGTGGAGGCTCCGCTTCCACCAGGGCACCCCCGAAGTCTGAGCCCTTCTCCGGCGTCAGGGTGGCCGCTCAGCTGAAGCGCTGGGTATTGTGCAGTTCAGCCTGGGCGTAGCTCGCGGCCGCGGAGTTCAGCGCCAGGTTGATCGAGGCCAGGGACGCTTCGACTTTCCCCTGGGTCAGGGTCCACTCGGCCACGAGAGCCTGGAAGTTGGTGGCCGCCGAGCCGCGCCACGTGGCCTGCAACTCATCGAGGCCGCGTTTCATGGCCTGGACGTCGGCGCTGATCCGGTCGACCGTGGCCTTGACGTTTGCCGACTTGAGCTGGAGGAGTTCCGTGTCGACGGAGATGATGCTCATGGGATGCCCTCTCTGCAGTGCCTGATCCGGAATCTCCGGACGCTTCGAGCCTAGGCAGGCCGGAGGGTTGCCGGGACCGTGCGGTCCAGGTATGTGGAAAAAGCTGCAGGGACCGCGGCCAGGCTACTTCCCGGCGGCGTTACCGGAACCGGAACCGGCACCGTCGTTCGAACCGGGGTCCTCCGCAGCCTCGTCCAGGAATGGCAGGCTGACCACCAGGGTGGCTCCGCCGCCGTCGGTCTTCGCGACCCGGACCGTGCCGGCGTGCGAGCCGACGATGGCCGCGACGATCGCCAGTCCCAGCCCGCTGCCGCCGGTTTCCCGGGTGCGTGAGGTGTCCGCGCGGTAGAACCGCTCGAAGATCCGCGCGGCTTCCTCGTCCGGGACGCCCGGGCCGTGGTCGCGGACCTCGATGACGGACTGCCGGGTGCCGTCCCCGCCGGTCCGGACGCCGACGGCGAGTTCAATGGGTGTGCCCTCGGGGGTGTAACGCAGGGCGTTGCCCATGAGATTGCCCACCACCTGCCGCAGCTTGGCTTCGTCGCCCAGTACCGGCGCCGGCCCGGGGGGACCGCCGTCGAGCCCGGTCAGGGTGATAACGCGGCCGCGGTCGCTCGCCTGGGTGTCCACCACGGCGTCGTTGGCAACCAGCAGCAGATCGGCGGGCTTCTGTTGCAGCGGCCGCTGCTCATCGATCCTGGCCAGCAGCAGCAGGTCCTCCACCATGGTTCCCATCCGCTTGGCTTCGCTTTCGATCCGCCCCATCGCGGTCGCCACGTCCTCCGGGGTGGACAAGGCGCCGTGCCGGTAGAGCTCGGAGAAACCGCGGATCGTCACGAGCGGGGTGCGCAGTTCATGGGAGGCGTCCGCGGCGAAGCGGCGCATCCGCTCCTCGGAGGCCATCCGGGCGGCAAAGGCCGTCTCGATATGGGCGAGCATGGCGTTGAGGGAGCTGCCCAGCCGGCCCACCTCGGTAGTGGGGTTTTCGACCTCGACACGCCGGGAGAGGTCGCCGGCCGCAATCGCTGCGGCGGTCTTTTCGACCCGGGCCAGCGGCCGGAAGGACCGGGAAATGCTCCAGGTGGCGATAAAGAAGGCCAGGACCAGGGTCAGCAGTCCGACCCCGACGACCACCAGGACGGCGTGTTCCATCACGGAATCGACCGGCCACAGCGGGAGCCCGATGACCACCACGGAGCTGCGCTGGTTGCTGTCGACGACGTTGAGTGCGACCACCCGCCAGTTGCGCCCGTCCGTGCCGCGGACCTGGAACGGGGTCTGCTGGAGTCCCGCGACGTCGGCGGGGCTGATGCTGGCGATATCCGGGTGGAGTTCCTTGCTGCCGCCGAACGGGAACGGGGGCTGTCCCGGCGTGAAGAGCATCAGGGAGTAGTCGGTGGGGATGCTCTGGTTCTGGTCCTGCAGCTGGCTGAAGGACTGCTGCTGGCGCACCGAGGTGACCGCGGCCCGGAGCTTGTCATCGACCTGCCCCTGCAGATAGCTGTGCAGCAGGGTCAGGGTGCCGGCGCCGGTGGCGGTCAGGGCCACCAGCATCAGTGCGGTCATGATTGCCACAAGCTGCGACCGCAGCGACGCCGACTTCCAGCGGTGCAGCAACAAGGTCAGCGCTTCTCGGCCGTCCGCAGGACGTAGCCGACGCCCCGTTTGGTCTGGATCAGGGCCGGGGCGTCCGGATCAATGTCCACCTTGCGGCGCAGGTAGGAGATGTAGGACTCCACGATCGAGGCATCCCCGTTGAAGTCGTATTCCCAGACGTGGTCCAGGATCTGGGCCTTGGACAGGACGCGGTTGGGGTTCAGCATGAGGTAGCGCAGGAGCTTGAATTCGGTGGGGGACAGCTCGATCACCGTGCCGCCGCGGCGGACCTCGTGGGCGTCGTCGTCGAGCTCAAGGTCATCGACGCGGATGACCGCATCGTCGTCCTGCAGCGGCTGTGTGCGGCGCAGCACGGCGCGGATGCGTGCCACCACCTCGTCGAGGCTGAAAGGCTTGGTGACGTAGTCGTCGCCGCCCACGGTCAGGCCCATGACCTTGTCCTCGGTGTCATCCTTGGCGGTCAGGAAGAGCACGGGGAAGTGCTTGCCTGCAGCGCGCAGCCGGCGGGTGACGGTGAAGCCGTCCATATCCGGCAGCATGACGTCCAGGACGGCCAGATCGGGGGAATGCAGATCGGCCGCTGCCAAGGCTTCGCGCCCGTTGGAGGCCGAGACGACCTCGAAACCGGCGAAGCGCAGGGATGTGGACAGCAGCTCGCGGATGTTCGGTTCATCATCGACGACGAGCAGCTTGGCTTCGGGACCGTTCTTTTTCATGGTTCCCATGATCCTCCCAGAATCTGGGAGTTTTCTGAATGGAAGATGTGTGTTTAGTGGGACCGGACCGCCCACCGTACCGCCCGGCCCGCCGGACTGGACGCGCAAAGTGGTTCCTTGGAAGGCATTCCCCTGCGCCGACCTCGACATTAGAGTGGCCCTATCGATTCACTCCGCCGCGGCGGCATGAGCGCGGGTACCCCAATGAAGAGGACACAAAGTGACGACTGAGACCAACGCAGTGGACAGTTCAGGCCCCGTTGACCGGAGCATCCGGGACTGGGCGGATCTTGCCGAAGAGATGTGGTCCTACCTGACCGGCAAAGGAGCCGCGATTAATTACAACTTCATCGATATGACCATCGAGGTTCCCCGCGACATCGGCCCGGACGCGCCGCGCGCCACCTGGAAGCTGAACGGGAGCCTCCGCGTGACCACCAGCGACAAGGACGCTGTGGGTTCCGACGAGAACAGGGCCTGACCATGGCCCCGCGGTTCAGGGCCGACATCAACCTGGACTTTTCCCTCCAGGAGGCCTCCGGCGAGGAGACCCGCGGATCGGTGAAGGCGTCCGGGAGTGAAGTGGTTGTTGCGCTGGACCGCATCGATGCCCTGCAGTCCCAGCGGATGCCGTCCCTGGGCGACCTCAGGCCCCTGGCGAAGACGCTGTCGGACCAGGGGCTGTCCGTCGTCGTGGACGGACCGGACGGCAGGATCATCAGCCTCGGCGCCGTCGAGGCTCCGGCCTCGCAGCGGGTGATTACCAAGTCGCCGCACATCAAGCTGGGAAAGCTGGGAGCGCTGGCGCCCATGCTGAAACGGGGCCGGCGTTCTCCGGCCCGGGGGATTTCCCTGCTGCCGCCCGGGACCGTGTTGCCGTTGCTGCCAACGGTGAAGCGCAGGATTCCCCGGCGCATCACGACGACCCATTACACGCGGGGCGGCGGACGGCCGCGGTTGATTTTCGTTCAGGACTCGAAGTCCTGGAACGGACAGGTCCCGCGTGAGTTCAGCCTCACTGCGGAACGGGTGCGCATCGGCAGCGACGAATCCGTCGACCTGCAGCTTCCGGGACTCGACGGAGTGCATGCGGAAATAGTCCACAACGACCGGGATGAATACGTCCTGGTCCGGCACGGCAAAGTCACCGGCAGCTTCGGTCCGGGGTCGACCTCGGTACTGCGCACTGGCTCCCGCCTCCAGATGGGCCAGTGGTGCCTGGCGTTTTTCCGGGAAGAATTTGCCGACCACGGACGCCCCTTCGGCGGCCGCAGCGGCGGAGAATTCGCCTACCAGCGTCCGCAGCGCGACCCGCGTACCGGAGCTTTGGAACAGGACGGGTCGACGTACATCCGCTAGTCCGCGGCTCGGACTGCCCGGGAGGGGTGTGCCGGATCAGTCGGTGGGCGAGCTGGTGCCCACGTCCCGGGCATCCATGATCCGGTAGGCGTAGCCCTGCTCGGCCAGGAAGCGCTGGCGCTTGGCCGCGAAGTCCTGGTCCAGCGTGTCCCTGGCCACGAGGGAGTAGAAGCGGGCGGCGCGGCCGTCCTTCTTGGGCCGCAGCAGCCGGCCAAGACGCTGGGCTTCCTCCTGCCGGGAGCCGAAGGAACCGGACACCTGGATCGCGACCGAGGCTTCGGGCAGGTCGATGGAGAAGTTGGCGACCTTGGACACCACGAGGGTCTGCTCCTCGCCGGCGCGGAAGGCATCAAAGAGCCTCTGGCGTTCCTTGACCGGGGTATCTCCCTTGATCACGGGTGCGCTCAGGCGCTCGCCGATCTCGTCCAGCTGGTCGATGTACTGGCCGATCACCAGCAGCTGCTCGCCGGCGTGCTGGGCCACGAGCTGTTCCACCACCAGGGTCTTGGACTCGGACGTGGCGCACAGCCGGTACTTGTCCGCGTCCTCGGCCATCGCATAGGCCACGCGTTCGTCGCGGGGCAGGTCGATCCGGACCTCGACGCAGTCGGCCGGCGCGATGTAGCCCTGCGCCTCGATGTCCTTCCACGGCGCGTCGTAGCGCTTCGGGCCGATCAGGCTGAACACTTCGCCCTCGCGGCCGTCCTCGCGGACCAGCGTGGCGGTGAGGCCGAGCCGGCGGCGTGCCTGCAGGTCCGCTGTCATCCGGAAGATCGGGGCGGGCAGCAAGTGGACCTCGTCGTAGATGATGAGTCCCCAGTCGTTGCCGTCCACGAGTTCCAGATGGGGGTACAGTCCGCCCCGTTTCGTGGTCAGGACCTGGTACGTGGCGATGGTCACCGGCCGGACTTCCTTGACGGAGCCGGAGTATTCGCCGATTTCCTCCTCGGTGAGGGAGGTCCGCTTGAGCAGCTCGTCCTTCCACTGCCGGGCGGACACGGTGTTGGTGACCAGGATCAGGGTCGTGGTGGAGCTGGTGGCCATCGCGGCGGCACCCACCAGTGTTTTGCCGGCCCCGCAGGGGAGCACGACGACGCCGCTGCCGCCGGCCCAGAAGTTCTCCATCGCCAGCTGCTGGTAGGGACGAAGCTTCCAGCCGGACTCGTCGAGCAGGATGGGGTGCGGCGTGCCGTCAACGTAGCCGGCCAGGTCCTCGGCCGGCCAGCCGATCTTGAGCAGCAGCTGCTTGAGCTGCCCGCGCTGGGAGGAGTGGACCACCACGGTCTCGCCGTCGATCCTCGGGCCCAGCAGCGGGGCGATCTTCTTGGCGCGGCTGACCTCCTCCAGCACCGGATAGTCCGAGGTGCGCATGACGAGGCCGTGCTGGGGGTCCTTTTCGAGCCGCAGCCGGCCGTACCGGGACATGGTTTCTTCCACATCGATCAGCAGGGAATGCGGCACCGGGAAGCGGGAGTACTTCAGCAGGGTGTCCAGCACCTTCTCGGCGTCAAGGCCGGCAGCCCGAGCGTTCCAGAGGCCCAGTGGCGTGAGCCGGTAGCTGTGGATGTGCTCGGGGGCGCGTTCCAGCTCGGCGAACGCGGCGATGGCGTGGCGTGCTTCGGTGGCGAGTTCGTGGTCCACCTCGAGCAGGATGGTCTTATCACTCTGGACGATCAGCGGTCCATCGTTCACTGGAGCAATTCCTCTGCGGCTTCTACATCAATAATCCGGTGGATGGACAGTACGCGTTCGGTTTCCTTGTCCGGGTCGAAGACCCGGACCCGTCCGCCGTTCACAGCTACCGGAACAACCGTTTCCCGCACGGCATTCCCCATGCCGTCGACGACGTTCATCACCACGCGCTGTTTGAGCCGGATCGCCTTCTGCAGGGTTTCGAGCCCCAGCTGGGTCGCTTCTTCGCTGCCGGGGGCCGCAGCGTGGTGCCCGGAAGCGCCGCCGCCAGCGGTCCGTTCGCTGCGCAGCACCGCCAGTTGGGCGTCGACGTCGGCTTCGGGAGGGGCGGTGCGCGGGGCGCTGTACACCGGCCGGACGCTGCCGGGCACCGCGGTGGTGCGGCGCAGCCGGAGGCCGCCGGCCTCGGACTCGTCTACCGCCGGGGTTAGCCCCAGGCTCCGGAGCAGCTGCGCTGTTTCCCGCGGCGCGGCGTGCGAGACCAGCACGGTGGGGGCAATCCGGACCAGGCCGAGGCCGGCGGCGCCCGGAGTGTTGAGTAGCTCCAGGAGGGCGGTTTCGTCGTCGCTCTGGATGAAACTCGCGGCGGACCCCACCCGCAGCCGGGCATGGCGGGCTGCGGTGTCTTCGATCAGGTACTTCAGCGGCTGCGGGATCGCCGTGGCCGAGTGCAGGCTCAGGAAGTCCAGCATGGCCTGGGCATCCTGGCCGGCGTCGAGCGCGCGCCGGACCGAGGAGACCGAGAAGCGGTAGATCGTGGCGGGTCCCTGACCCTCGGCGTCGGCCATGGTGAGGAGCTTCTCGGTCAGGTCCGGCGCGAGGTAGCCGGGCGCCACCGCCGTCAGGTCGGCCTGGAGCAGGACATGGTTCAGGGCGGCCGGCAGGTGTTCGCCCAGGATTCCCATCGCCTCGTCGGGCTCTTCGGCGGCGATGGCCGCCCCGATCTGGCTGAGCGCGCCCGAGCCGATGAGGCCCAGCAGTTCGGCCTCGGCCAGGACACCGCGGATCAGCGAGCTGAAACGCCGTGCCATCCGGGGCTGGGTCCAGTCGGCGCGTTCCAGCACCGCCGCGGCATCCAGGACCGGGGCCTGGCCGTCCTGCGCCGCGGCCTCCCCGGTCAGTTCAGCCAGGATTTCCAGGATCCGTTTCCGGACCACTGGGGCGTCCGGGCGCTGCGCCTCGGCCGAGAGCGCGTTGATGGTGCCGCCGGCCGCGCCGCGGTGGGGAGCCGGGACCCCGGCCTGGCCATTGACGGGCTGACCCACGAGGGACGGCGCCCGCTCGCTGGCGAGCCAGGCATTGACCAGCCAGAGCCACTGCTCCTGGCGCGGAAGCGTCAGCCACTCCAGCTGGGGCGGCTGGACCCAGGCGGAACTGTCCACGTCCAGGCGGATGAGGCCGGACAGGGCGCACAGCTCGGCCAGCACCCCGGCGTCGTGCATCTCGATCCGCAGCCCGTCCGCCAGGCGCTTGAGCTCCCGGACGCCCACGCCGCCGCTGCGCAGGGTGACAAGAGGCTGTTCACGGACGATGTACAGCAGTTCACCGACCAGCCGCAGGGTCTCGGCGATCGCGCCCAGGGCGGCATTGCGGCGCAGCGCGGCAGAGGTGGAACCCAGCCGCGGCGCCGGGGGAGTCAGCGCGAACTTCTCGATGACAAAGCCGCCGCGCAGCGAGACCCCGACGCTGTGCGGCAGTTCCACGTGGGCGGCGTCCAGCGGCACCAGCAGCCCGCGGGCCAGGAGCCAGTCCACCGGCCCGACGTCGGCGGCCTCGTGCAGCACGGTGGCGCGCCGTTGCGCCTGCGGAACGGCGCCCATGGCCCAGTTCCCGAAGCGTGCGAGCAACGCCGGGGTGCGTTCCGGCGCGGTGGCCAGGATCTGCCGCAGGGACTCCGGTGTGGCCGTCCAGTGCTGCAGCGACAGTGCGGCCTCCATCGGGGTGGCCGCGGGGGAGATGGCCGCGCCGCTGCGGTGCAGTTCCCCGACGAGCTGGACTACTCGCTGCGCGAAAGCCGGCTGGAGCCGCACCAGTTCGGTGTAGCTGCGCCCGAGCCCGGCCGGGTAGATCCCGATGACGTCCTTGAGGCTGCCCACCGGCAAGTAGTAACGCTGCTTTGGCCCCGCGGGCGGCGCGGCGCCGTGCGGGGGTTCCGCCCGGTGGACGAGGGCCAGTTCCTGGAGGGAATGCAGCATCTTTTCGATGGAAGTCAGCGTCGCGCCATTGATCAGCTTCTTCAGCATCGGGGCGGAGGCGCTGTGCCCGGTATCCGTGTTCGTGCACAGGTGCAGGGTTTCGAGGACCTGCATTTCCGGGCGGTTCAGCCGCTCCAGGGCGCGCTGAACGCTGACGCGGCCGCTGGCGCGGGCAGCGAGGGCGGCGAAGTCCGGCACGCCAGGGGAGATGAGGTCCGGCCGCGCGGAGAACAAGGCACGCAGCGAGTCGTCGCTGCGTGCCTGCAGTTCCTTGCTTAGCGCGCGGATAAGAGACATCAGTGCAAGGCTACCTTTCGTCCGGCTCTCGGGTCCGACGCCGGGCTGCGACGCCGTCGACTACGAGCACGAGCATAAGCAGGAAAGCCACGGGAAGCCCGTACAGGGCGGTGGAGGTGATCCAGGCGGGCGACACGGCATTGTTAAAGGCCATCGCCATCACGACGCCGACGGCCGTGAGCGACAGCACGGCGGCAGCAGCCGCGACGATCAACAGTGGCCGCCGGAAAGGCAGTGGAGTCATGGAGCTAACGCTAACAGTCCGGCCTGTCCCGCGCCCCAAACGACCAAAGTGGACCGGGCAGGATAACCTTGAAGGAACAGACCAACACGGTCCGGGCAGTCATACCCTGAACCCGCATATCAATGCGGATGCGGTGACCGCCGGCCGTGTCACCAGCAGAACGAAGAAGGTTGATTACGTGCCTACCGGCAAGGTCAAGTGGTATGACAAGGAAAAGGGCTTCGGATTCCTCGCGGGCGAGGACGGCCAGGAAGTCTTCCTGCCGAAGTCCGCGCTGCCCGAGGGCGTAACCGAGCTCAAGGCCGGCACCCGGGTTGAATTCGGCGTGGCCGACGGCCGCAAGGGCGCCCAGGCCCTAGGCCTGCGCGTGCTGGACAAGACACCGTCCATCGCCAAGGCCAAGAGGCCCAGCGCGAAGGACCTCGCGCCGCTGGTGCAGGACCTCGTCTCCGTGCTGGACAACCTGTCCGGAACCCTGTCCGCGGGCAAGTACCCGGAAGGCAACAAGGGCAAGGCGATCGCCGTCGCACTGCGTAAGGTTGCCGACGAGCTGGACGCGTAGGGCCCCGGCGATGACTCCGGAAACTGACCAGACCGCATCCCCCGCCGGGGACCTAACTGCCGCCGGGGACAAGAAGGCCAGAACCAAAGAAGGCACTAAGCCGCGCACCGGGGTTCCCGTCTGGCGCACCGGCAAGCCGGATGCCTTCCTGGCCGCCGCCGTCGACGTCGCCCGTGCAGCCATTGAGGGCATCGCCCCCGCCGAGCAGATCGGCCGCCATCTCGCGGCCAAGAGTGAAGGCGACCGCCTGGTCACGCACCTCTTCGAGTCAAAGCTGGCCGGCTACGGTGGCTGGCAGTGGTACGCCGTGCTCACCCGGAACTCCCGGTCCAAGGTTGTGACGGTGGACGAGCTGGGCCTGCTTCCCTCCGAAGACTCAATCCTGGCGCCCGAATGGATCCCGTGGGCCGAACGTGTCCGCCCCGGTGACGAACAGGGCGAGGAGGAAATCGCGGCAGTGGCGAGCCCGGCACCGCCGGAGGAAGCCGGCGCCCCGGTGGACGCCCTCGGCGCCGCTGGGTCGGACGATGACTCCGACGACGACAACGACAACGACAACGACGACGACGACGACGACGACAACGCCGCCGACGACGCGCCCGAAGACGACTCCGATGATGCGGACGGCAACGCGGACGGTGCCGGAGATGAGTACGACGCCGACGATGTTGACGACGATGACTCCGACGTGCCCGCCGGAGACACCCCGGACGACGAGTTGCCCGCAGCGCAGGCTGACTAACGGTTGGAATCATCCGGGATGCTGCACAGTGAGGGCTGGAGATGATGTCCACCTTCAAGTCCCTGCACATCCTGAACTACCGGATCTGGTTCATCGGGGCGATGATCTCCAACATCGGGACCTGGATGCAGCGCACGGCCCAGGACTGGCTGGTCTTCGACCACCTGACCGATCACGATGCCAGCGCCATGGGCATCACGATGGCCCTGCAGCTCGGACCCCAGCTCTTCCTCGCCCCCGTGGCCGGGCTGCTGGCCGACCGTTTCAACCGGAAACAGCTCCTGGTCCTGACCCAGTCCGCGATGGCGGTGCTGAGTGCAGGGCTGGGCATCTTGGTGGTTTCCGGGGCCGCGCAACTCTGGCACGTCTACGGTTTCGCGCTGCTGCTGGGTGTTGTCTCGGCCCTCGATGCACCGGTGCGGCAGACCTTCGTCTCCGAACTGGTCCGCGACGATTACCTGCCCAACGCGGTGGCCCTTAACAGCGCCTCCTTCAATGTGGCGCGGATGATCGGGCCCGCGGTGGCCGGCATCCTCACGGTCGCCGTCGGCCCCGGCTGGGTCTTCCTGATCAACACCCTGACCTTCGTGGCGCTGCTGCTGAGCCTGTGGAAAATTCCCACCGCCTCGCTGCGCCAGCTGCCCCGGGCCGCGGCCGGCAAGGGCCGGATCCGCGAGGGGCTGCGCTATGTGCAGTTCCGGCCGGACATTGTGGTGGTATTGGTCGCCGTCTTTATCGTGGGGACCCTGGGACTGAACTTTGTGCTGTTCATCGCGGCCATGGTCGGCACGGAATTCGGCCTTGATGCCGGCGCGTTCGGGCTGATGAATTCCATCATGGCCATCGGCTCCGTCGCCGGTGCCCTGCTGTCCGCAGGCCGCAAGAAGCCCCGGCTGCGGATCATTTTCGGGGCGGCCGGAGCCTTCGGCGTCACCTCCGGCATCGCTGCGCTGGCCCCCAGCTACTTCTGGTTCGGCGTCGCGCTGGTCCCGGTGGGGCTCTTCGCCATCACCATGATGACGAGCGCCAACGGCTACGTGCAGACCACCACGGACCCCGTGATGCGCGGCCGGGTGATGGCGCTCTATATGGCGATCTTTATGGGCGGCACGCCCATCGGTGCCCCGTTCGTGGGGTGGGTCGCCAACGTCGCCGGTCCCCGCTGGTCCCTGAGCGTTGCGGCGGCCTCCGGGCTGATCGCGGCCCTGATCGGTCTGGTGTGGATTGTCCGGGCCAGGCGACTGCGGATCCGGTTCGACCGGCGCGCGCGCGGGCTGCGCCACTTCCGGGTGGTGTCCGCCGCCCCGGGGAGCGCAACCGGCCCCGACGCCGGCGGCGCCGCCCGGGGACAGGACCCTGACGACGCCGCCGAACGCTGACGCTGAGGAACGCTGACGCCGCAGCGCCTCCGTTGCGTGGGAAGCTACTTCTTCAGTTCGCCCACGACGAAGTCGATGCACTCCAGCAGCGCGGACACATCGTCCGGCTCGATCGCCACGAAGGTTGCGATGCGGAGCTGGTTGCGGCCCAGCTTGCGGTACGGCTCGGTGTCCACGATGCCGTTGGCCCGGAGCACCTTCGCGATTTCCGCGGCGTCGATGGAGTCGTCGAAGTCGATCGTCGCGATGACGTTGGAACGGTCCTCAGCCTTCGTCACGAACGGCGTGGCGTATGCCGAAGCCTCGGCCCAGCGGTAGATGCGGCCGGCTGAATCCGTGGTCCGTGCCGAGGCGAAGTCCAGTCCGCCGTTCGCGTTGAGCCACTGCACCTGGGCGTCGAGGGTCACCAAGGTGGCCAGGGCCGGCGTGTTGTACGTCTGGTTCAGCCGCGAGTTGTCAATCGCCGTCTGGAGGTCCAGGAAGTCCGGGATCCAGCGGCCGCCAGCCTTGATCCGCGCCGCGCGTTCCAGCGCGGCGGGGGAGAACAGCCCGAGCCACAGGCCGCCGTCGGACGCGAAGTTCTTCTGCGGGGCGAAGTAGTAGACGTCCGCTTCAGCGACGTCGACATCCAGCCCGCCGGCAGCAGAGGTAGCGTCAACCAGGACGAGTGATCCTGCATCGGCGCCGGCCACACGCTGGACCGGAGCGGCAACGCCGGTGGACGTCTCATTCTGCGGCCATGCGTAAACATCGACGCCGGCCTCGGCCTTGGCCGCCGGGCGGGTGCCCGGTTCGGACTTGATAATGCTGGAGTCAGCAAGGAACGGTGCCTTGTCGGTGGCGGAGGCGAACTTCGAGCCAAACTCGCCGAAGGACAAGTGCTGGGCCTTGTTTTCCACCAGGCCGAAGCTGGCAACGTCCCAGAACGCCGTCGATCCGCCGACGCCCAGGATGACCTCATAGCCCTCCGGGGCGCGGAAGAACTGGCTGAGCCCGTTCCGGACCGACCCCACGAGGTTCTTGACCGGTGCCTGGCGGTGGGATGTTCCGAGCAGCTGCGACGCCGCGGCGAGAGCTTCCATCTGCTCCGGTCGGACCTTGGACGGACCGGCGCCGAACCGGCCGTCCTTGGGCAGGAGATTTGCGGGAATCGTGATGCTGGTGTCGCTCACAGTGGCTCCAATTTTCGGCTGGTACAAAAGTGTGGCTCGGGAGATGGCCCGGCAGCGTGGCTGCAGCGGAGCCTTGCGTTTCATTCTGCCTGACTGCCCGGCGGGGGAGGCAAAAAAGCCCGTCATAGTCCGGTCACTGAGATTATCCGGAGTAATTCAAAATAGGCTAAGCTGGCCTGCGAACGTACGGCGGACCCCACCACGGCGCCTGCAGCACGCGGTACGGTGGGAAACACGCAAGGACGGCGCTCGAGGAGCTGAGCTGAATGACGGATCTGATCGATACAACCGAGATGTATCTTCGGACCATTCTGGAACTTGAAGAAGAAAACATTGTCGCCCTCCGCGCCCGCATCGCCGAACGGCTGCGCCACTCCGGCCCCACCGTTTCCCAGACCATCGGCCGGATGGAACGCGACGGGCTGGTGGTTGTGTCCGGCGACCGCCACCTCGAGCTGACGGAAACCGGCCGGAAACGTGCCATCGAGGTCATGCGCAAGCACCGCCTGGCCGAGCGGCTGTTGGCCGACGTGATCGGGCTTGATTGGGCCTACGTCCATGAGGAAGCCTGCCGCTGGGAACACGTCATGAGTGAGCGGGTGGAGCGGCGGATCTTCGAACTGCTCAACCATCCCACTGTTTCGCCCTACGGCAACCCGATCCCGGGCCTCGCGGAGCTGGGCGGCTTGCCTTCCCAGCCCTACGCCGACGGCGTGGTGAACCTGCTTGAGGCCATGGCCGGCTACGGGCCGGATTCCAGGGTCAGGATCAACCGGCTTGCCGAGCCCATCCAGGTGGAACCGGAACTGCTCGTCCAGCTTGATGAGGGCGGCATCCGACCCGGCGCTTTGGTGGCACTGGAACGAGTGGGGGAGTACATCTCCGTGCGCGTGCCGGACATCGAAGGGGCCCTTGAGCTCCCGCCCGAGGTGGCTGCCCACGTCTTTGTTACCGTCGGTTAACTACCGATCACCGGCAACTCGTGGGACCACCCATGAGTTGTGCACAGGTCGATAACGGATTTATTACTGCACGGCTTAATCCCCTATAGTTGATCAGTAGTACCGATACCAAAGCGTTATCTGATCCGAGCCGAGCTCTGCCAGCGGATCAGACGCAGAACCACCTTCTGGCAGGGGCGGGGGAACCACTTCCGGCTGTTCAACAGCCTTGGGGTGAAGTCCGTCAGCGGCAAGCACTCTCCAGCAGGGAAGTCCCTTGATGCCTCTGTGCCTGGATGCTTGCCACAGCGGACCGGGTCTTTGATCTCTCTGACCCGAATCCGACAGCTAACTTCGCAGGCTCTCCAGAGAGGAACCGTTCTTGACCATCCAGACCGCCAGGGGCCGCCGTCGTGCGCACGGTCCCGCTCCGGAGCCGCGTCCGGCCGTCGCCGTCACGGCAGACCGCCCACGCGACGCGCACCGTGATGAACGCCGAGGCCGCCGCAGCCCATTCCGTCAGGTGACTGACTTCGCCGCGGCCAGCGGCGTCGGCCAAAAAGCTGGCATTGCACTGGCTGCCACGGGACTGGTCCTCACCGTCACCGTCCCCGCCACGGGCCCCGTCATGGCCACCGACGCCGGGACCTCCGCCGAATCCGTCTCTGCCGCGGTCCAGCCGGATGTCACCGCCGCCGAGGCCAAAATTGACTTCAACCGCACCGCCGTCACCACCCAGGGTGACCCGGACGGCAAGCTCAAGCAGTTGCTGAGCGCCCAGTCCGCCGGCTCCATCACCCGCGCCGCCTCCTCCGGCAGCCTCGGGGCGCCCCTGGTCCAAATGAATTCCTCGTCGCCCTTCGGCTACCGCGTCAGCCCCATCACCGGTGGTTCCGGAGAGTTCCACCGCGGACAGGACTATTCCGTCCAGTGCGGCACCGCTGTCCTTGCGGCCGCCAGCGGCACCGTAACCTTCACCGGATGGCATCCCCACGGCGGCGGAAACCGCGTGGTGATCGACCATGGAAACGGCCTGGAGACCACTTACAACCACTTGTCCTCAGCCAGCGTCAAGGTGGGCCAGCAGGTCACCCGCGGCGGTGTCGTGGCGATGAGCGGCACCACCGGCGCCTCCACCGGCTGCCACCTTCACTTTGAGGTCATGATCAACGGCGAAGTCGTCGATCCGACCGGCTGGCTCTAACCGAGCTGATGGGACACTCTCGCATTCCTGTGACACGCCGTGATCTGAATGTGACATTGAGCCCCAACTGCTGTACCGTTTGACCTACGCCAACTTTTCCGAAGTTGGCGCTCTTGAGTGGATTGCCTAGCTCTGCCACCGCTCAAGGTCCGTTCGCATTACATCGTCTGGCAGGGGCGGGGGAACCAATTTTGGCCTTCGAAAGAAGGCCTTGGGGTTAAGTCGCAAAGCTTCCCAGGAAGCAGCGCGGCCGGGTGACTCCCATCCGAATCCGACAGCTCACCTCGCAGGCATTGGGAGAGGCTACTTTCGTGTCTTCACGCCACAATGCTGCGCTTAACCGCGCTTGCGCGGCTCTAACGAGCCCGCTGAAATCCAACCTCCGCGTTGCCCTTGCCGGCGCCCGGAACGGATCTCACCCCGCCGACTCAATCTCTGCTGAGTCCGGCCCGCAGGCCATGCACCTGCAAGCAGTTCCCGCTTTTGGCGCGTCTTCGCAGTACACCCTTCGCTAAGTAACCCATTTCGGGGCGATCCGGCGTACCCCCAAGATGCCGGAGCGTCCTCAGCCCGCGCCCAAAAAGCGCGGACCCAGGATCACGAAAGAGAGAACTTAATGACTACTCGTGCAAACGCACGGCACCGCGCCGAGGTCACCAAGACCAACTCGCTGGCCGTCATTGCCAAGACCGTCGGCGACAACGCCGGTGGCATGGGTCGCCAGGCCGCAGTTATCGCTGCTGCCTCCGGCCTCGTCCTGACCAGCGGAATCGCAGCCAACGCTGCTGAGGCCAACGTTCAGCGCGAGTCCACCTCCGCTTCCACCCTCGAAGTCCAATCGGCCGCCCCGGCGACCATCTCGGCTGCTTCGACCATCGCGATCTCCTTCGAGAAGCCGGCCGTCACCACCACCCCGGCCCCCGTCGTCGAAGCCCCGAAGCCTGTAGTGAAGGTCCAGGAGGCTCCCACAGCAAACACGGCCAACGCTGCCAACACGGCCAAGACCGCCAGCACCAAGGTCGGCGCCACCGCCACCACGGCCGCCAGCACCACCGCCGCCAGCACCAAGGCTCCGGCCGTCGCCAGCGGCATGGGCGCCACGATCGCCGCTGCCGCCTACGCCCAGCTCGGCGTGGGCCAGGACTGCACCGCCCTCGCCACGAACTCGCTGGCTGCTGCGGGCATCAACTACCACGGCTGGCCGGCAGGTTACCTGTCCCTCGGCCGCACCGTAAGCGCCGGCGAGGCACAGCCGGGCGACCTCGCTTACTACCAGAACGGCGGCGCGGGCGTGGCCCACATCGCTGTTTACGTCGGCAACGGCAAGGCCGTCCACGGCGGCTGGAACGGTGGAACCACCTCCCTGCAGAGCGTCAACGTCGGCTCCGGCCCGGTCTTCATCCGCGTCGGCGGCTAAGACAGCGACAGCTAGCAACACAAAGGACCCCCGCCATTCGGCGGGGGTCCTTTGCGTTGCCAGGACGTGAACTTCAGCGGACACGAGCGGGGCGGGCAAAAAAGATTCGGTGAATTGGCATCTCCATGTTTACTCTTGTTTTGTCGATCCATAGCCCGACCATGCAGAGGGCAGCCGGCCCTCGTGCCCCTGGCGGGTGCGGCCGTGAAGAGGTATGCGGATGCGCACTCTCGTTCTGAATGCTGGATATGAACCGCTGGCGGTTGTGACCTTCCGCCGGGCGCTCGTCCTTGTGCTGACTGGAAAGGCCAGTGTCGTGGCGGAAGGCGACGATCCCGTCGTCGGTCCGCAGGACGTCCTGGGCCGGCCGTCGGTGATTCTCCTGAATCGCTACATCCGGCCCCGGTACAACACCGTGACGGCCGTGAGCCGCCGCGGGGTACTCCGCCGGGACGGACACCGCTGCGCCTACTGTGGCAAAGCCGCCCACACCATCGATCATGTCCAGCCCAAATCCAGGGGCGGTGCGGATTCCTGGGAAAACCTCGTCGCTGCCTGCCTGCGGTGCAACAACGCCAAAGGCGACCACACCCCGGGGGAAATGGGCTGGAAGCTCGGCTTCAGCCCCGCGCCGCCCAAGGGCACGACCTGGCAAATCAAGGAGCTCGAGAAGCCGACCCCGGCCTGGGATCCCTTCCTCCTGCCGGAATCCGCTGCCTGACACGGCGCGCCCCGGCCGCTGCGCCAGGGCAGGACCTATAGCCAGTTAGGCTGGGCCGGTGGAATTCGACGCTGTCATTCTGTCCGGGGGCAGGTCGTCCCGGCTGGGAGGCGTGCCCAAATCCGGTCTGATGCACGACGGCGCCACCCTCCTGGAGCGCGCCCTGCAGGCCGCTCGCGGCGCGGCCGCGGTCGCCGTCGTCGGGCCTGACCCGGGAACCCTGCCCGAGGGTGTGCTGAGCTGCCGGGAGGAGCCGGCCTTTGCGGGCCCCGCCGCAGCCGTCGCCGCGGGACTCGCCGCGCTGGACCGGCACCGCAGCCGCGACCCCCGCCACCCCGCCGCGGCAGCGCTGACGCTGGTCCTCGCCGTCGACATGCCCCGGGCGGATGCCGCCGTCCGAACGCTGCTGGCAGCCGCTGCGGAAGCCGCTCCGGGCGACGGGCTGATGGCAGTGTCCGCTGATGGGCGCCGGCAGCCGCTGGTCGGGCTTTATAGCACGGCTGCGCTACAACACAGCGTAGCCGAAGCCAGGCAGCGCGGCGCGCTCGAAAATGCCTCCGTATTCGCCCTTCTTGCTAGGCTGGAGGTGCGGGAAGTCAGCGTCCCCAGGGGGTCCACGGATGATGTGGATACCTGGGACGATGCCTCCGCGTTAGGGGTGACCGGGCCGACTGACGGCCACGGCTTCGACGGCCATCACCGCGACAGCCATGGACCAGGCATAAGGCCCAGGGATCCCCGGCTGAACTCGACTTTGGAGGCAAACGGTGAAAACCCAGGATGAAACACTCGAAGACTGGTGCCGTGCCCTGCTTCAGGCCCTGGAACTGGAAGACGTCGAGGTTGACGTGAACGAAGTCCTGGCCCTGGCCGGGGTGGCGGCGCACTCCGTGGTGCGCCCTGCCGCGCCTTTGACCACGTTTATTGCCGGCTTCGCGGCGGGCCTGGCCTCGGGCTCCGGCCAGGCCACGGATGCCGTCTCAATGCAGGCCGCGATGGGCGTTGCCCGCAAACTGGCCAAAGACTACGCAGCCAACGAAGCCTCCGGGGCATGACACCTGAACCCCCTCACGGCAGTGCAGCTGCCGCGGGGGATGAGCCTGCGCCCCATCGGCACCTCGCGCACACTTGGCAGGAAGCCCGGCAGCTCGCCTTCGACTGCGCGACGCCCATCCCCGCCGCCCCCGTGCTTCTTCGCGATGCGCTGGGGCGGAAACTCGCCGCCGACGCGGAAGCGCTCGTGGACATGCCGCACTACGCCTCGTCCGCCATGGACGGCTGGGCCGTCAACGGCAGCGGACCGTGGATCCTCGCGGAACCCGGCCAGCGGCTGGCTCCGCACCAGGCCAGCCCGATCGTCACCGGCGGGCTGATTCCTCCCGGGGCTAAGGCCGTGCTGCGGAGCGAAAGCGGCACCATTGCCGCCGATGAGGACGGGCTGCCGGTCCTGCAGCTCGGCGGCGGCGCGAAGCCCGGCGAGCCGCGGAACGGCGAGCACATCAGGAAAGCCGCGGAGGAAGCCGCCGCCGGCGACGTGCTGATCAAGGGCGGCACCGTGCTCAACCCCGCCCACCTCGCCCTCGCGGCCCTCGCCGGGCACGACAACCTTCCGGTCCTGGGCAAAGCCGTGGTCCGGCTGGTGTTCACCGGCTCGGAAGTCGTCACTGCCGGGATCCCCCGGCCGGGGGAGGTGCGCGACACCTTCGGTCCCCAGCTCGCCGGCGTCGTGGAAATGCTCGGCGGGATCTGCGCCGGCGAAACGAAAATCGGCGACAGCTACGCTGAATGGCTCACCGCGCTCGAGGACACCGACCCGCAGGCGGAAGCCGGGGCAGCTGCTGTGCCGCAGCCTCCCGCGCGCTCCGGCGCCGAACCGTTGCCCGCCGACGTCGTCATCACCACGGGTGGCACCGGCCGGTCCGGCACTGACCACCTGCGGCGTTCCGTCGCCGAACTCGGCGGACGGTTGCTGATCGACGGCATCGCCATGCGGCCCGGCCATCCTGCCGTGCTGGCTGAACTGCCGGACGGCAGGTTCATCATCGGGCTGCCGGGCAACCCGCTCGCGGCCATGATGGCACTGTCAACCATCGGGGCCCCGCTCCTGGCGGCGCTGGGGCACCGGTCCCTGCCGGCCGTCACCGAGGTGCCCTGCGGCTCCATGATTGACCCTGACCCCGGCCGGACCCGGCTGATGCCTTTCCGGCTCGTCTACGGCATGGCGTCTCCGGCGCAGCACACCGGCCCGGGCATGATGCGCGGACTGGCCGCGGCCGACGGCGTCCTGGTGGTCCCGCCGCATGGAGTGCAGCTGGGGGAAACCGTCCCGGCCTTCGCCCTGCCCTGGGGCACGCCCCTTCCGGAACTGGCGGTGCCGAAAGACAAGCCCGCCCCCAAACGGCCCGCCCGCAAGCCTGCCGGTTCCGGCGGGCCGGTGGACTGGAGTGAACTGCTGGGCTAGCGCCCGGTCCCGAACCCGCGCTGGCCACCCGGCCCAGTGCTTGCCATGATGGAACTATGTTGGTTAGGAGTACCTGATGGGCCGCGTCACGCAGCGCCGCAAGGTGCACAAATATGTCCTGGACGGATCGCCCCAGGCCCTCGAATTCCCGGTCCGGCACCGGGAGGACGTACTCGCCGTCGAGGAGCCGCTGGAGATCCGGATCGGCAGCCTGTCCTTCTCCGTCACCATGCGGACGCCGGGGAACGACTTTGACCTCGTGGCGGGGTTCCTCGTCTCTGAATGCGTCATCTGGAGTCCCGAGCAGCTCGTCTCACTGCGGTTCTGCGCCGGGGAAGACGAGGACGGCGTCCAGACGTTCAACGTCGTCGAAGCCCAGCTGAGGCCCGACGTCGTCCGCCCGGACACCGGGCGGAACGTGTATACCTCCAGCTCCTGCGGGATCTGCGGCACGGATTCCATTGAGGCCGTGCACAAGTCCTCGCATTTCAGTCCCGCCGACGACCCGCTGACGGTGCCCGTGGCCACACTCGCGTCCCTTCCGGACCAGTTGCGGGAAGCCCAAGCCGTCTTCGACGTCACCGGTGGCGTGCACGCCGCCGGCCTGTTCCGGATCGCCGCCGACGGCTCCGCGGAGCTGCTGTGCCTGCGCGAGGACGTGGGGCGCCACAATGCCGTGGACAAGGTGGTTGGCTGGGCCCTCCGCGAGGGCATGCTCCCACTGAGCGGAACCGTACTCCAGGTCTCCGGCCGCGCGTCGTTCGAACTGGTGCAGAAGGCCTCCCTGGCCGGTATCCCCGTCCTCGCCGCGGTCAGCGCGCCGTCGAGCCTGGCGGTCGAGCTGGCCGAGGCCAGCGGCATGACGCTGGCCGGCTTCAGCCGCGGCACGTCGCTGAACGTGTACGCCGGAGCCGGCCGGGTGGGTGTGCACGTACCCTCGGGCGGTTAGCCTCCGCTGGCTGCCACTTGGCGGGGGGCCGGTGGCGAAGTAAGTTTTATCCATCGATTGGATGCATTTCAGCGTCATCCACGCAGCGCTAAGAGGATCACATTGCACGACGACCGCCGTCTCACGGAAGTCCGGCTGGACCGCTTTGTTCGCGAACGCATCGTCCCCGCGGTCTATCCGCGCAGCGTGCCGCTGACCCTGAGCAGCTGGGATGTCCCGGACGAGCCGGTCCCGGCCATGGAGGCCCTCCGGCAGGAGTTCGGGCCGCAGGAGCACGGCGCGGCCTGGGGGCGGCCGTGGAGCACCAAGTGGCTGCGGCTGCAGGGGCAGGTCCCGGACGGCTGGGGCACGGCGGGGGACACCTCGGTGGAAGTCATTGTGGACCTGGGCTTCAGCAGCGACCTTCCCGGTTTTCAGTGCGAAGGAATCGCCTGGCGGCCGGACGGGACCATCGTCAAGGCCATCTCCCCGCGGAACCAGTACATTCCGCTGAAGCTCCTGGGCAGCGGGATGGCCGTCGACTTCTACGTTGAGGCGGCCGCCAATCCCGATCTGTCACAGGGGTGGACCTTCGCGGCCACGCCCTATGGCGACAAAGCGACCTCGGGCAACGAGCCGAAATACCGGCTCGGCCGGATCGTCATCGCCGAACTCAACCAGACGGTCTGGGAGCTGCAGCAGGACATCTGGACCCTCAACGGCCTGATGCACGAACTGCCGATGGAGCTGCCCCGCCGCCACGAAATCCTGCGCGCGCTGGAACGGATGCTGGACAGGATGGATCCCGATGACGTACCGGGTTCGGCAGCGGCGGGGCGCGAGGCCCTGGCCGGGGTCCTGGCCCGGCCGGCGTACGCCTCCGCCCACCACCTGCTCGCCACCGGACACGCGCACATCGACTCCGCCTGGCTCTGGCCCGTCCGCGAAACCATCCGCAAATGCGCCCGCACCTTCTCCAACGTCGTGGCCCTGATGGACGAGGATCCCGGCTTCGTGTTTTCCTGCTCCTCAGCCCAGCAGCTCGCCTGGACCAGGGAACTCTATCCGGAGCTGTTCGGGCGGATCAAGGAAAAGGTCAAGACCGGCCAGTTCGTTCCCGTGGGCGGCATGTGGGTCGAATCGGACACCAACATGCCCGGCGGCGAGGCCATGGCCCGCCAGTTCCTGGAGGGAAAGAGTTTTTTCCTGGCCGAGTTCGGTGTGGAATGCGAGGAAGCATGGCTACCGGATACCTTCGGCTATTCCGCGGCCATGCCACAGATCGTCAAGGCCGCCGGCAGCAAGTGGTTCCTGACCCAGAAGATCTCCTGGAACCAGGTCAACCGGATGCCGCATCACTCCTTCAATTGGGAGGGGATCGACGGCACCCGGCTTTTCACGCATTTCCCGCCGGTGGATAGCTACAGCTCGGAACTCAGCGGCCGGGAACTGGCCCACGCCGAGCGGAATTACCGGGACCACGGCCGGGGCACCGTCTCGCTGGTCCCTTTCGGCTACGGCGACGGCGGTGGCGGCCCCACCCGCGAGATGCTGGCGGCGGCGCGCCGCACCGCGGACCTTGAGGGATCGCCGAAAGTGGAAGTCGGCTCAGCCCCCAGTTTCTTCGCCCGGGCCCAGGCCGAGTACGAGGCACTCCCGGTCTGGGTCGGTGAGATGTACCTCGAACTGCACCGCGGCACGTACACGAGCCAGGCCAAGACCAAACTGGGCAACCGGCGCAGCGAACACCTGCTCCGCGAAGCCGAGCTCTGGTGCGCCACGGCCGCCGTGCGCGCCGGACACGGTTACCCCGCGGCCGAGCTCAAGCGGCTCTGGCGGTTGGTGCTGCTGCAGCAGTTCCATGACATCCTCCCGGGCAGCTCCATCGCCTGGGTGCACCAGGACGCCGAGCGCAACTACGCCGCCGTCGGACGGCAGCTTGAAGCGATCATCGCCGACGCTGCCCGCGCGGCGCTGGGCGCCGGGGACACTGAGTTCCTGCTCAATGCCGCTCCGCACCGGCGCCATGGCGTACCCGCTCTGGCCGCAGCCGAGCCGATCCCCGCCGGGCAGCCAGTGCTGGCTACCGAAGCCGGCGGCGGCTATATCCTGGACAACGGGATCATCCGCGCCGTCATCAACGCCGACGGCCTGCTGGAATCCCTGACCGACTACGCGAGCGGACGCGACGCAATCGCCCCCGGGCAGTTCGGTAACCTGCTCGAGCTGCACCGGGACACCCCCAACGAATGGGACGCCTGGGACATCGACGCCTTTTACCGCCGCAACGTCGTCCGCCTGACCGGCGCGCTCTCCCTGACGCTGGAATCCCGTGCCAGGGAGGCCGTCGTCGTGGTGGTGCGGCTGGCAGGGTCCTCGGCGGTGACCCAGCGCATATCGCTGGAGGCGGGTGCCGGTTCCCTGGCGATTTCGACGGCGGTTGACTGGCAGGAAAGCGAAAAGCTGCTCAAGCTCGGCTTCGCGCTCGACGTCCGGGCGGACCGGTCCGCGTCGGAGACCCAGTTCGGGCATGTGTTCCGCCCGACCCATCTCAACACCTCGTGGGAGACCGCGAAGTTCGAGATCTGCGCCCACCGGTGGATCCATGTTGCCGAGCCCGGCTACGGGGTGGCGGTTTCCAACTCGTCCACGTACGGCCATGATGTCACCCGGAGTATCCGACAGGACGACGGCGGAACGACCACCACCGTGCGGCTCTCGCTGCTGCGCGCGCCCAAGTTCCCGGACCCCGCGGCGGACCGCGGCCGGCACGAATTGAACGTCACCATCCGGCCCGGCGCCAGCATCGCCGACGCCGTCGAAGAGGGGTACCGCACGAACCTGGCGGCGCGAATCGTCAAGGGCGCCCACGGCGTGGAGCCGCTCATTACCGTGTCCAACCCGGCCCTGGTCGTTGAAGCCGTGAAACTCGCCGAAGACGGCTCCGGCGACGTGATCGTCCGGGTCTACGAATCGCTGGGGGAGCGGTCCGCGGGGACCGTGACGGCCGGCTTCGCCGTCAGCGGCGTCCAGACGGTGGACCTGCTGGAACGGCCCGCGGCTGCGCCGGGCGTGACACCGGCGGGGGACTCGGCGGAACTGGCGCTCCGGCCCTTCCAGCTGGTGACCCTGCGGTTCGTGCGCTGATGCCAGGCTCCCGGCCGGGAAAAACCGCCGAAGCGATTTGCCGCAGATTCGCAGGGCGGGCCCAAAAAGGCCGTTAAACAGGCTGAGTGGGAGCGGTCCAACTGGACCGCTACCACTCATCCCCCCAATGGCGCTTGGGCGGCTGCCTCGGCTCCGCACGGATTGTCCCCGTTCACGAAGCGACTGCCGCTTTCACACATTCATGATTCTCTCACGGTCTAATGATTTTGTGAATGCTTAGTCGCGGTTCTGGCGTAATGTTGCCTTAGCGTTACCTGAGGGGTGAGCGATCAGCCCGGAAAACCAGAACACGGCGAGCCCCACGACATAGCCCAGGACCGCTGCGTAGTTGACCAAATGCTGCACGACAGCCCAGCTGGGCGGGGCCAGGGCGGCCGGAAGGCTCGTGGCCGCGAAGACTGCGCCGAGCAGGACCAGCAGGGCACCTGCCCGGACCAGGCGCGGTAGCTGGCTCCTGACGGCTGCCAGCAGCGGAGGCACCAGGACGAGCGAGACGAAGGCGGGATACGTGCGCCCGGCAGCCGTGAAATAGGGCGCCAGGCCAGCGTCCCCTCCGTTGCCCGGCACCGGGGCGGACAGCCCGGCCGGTTGCCCGGAGCCGGCCATGAGGAAGAACGCCGCCGTCACGGCCAGGCAGCCAAGCCCCAACGCCCAACGACCGATTCCTCCGGAAATGAGCTGGTGGGCCCTGGCTGCGGCGAGACCCCTTGTGACGCGGAGGCCGACCAGCAGGACTACCGCGAAGACGAGACAGCGCAGGATCAGACTCGTCAGATCCCATCCGCCCAGGGCGCCGTCAATCGCTTCGTAGAGATCGGCGACGGCGAGCACACTACACAAGGTGGCCAGCAAGAGGATTCCGAAGACGGTCCGATTCCGGCCACGCACAGCGTCCGGCACACGCAGCAGAAGCGCCGCGCAGCACGCCAGCAGTGTCGCCCATTCCAGCGTTGCCATTATCGGGTTCTCCAAGTCGCTCCGCGGCTCAGCTTACGGTAGCTATCTGGTGCCGTTACTTTGCATCTTCCGGGTCCTCTTGGCCAATTCCTTCGACACCCAGATCAAGGCAAGACCGACCAGCAAGCACAGAGCGGCGGTGTAGTTGAAGACAAAGCGCAGGTGGGCCAGTGACGCCGGAATCACCGGGGACGACAGGCTCAGTGTCATGGCCACGGAACCAGCGGCCAGCAAGGCAGCGCTGAGCCGCACTAGGGCCGGTAGGCTGCTGCGCACCGCCCTCACCATGGCCGGCAGGAGCGCCAGCGTGATGTACGCCGGATAGAGGCGTCCGGCGGCTCCGTAGTATTCGACGAGCGCCGCATTGCGTGCATCTTTGTCGTACACCGCCATCATTCCGGCGGACGATCCCGCGGTATCCATCATGAGGAAGACCACCACTACCGCCACCGATGCCGCGCCCGCGAACGCGATCCCGGGCGGACCGGTGATCAGCCGGAGGGCGTCGTCGGCGCCGAATCCACGCGCGATTCTGAGCCCCAGGGCGAAGATGGCGCCGAAGACGATGAAGCGCAGCAGCAGGTTGGCCAGGTTCATGCCGCCCAGGACCCGATCAACAGCCACATAGGGCGCATCGATGCTCAAGAGGAGACCCACCGTCAGGAACGCATAGATGAAGAAAAGCGACCTGTTCTCACCCCGGAGCGCGCTCGGGACGCGGAATGCGGCCAGGACTGCGCAGACCGCCAAAGTGGTCCACTGCAGGATCGCGATCATCTGAGGTTCATCCGTATCTTCTGTGTCATCCCGGGTCGTGCCCGGCGGCCCCCGGGCCCTGACTGGAAGGCCACGGCTGGAGGTCAAAGGTTGGTTAAGTGCGAAGCGCGCGCTTTGCCATCAGGCTGGAGATCCACACGAAGGCGAGACCCAGTGCAAGGCACAACACCGAAGTGTAGTTGATGACGGCTTCCACGTATCCAATTTCCGGCGGGATCAGGGGGAAAAAGGAGCCGACGACCATACCGGTGAAGGCGATGGTCAGCAACAGTGCTCCGATGCGGATTGTTCTGGGCAGTCGCTGAGTGATGGCCACGAGGGTGGCGGGAAGGATACAGGCGGCAACGTAGGAAGGGTACAGGCGCCCCGCGGCGGCGTACGACTCGATGAGCGCCGCATTCTGGGGGCTTCGGGCGGGCAGCGTTCTCAGCCCGGTGACGGTTCCCTCGGTGTCAGCCAACAGGAAGAGGATCACCGTGACGACGCCTAGGACGGCGAGAACCCCCCGGCCTAAGGGGCCGGCGATGAGGCGAATGCTCTTCTGGGCGGCGAAAGCCTTGGCAACCCGATACCCAGCCAGCAGTACTGTCCCGTAAACGACAAAGCGAAGGAGGAGATTCGCGTAATTCGCCGAACCGAGCCACGCATCGATGGACTGGTAGCTCACATCGATGCTGAGCAGAACGGCAAGGGTGGAAAGAACGAAAACGCCGAAAATGGACCGGTTCTCACCCCGGAGGGCGCTGGGAATCCGCGCGATCGCGACAAGAGCGCAGACCGCCAAAGTGGTCCACTGCAGGACGGCGATCATCCGAGGTTGTCCCAGATCTTTTTGGTTTGTTCGTGCTCGTGTTCCTGGCGGCGCAGGGTTTTGCCGAGGGCCTGCAACCGCTCCCCGGCCAGGGCCGCGAGTTCGCCATCGGACAGGGCATCCAGGGCAGCCTGCTTGGCCTCCGGCGGCCAGCCGGCCTCAGCCTCTGTTATCAAGCCCGTAGCGACGAGTCCGCCCGTGAATCCAACGCCAGCAGCGCGAGCGGTCGCGACCGCCAACTCGGGGGAGAGCCGGTTGGCGGTCAACTGGGCAGAATAGTTCTGCGGCGCGACGCCGGTGGCGTTCGAAACCCGGTGCCGCAATTCGCCGTCGTCGATCGCGTCCACCCAGTTCCGGACCGAGGTGGCGTGCGGTGCGGGGCCAAGTGCCGGCGTCAGCGTACTGCCGTCGTCTCCGTAGCCGCCGTATGCCGGGGACGAGCGGGAAATGACAGCACGCAGCAAATCCATGGTGGCAATCTGGCTGACGAGTTCGGCGGGAGTGGGCTGCTGCGGCCGCCCGGCAAGTTCCGCATAGCTGTCAAACGCCCCGAGGTCTTCCAGGGGGCTGCGCTTGAGGGCCCGGCTGATGCTGACGAGCGTGTTTTCCGCGACCTTGCCGCGAACCAGCTGCTGGGCGAGCGTGGTGCGCTTGATCCCGGAGATCCTGCAGATGTCGGCTGTGCTCGCGCTGGGAGCAACGACATGGAGCCAGTGTTGAAACGCCTTGGCGGGTAAGGGCATTTACGGCTTCCTGCAGAGTCGAATGGAAGTGCGGCTTCTAAAGATCGGTGGAGCAGTGACTGTGGTGATTTTACGTGAGTTGCTGATTCAACTATGCTAAATGCTCGAACCCGCTGGTCCGTACACCCCCCAAGTCCGGACCAGCGGGTTCTTTTATGCCCGGGGGCTGGTGGCCACCTCGGCCGCCGTCGTGGCTGGCTGCCAGGGGCCGCGGTGAGAGAATGGACTAATGACTGCAACCCTTGTCGCCAAGGACCTCTCCGGTGGTCACGACCACCGCACACTCTTCTCCAATCTCTCCCTGACCGTCGCGCCGGGCGACGTCGTCGGCGTCGTCGGCGCCAATGGCGCGGGCAAATCCACCCTGCTCCGGCTGCTTGCCGGCGTCGACGAGCCGCAGGAAGGCACGGTCAGTCTTGCCCCGGCGGACGCGTTCGTGGGCTGGCTGCCCCAGGAACACGAACGGATCGCCGGTGAGTCGATCAGCGGCTACATCGCGCGGCGCACCGGCTGCGCCCAGGCCACCCTGGACATGGAAGCCGCCGCGGAGGCTCTCGGCGGCGGCGCCCCGGGCTCCGACGACGACTACTCGCTCGCGTTCGACCGCTGGATGGCCTCCGGCGCCGCGGACCTGGAAGACCGCATCCCGGCCGTCCTGGCGGACCTCGGCCTCGAGGTCGGCCAGGACGCCGAAATGACCGGGCTCTCCGGCGGCCAGGCTGCCCGCGTGGCCCTCGCAGCGCTGCTGCTCAGCCGCTTCGACATTGTGCTCCAGGACGAGCCCACGAACGATCTGGACCTCACCGGACTGGCCAAACTCGAGGCATTCGTGCAGGGACTCCGCGGTGGTGTTGTGCTGGTTTCACACGACCGCGAGTTCCTGGCCCGCTGCGTGACCACCATCGTGGAACTGGACCTCGCGCAAAACTCCGTGGCGGTCTACGACGGCGGCTACGAGGCCTACCTCGAGGAACGGGCCGTGGCGCGCCGGCATGCCCGGGAACGGTACGAGGAGTTCGCCAACACCAAGGCCGATCTGGTCTCCCGTGCCCGCACCCAGCGCGAGTGGAGCTCCCAGGGTGTCCGCAACGCCATGAAGAAGAACCCGGACAACGACAAAATCCGGCGCGCGGCCAGCACCGAGTCCTCCGAGAAGCAGGGCCAGAAGGTCCGCCAGATGGAATCCCGCATCGCCCGGCTGGTCGAGGTCGAGGAACCCCGCAAGGAATGGCAGCTGCAGTTCAGCATCGGCCAGGCACCGCGTTCGAGCGCCGTTGTGGCGACGCTCCGCGACGCCGTCGTCCGCCAGGGGGACTTCACCCTGGGCCCGGTGAACCTGCAGCTCAACGCCGGGGAGCGGATCGGCATCACGGGCCCCAACGGCGCCGGTAAGTCCACCCTGCTCCGCCTGCTGCTAGGCCTTCAGCGTCCCGATTCCGGCGACGCCTCCATGGGTGCCTCCGTGGCCGTCGGCGAGATCGACCAGGCCCGCGGGCTGCTGGCCGGTCCGCTGAAACTGGCTGACGCCGTCGAGGCCGTACTGGCGGAGCAGAGCCCGGCGGAAGTCCGGACCCTGCTGGCCAAATTCGGTCTCAAGGCAGATCACACCTCCCGCCCGGTGGATTCCCTGTCGCCGGGGGAGCGGACCCGGGCCGCGCTGGCCCTGCTGCAGGCCCGCGGCGTGAACCTGCTGGTGCTCGACGAGCCCACCAACCACCTGGATCTTCCGGCGATCGAACAGCTCGAGGAAGCGCTCGAGAGCTATGACGGCGCGCTGCTGCTGGTGACGCACGACCGCAGGCTGCTGGAAAACGTGCGCCTCGACGCGCGCTGGAACGTGGACGACGGCGTCGTCACCGAGCTGCTGGGCCACACCGCCCCGAAAGGCAACAACACATGAGCATGGACCGGGTCGCCTGGAGCTCCCTTTACAACATCACGCGCGCCTCGAGCGGCTCGAAACCGTTCTCCAAGGAGACGCTCAAGCGTGTGTTCAGCTTCGCCCGTCCGCATAAGGGCAAGCTGATCGCCTTCGTGCTGCTCTCGATCGTGATGGCCGTGCTGGCCGTCGCCACCCCGGTCCTCGCCGGCCAGGTGGTGGATGCGATCATTGCCGGCGCGGGCACCGACGTCGTGGTCTGGCTGGCCGTGCTGATCGCCATTGTGGCGGTCGCCGAAGCCGGGCTGGGGCTGGTCACCCGCTGGCTGTCCTCCACGATCGGCGAAGGCGTGATCGTGGACCTGCGCACCAAGGTCTTCGACCACGTGCAGAAGATGCCGATCGCCTTCTTCACCCGCACCCGCACCGGGGCGCTCGTGAGCCGGCTCAATAACGATGTGATCGGCGCCCAGTCGGCTTTCGCCGGGACCCTGTCCGGGGTCGTCAGCAACGTTGTGGCCCTCGCCCTGACCCTCGTGGTGATGCTGGGCAAGTCCTGGCTCATCACCGTGCTGGCCATGATCCTGCTGCCGATCTTCCTGATCCCGGCCCGCCGGATGGGCTCCAAGCTCGCTGACCTGCGCCGCGAAGCAGCGGAGCACAACGCGTCCATGGGCACCCAGATGACCGAGCGGTTCTCCGCCCCCGGCGCCACCCTGGTGAAGCTCTTTGGCCGCCCCGACGAGGAATCCCGGGAATTCGCGGTCCGCGCCGGCCGCGTACGGGACATCGGCGTCCGCACTGCCATGCTGCAGTTCACCTTCGTGACCGCACTGACGCTGGTCTCGGCGCTGGCCCTGGCCCTGGTCTACGGCCTGGGCGGCTTCCTGGCGCTGCAGGGGCAACTGGCCGCGGGCGACGTCGTCGTGCTGGCCCTGCTGCTCACCCGCCTCTATGCACCGCTCACCGCGCTCTCCAACGCCCGCGTCGAGATCATGAGCGCGCTGGTCAGTTTCGAGCGGGTCTTCGAGATCCTGGACCTCAAGCCGCTGATCCAGCAGAAGCCCGACGCGGTGTCCTCCCCGGCCGGGCCGCTGTCCGTGGAGTTCGACGACGTCCGCTTCTCCTACCCCTCGGCGGACAAGGTTTCGCTCGCCTCGCTGGAGGACGTCTCCACACTCGACACCCGCGGCGGCGAAGAGGTGCTGCACGGCATCAGCTTCCGGGTCGAGCCGGGACAGACCGTCGCCCTCGTGGGCTCCTCGGGCGCCGGCAAGTCCACCATCGCGCAGCTGCTCTCGCGCCTGTACGACGTCGATTCCGGCGCGGTGCGCTTCGGCGGAGCCGTGCCCGGGACCGGGGTGGACGTCCGTGACCTCACGTTCGATTCCATGCGGCACACCCTCGGCATGGTGACGCAGGACGGGCACCTGTTCCACGAGAGCATCGCCTCCAACCTTCGCCTGGCCCGTCCGGATGCCAGCGACGAGCTCATGTGGGACGTGTTGCGACAGGCCCGCCTGGAGGACATGATCCGGTCGCTCCCGGACGGCCTGAACACGGTGGTGGGGGAGCGCGGCTACCGCCTCTCGGGCGGCGAACGCCAGCGCCTCACCATCGCCCGCCTGCTCATTGCCCAGCCGCGCGTCGTGATCCTGGACGAGGCCACCGCGGCCCTGGACTCCACCAACGAAGCCGCCGTGCAGGAGGCCCTCGGCGCCGCGCTCGAGGGGCGCACCGCCGTCGTGATTGCCCACCGGCTCTCGACGATCCGGGCCGCCGACGCGATCCTGGTGGTGGAGGGCGGCCGGATCGTGGAGCGCGGCACGCACACCGAGCTGCTGGCCGCCGGGGGCCGCTATGCGGAGCTGTACCGGACCCAGTTCGCCGAGGCCAGCGCCGTGGCCGAAGAGGCCGTGCCCGGGGCCTAGCCCGGCTGGCCCCACAGGGCGGGCAGGACGTGGTCGGTGAGCAGCGGGGCGAGGTCGCCGGGCAGCTCCGCGGCCAGGTCCAGCCAGCGGATTTCGGCGATCTCCGCGGACGGATGGGCATTCCAGACCCCGGGGGCCGTGAACACCGTGGCCTGGATCTGCGTCGCGGCCTCATTGGCGGCGTCCGCGAACCAGATGCCCAGGAGCACCAGCTCGTCGGCCGGGAGCACGATCCCGACTTCCTCTGCCAGCTCCCGCGCAGCCGTCTGCGCGGCCGTCTCGCCCGCCTCGGGCTTGCCGCCGGGGTGCATGAACTTATCCGTGCCCCGTTTGCGCACGGTCAGGAGGCGTCCCGCCTCGTCGAAGACACAGACCGCGGAGACAACAATGAGCGCGTTCATGCTGCGGCGTCCGCGCTACGGCGCAGGACCGAGGTGAGCAGCTGGTCCTTGGCCGGGCCGGTCACATCCCATTGGTAACGGAATTCGTCCGGGCCCGTTCTGGTGTAGCTCACGCGGTAGCTGTCCGGGTCGCACCAGTGCTGGTCCTGGCTGCTCCGGGGGCCGAAGCCCATGCGGTGGAATGGCCGGCCGTCGGGGAAGAACATGTCCATCGTGTCCGGTGCGCCCGTGGGCCGGAGCAGGTACTCCCGGCTGGCCGGCCCGGTGAACGGTGTGCCGGCCGGTCCGCCAGGGACGGATGCCCAGGAAACGGTGCCCTCTTCGCGGAAGCGGAGTCCGCCGTCGTCGTCCAGTGCGGTAAAGCGGACGACGCCGGTGAAGTTCCCTTGGGTGCCGGTGGACCTGTCCAGTAGGGTTCGCTCCACGGCCCAGTTGCCCAGCAGGTAGGCACGGAGATCGAAGTCCGGAGCGGCGTCCGGGGACTGGGCGTTCAAGTGCCCTCGATTGGAATCGAACCAACGACACCGGCTTTAGGAGAGCCGTGCTCTATCCACTGAGCTACGAGGGCGGGCGTCCGTGCTGGTCGGCCGTGGGCCGGCCCGTTCGGACACGGATACAAGCATACAAGGTGAGGGGCCGTACTACGCTCTTGGCATGACCGCCGCAGCCGACTCGCCGTCCAAAGGCATCATCTACATCCCCGCCCTGCCGTCCACCCGGTTCTACGCCGGCGCGCTGGCACTGCTCAGCGTGCTGCAGTATTTCGTTGCGGAGGCGGCCGTGATTGGTGCGTGGGCGGGGCAGCAGCCGTACAGCCGCCGCACCGGTTACATCAGCGATCTTGGCGCCGTGGGTTGCGGGGTTTTCGACGGACGGGACGTCTGCTCTCCAGCGCACGTGCTGATGAACGCCTCGTTTGTGGTCCAGGGGATCGGCATGATGGTCGGCGCGTTGCTGCTCAGTTCAGCGTTGCTCTGCACGGCGGCGCGGCCAGGCGCGCGGTTCGCGCTGGCACCGGCCAGCCGGGTTACGTGGGCGGCGGCCATGGCCGCGCGCGCCCTCACCGCCCTCGCCGGCGCGGGGACCGTCCTGGTGGGGCTGGTCCCCGAGGACGCAGGCTCCGTGTGGCACGTGGTGGGGGCCATCCTGTACTTCGCCGCCGGCGGCCTGGCCCTGGTGCTGCTGGGCTGGCTCTGGCTCCGGCAGACACCGCTGAGCTGGCTCATCGTGGCCTGCGGCCTGGTGTCCCTCGGGGCCCTTATCGCCGGCGGCGTGACCGGGATGGACGTGCCGGAGCCCGGCACCCTGGAGCGGGTGATGGGATACCCCATCACGATCGGCACGGCAGCCGTCGGGCTGGTGGTTGCCCAGCGGGTGGGGAGGGAGCGTGCGGTCCTGAGGGCTGCGCACGCGGGCGGGGCCGCTCTCCGACTGCCGCAGGGATCGTGATCTGGAGGGCACCGCTGTCCCGGGGGGTGTCTTATGTCTCACTGGAGTCACACATTCGATTATCATGAGGGCATTCACCGGAACATTCCGGTGCAGCGTGCGCGTCGGGACTCCAGCGCATCGCGAATGGCCGATTTGGGGGTCCGACGGGGGACGAATGTCTGATCAGCGAGTCTTGCCGCGTTTTGATGCAACGACAGCCCGCACCGGCCTCGATGTCCACGACGACGGCGTTGGCCTGGCCGGCGGACTGGCCGTGCCGGCCGGCCGCTGGGCGGAGTTCCGATGACGATCGAGGCCACGGCCGGACCCGGCGAACTCATCTCAGCAGAGCCTGCCGCCGCCCAGGACATCGGGTTGACTCCCCTCGCGCGTGTCCCCATCGGTGTCCGAATGCGTGAGGGGGGCATCATCGAAGTCGTGCTTCCCGCCAACGAGGAAATCGAGGGTCCCGAGGCGCGCGTGGCAGGAACCGCGGTCCGCGCCCTGGCCCACGGCCGGCGCATGCCCGTGCTGCTGGTCATCACGGGTGTGGTGGGCGTCAGCGTCGAGGCGCGGCACGTCTACAGCACTTCGATCGCGGCGTCCGCCTTTGCCCTCGTGGGCGAGAGTCCCGTCGACCGCGTGATCGCGCACTACCTGTTGCGGTCGAAGACCGAGACCATCCCGGCGCAGTTCTTTCTGTCCGAGGCTGAAGCTATCGACTGGTTAAGGCACTACACGAGTGAACACTGATCCGCCGGACCCCAGGCTGCACGCCCTCGTCGAAGGCATCGTCCGAATCGCAGGCGGTGACCTGACGACCCGAATCCCGCACTCCGGTGCCAGGGACGACGTCGCCGCGGTCATTGCCGGGATCAACCTGATGGCCGACGACCTGCAAACCATCTACCAGGAGCTCGAGGAACGCGTCGAAAGCCGAACGGCGATGCTGCGCGAAGCCCAGGTCGAGCTCGAACGGATGGCGCTGACCGACCCGCTGACCCAGCTTGCCAACAGGACGGCGCTCAACTCGGTCCTGAGCCACGCCCTTGCCGAGACGAGCCGGGGCGAACTGCCGCCGGCACTGCTGGTCCTCGATCTCGATTCCTTCAAGGGCATCAACGACACCCTGGGCCACAGCGCCGGCGACGATGTCCTCCGGGTGATCTCGCGGCGGCTCCAGCAGGCCGTCCGCGACACGGACACTGTCGCCCGGCTCGGCGGCGACGAGTTTGCCGTGATGCTGCCGAAGTCCAACCTGGTGAGGGCCCGCCGGGTCGCCAACAGGATCCTCAAGGCCCTCGGCGAAGGCCTGGAAATCGGGGACCTGCGCATTACCTGCGGCACCAGCATCGGATTGCGGGTCGCGGAGCCAGGGCAGTCAGTCGACGATCTGGTCATGGAAGCGGATACAGCGATGTACGCCGCCAAGGCGCAACCGCACAGCAGCATCAAGGTGTTCGAACCCGCACTGCTCTATGCCCGCAGGCTCCAGAGCGTCTTGATCACCGAACTGCGTGAGGCGATCCGCCAGGACCAGCTCACCCTGCACTATCAGCCCGTAGTGGAACTGGCGACCGGAAGGATTGAAGGCGTTGAAGCGCTGGTGCGCTGGAACCACCCGGAGCGAGGGCTGCTGATGCCTGATTCCTTCATCCCGCTGGCCGAGGAGACAGGGATGATCGTGGACCTGGGCCACTGGGTCCTGCGGAACGCTGTGCGTCAACTGCGGCACTGGCAGCAGGAGCTGAACGTCGACGACAGCTTCAATGTCCGCGTCAACATCTCAACGACCGAGTTGCAGAACCTGGACCTGATCGACCACGTCCGCGACATCCTCCAGGAAACAGGGGTGGACGCGGCCAATCTCATCGTCGAGCTCACGGAGTCAATGGCCGTCAACGGCGGGGACGTGGACCAATACTCCCTGAACGGGCTGCGGCGTTTGGGTGTGCAGCTCGAAATCGACGACTTTGGCACCGGCTATTCATCCATCAGCTACCTGCGGAAACTGCCGGTCAACGTGGTCAAAATCGACAAGAGCCTGATCGCCGGGCTGGGCTCGGACGAGGAGCAGAGCAACTTCGTCGCGGCGGTGCTGCACCTCATCCATGCCTGCGGCCTCACGGCGATTGCCGAGGGCATCGAGACGGCGGAGCAGGCTGCCGAACTGGTTCGCTTGGGCTGCGGGAGCGGGCAGGGGTACTACTTCAGCCGGCCCGTGCCTGCGGCGCAGATCGAGGCGCTGATTAGCCCGGAGGCTATGGGCCCGGCGTAGGGCGTTCGGTTTTCGTTCAGGCCTGTTTGCGGGTGTTACGCAAAAACGGCGGGTACCGGAAGTCGCCTTCCAGTACCCGCCGTTTTTTTGGTGCCTTGATTAGAACTTCGGGGTGGAGTTCGGCCACCAGTTAACGGCCTGAACGGAACCCTGTCCGGCATTTTCGCCTGAAGCCGAGATTGCCGAAGTCGCGGAAAGACCTGCGACTGCCAGCGCACCGGCGACGAGGAGTGTTGCGAGGGATTTCTTCATAGAGGGCTCCTGATACGTAAGAGGCTGATGAGACTCATGTGATGCGAGTTCAGTATAGGGGCATAGGACATGCCGGGAAGGGAACAATCTGCGCAGCACGTACAAAATCATGTTATTGGCGCGATGTTGATCGATTCCTGCGTGAAAACTGCGCGGCTCCTGCATTTGTGGCATGTCCGGATATGCTTCCGCGGCAACGGATAATGGAGGCATGCCAATGCACTCCGTTTCGCCGTTATACGCCGCCGCTGAATTGCGCGCATACGAGCACCGGACCAACCATGCCTTCGTTCAAGCAGCCCGCAGCGCACACGAGGCGGCCGAAATTGCTCGTATTGAGGGCGATATGGATGCCTGGTGGAACATGACTTTTGTCCAAGCCGAGAATCTCCTGGACGCGGAAGAATTTGAAGCCTGCGCAGCGCTCGCCTCCGACTTGGTCGGCGGGCCGCAGTCCACGATGGAACCGCAGGCCAAGGCGCTCACTTACATTCTCGTGGCCAAGGCCAGACAGGGTGCTGGCTTGCTGGAAGAGGCGGCAGAAGCAGCCCGGGCAGCATCCCTCCTGGTGATGAACGACGACGATGTGGAGATCCACGTCAAGGCCCGCCAAGCCCTGATCGCGGCACTGGCAGACAGCGGAAGGCTGGATGAGGCGTGGGCTGAATGTCTTGGACTGGCGGAGGTGGTGTCCACCGAAGTCGACGACCAGTTGATCGGCAAGGTCTACTGGGTTATCGGGAACGTTGCATTCCTCTGCAACAAAGTGCAGGAGGGGCTCGAATATCACGAGCTCGCGGCGGCGACCTTTTCCCCGGCAAGGAACCTCGATGTCTGGGCGAAATTCAATAAGGCATCCGCCGCCATGCGGCTCGCAGCGGACGTCGCGGACGCCGACACTTTGCGCTGTATCGAACGGGCCGAGCTGGCCACGGACGTCATCGGTGGAAGCGCCAACGACTACCTGCTAATGAAGCTCAACCGCGCCCACTGGAACTTATTGGCCGGTGAAGCCCCCGCCGCCATCGAACTACTGGATCAGATTGGTGCGGACCCGGAGAAGCCATCCCCCCAAATCCTCGGCGAAGCCTGCCTTCTGCTGGGTCGGGCACATTCTGCGATTGGCAACCCCGACGCGGCCCGGGAAAACCTGCTTCGGGCAATAGACCATTTTGAGGCGTCGGGCGCCCAGCAGCGTGCGGATCAGGTCCGGGAGTACCTGACAGCCGGGGCATGAATCCGGCTGGGTAATTCTGCCCGCCTGTCTCCTGTGCCCTCGCGTTGAGCATGCCCTCCGGGTTCCGCGGCGAATGGACATGGTGGGACTATGCCCAGCGGCTGTGCCTAGGACTGGGCAGGTCCAGCGGGGGGAGCCGCGGCCGAGGCGCGCTTGCGGCCCAGGAACACTGCGGCGCCGCCAACCACCAGGCTCAGCACCAGCAGCACCCAGCCTGCGACGGTAAGGCCGGATGCCAGGGCAACCTGGCCGGCGTCGACGGTGTCTGCGGACATCATCGAGTCGATGGCGGCGTTGCCCCACAGACGGACGGCCGCGAACAGCAGCGGCACGGCCCATAGCGCCCAGCGCAGGCCCTTGCGTGCGACGTTCGTGCCGATGAGCAGCAGCCAGGTGAAGCCGAAGATCAGCGGGAAGAGGGTGCCGGCCGTTTTGTGAACGTAGTTGAGCTGACCGCGGGCAGCCTCGTCCATCGCGAGACGCAGTTGCTCCACATAGCCAAGGTCGAAGCCACCAACCAGGGAGTCCGGCATGGCCATGCCCCCGCTGAGCTGCGTCAGCTGGTTCAGGGTGAGCAGGTGGACGTACCAGAACAGGAACAGGCTCGCCACGACGCCGGCTATCAGGATCAGGTTGCTGTTGTTCTGCGCCTTCTGCGGGGTCCGGCTGGTGCTGGGGTTGATCACCGACGGCAGGTGGTGCTGGGGGACGACTGCGTTGGCGCCGTGCTTCTTCATTCGCTGTGCGGGTGTCTTGGCCATAGCTCCATTATCGCCCGTCCTGACCGGAGGCCGCCGCGGGCCGTGACGCGGCCGGACTACCGCCTGTTCACTGCCGGCCGGCGCCGATAGGCTGGAGCGCGTGACCGAACTAGGAAAGCACCGGCTTGGCCGGCACAGCACCGCTGAACTCAACCCCGCCCTGGACGATTACCAGCTCGCCGAGGCCCTCGTGCGCGAGGCCGGAACCCTGGCGCTGCTCATGCGGCAGGCCGGGCTGGAGGGCCGGCAAAAGACATCCGTCTCCGACGTCGTCACTGCCGCGGACCACGCCGCCGAGGCCTACGTGCTGGAACAGCTCCAGCGCTGCCGGCCCGACGACGGCATTCTCGGCGAAGAGGGCGCCTCCGTGGCGGGCACCAGCGGCAGGACCTGGGTGATCGACCCCGTTGACGGGACCTACAACTTCCTGCACGGCTCAACCTACTGGTGTTCCGCCATCGCCCTCAAGGACTCCTCCGATTTGCTGCTCGGCGGGATCTTCCAGCCGGAGGAGGACAAGCTCTGGCTCGGCGGAACAGACCGCCCCTCGACGCTCAACGGTGAACGGCTGACCACCTTCGGGCCGGACGGCCTACCGGGCGGAGGCCGTTCAAACGTCCCCCTCTCCGAACTTGGTGCCGCGACCTACATCCATCCCACCTGGCTTGCCGACCCGATGTGCGCCATGCCGTGGCACGCCGCCGCGACCTCCGCCGCCGCGCTGCGTATGTTCGGCTCCGGCTCCTGCGACCTCAGCCGGGTGGCCGATGGCGGACTGGGCTGCTGGTTCCAGCACAGCTGCCCGGAATGGGATTGGCTGCCGGGCAAGGCGATTGTCCTGGCCGCCGGCGGTGCCGCCGACGTCGTCCGGGTCAACGGACTCGATTGGTTCGTCGCCGGAGGTACGACGGCGGTCCGGCAACTCCGCGCCGCCCTGGAATCCGGCTCCGCAGGATAGATCAGGGCGCCTAACACCCCCGCACCGCGGGACATGTCCAGTCTTCGCCTGGCGCATCGTGGGGCATGTCCAGGGTTCACTTGGCGCGCCGTGGGGCATGTCCATTGTTGGCCGCGGGGAGTGGACATATGGGCATTATGTCCAGTGGCCGGGCGCGGGGGAGGGCATGTCCCGAGGGGCGGACGCCGGTGTCAGCGGCACCGCCTAGACTTGTTAACACCATGGATATGTTGTTTGACCCCTACGCCGACGGACCCTTCCAAGCTGCCTCGAAGACGGCGGCGAGCGCGAAAATGCCCGCGGGTACGGGCCTGGCGACCCTGCACTCCGCGGGAAGTTCCGGGCCCCACGGCGTCCACGGGGACAGCCCGGCAGGGGAGGGGGACCACCACCACCTACCGGGCGCGGCCGAGCTCCTCGAGGGACTGAACCCGCAGCAGGAAGAAGCCGTCAAGCACGCCGGCAGCGCCCTGCTGATCGTCGCCGGCGCCGGCTCGGGCAAGACCCGGGTGCTCAGCAACCGGATCGGCTACCTGATCGCCACACGGCGCGCCCACCACGGCGAGATTCTGGCCATCACCTTCACCAACAAGGCTGCCGCCGAAATGCGGGAGCGCGTCGAAGCCCTCGTTGGCCCCCGGGCCAAGACCATGTGGGTTTCCACCTTCCACTCCTCCTGCGTCCGGATCCTGCGCCGCGAGGCCAAGAACGTCGGCCTGAACTCCAACTTCTCCATCTACGACTCCGCTGACTCGCTGCGCCTCATCACGCTCGTGGCCAAAAACCTGGACCTCGATCCGAAGCGTTTCGCGCCCAAGGCGATCCAGCACAAGATATCGGCGCTCAAGAATGAACTGATCGACGCGGACAGCTACTCGTCCAGCGCCAACCACAACGACCCCTTCGAACAGGCCGTCGCCGAGGTGTTCAAGGGCTACACGCAGCGGCTGCGCCAGGCGAACGCCATGGACTTCGATGACCTGATCGCCGAGACGGTTTACATGTTCCGGGCCTTCCCTGCGCTCGCCGAGTCCTACCGTCGCCGCTTCCGGCATGTCCTCGTCGACGAATACCAGGACACCAACCACGCCCAGTACGCGCTCGTGCGCGAGATCGTCGGGGAAGGCCCCGGCGCGGCCGAACTGACCGTCGTCGGCGACTCGGACCAGTCCATCTACGCCTTCCGCGGCGCCGACATCCGCAACATCGTGGAATTCGAGAAGGACTATCCGGACGCCCGCACCATCAAGCTCGAGCAGAACTACCGCTCCACCCAGACCATCCTCAGCGCCGCCAACTCGGTTATCTCCCGCAACCCCAACCGGCCGGAGAAGCGGCTGTGGACCGCGGAAGGTGACGGCGAGAAGATCGTCGGCTATGTCGGCGAGAACGAGCACGATGAAGCCCAGTTCATCGCCAAGGAAATCGACCGCCTGCAGGACGAGGGCGATCTGCGCCCCGGCGACGTCGCGATCTTCTACCGCACCAACGCCCAGTCCCGCTCGATCGAGGATGTCCTGGTCCGAGTCGGACTCCCGTACAAGGTGGTCGGCGGCACCCGGTTCTACGAGCGCAAGGAAATCAAGGACGCGCTCGCCTACCTGCGGGTGCTGGTCAACCCGGACGACGACGTCAACCTGCGCCGCATCCTGAACGAGCCCAAACGCGGCATCGGCGACCGGGCCGAGGGTGCCGTGGCCTCCCTCGCGCAGCGCGACCGGATCTCGTTTATGGCAGCGGCCCGCCGCGCCGACGAGGCCCCCGGCATGGCCACCCGGTCTGTCAACGCGGTCCAGGGCTTCGTGAAACTCCTCGACGACCTCGCCGAGGTGGCCTCCGGCTCCGGCGCGGCCGCTGCCCTGGAAGCTGTCCTGGAACAGACTGGCTACCTGGCAACCCTTCGGTCCAGCAACGACCCGCAGGACGAGTCCCGGGTGGAGAACCTCGCCGAACTCGTCGCCGTCGTGCGTGAATACGAGCGCGACAACCCCGAGGGTTCGCTCGGCGCCTTCCTGGAAGGGGTCTCCCTCGTCGCCGACGCCGACCAGATCCCGGACGCCCCTGCGGGCAGCCCCGACCAGCTGGCCGCCGCCGTCGCCGAAGCCAAGCGGCTGGGCGTTGTCACCCTGATGACCCTGCACACCGCCAAGGGACTGGAGTTTCCGGTGGTGTTCCTGACCGGCATGGAGCACGGGCTGTTCCCGCACCAGCGCTCCGCCACCGACCCCAAGGAGCTGGCCGAGGAACGCCGGCTGGCGTACGTGGGCCTGACCCGGGCACGGAAACGCCTTTACCTGACCCGCTCCGAGGTGCGCAGCATGTGGGGCCAGAGCCAGTACAACCCCGCCAGCCAGTTCATCGAGGAAATCCCCGCCGAACTGGTGGAGTGGAAGCGCGAAGGCTCCACCCGCCAGGCCGGCGGCTGGGGCGGCGGCGCCTCCATCGGATCCAGCCGGTACGGCGGATCCTTCTGGGGGGCCGGCACAGCCCGGGGGGCCGAGGCCAGCCCGTCCGCTGGTTTCAACGCGGATGTCCCCGCCGCCATCGCCAAGAACCGCGTGCAGCCGCAGAAGGAAATCGTCGCCGTCAGCGTGGGAGACAAGGTCAACCACACGAGCTTCGGCAACGGCACCGTGCTGGCTGTCGAGGGCGCGGGGGACAAAACGGTCGCGAAGGTGAAGTTCAGCGTCGGTGAGAAGCGGCTCCTGCTCCGGTACGCCCCGCTGACCAAGATCGACGCCTAAGCTCAGGCATGAAAGTTTTGTTGGCGAGCCAAGCCATCGCCGGCCACTTCAACCCCCTCACTGGCATTGGCGTCCGCCTGCAGGACGAGGGCCACGACGTCGGCTGGTACACGGGCCGCACGCTTGCCGGCAGACTGGACGAGCTGGGCATCCGGCATTACCCGTTCGACCGCGCGATTGAGCACACCGGGGACAACCTCAACGAGCTCTACCCAGAACGCGCCAAGCTCAAGGGGCCGATGGCCATCAGGTTCGATGGCGAACGGATCTTCGCCAGCAACGTCACCAATTTCTTCGAGGACATCAGGGACGTACACCAGCGTTTCCCGTTCGACGCCGTCGTTCTGGACAGCAGCATGTTCATCCAGCGGCTCGTCGCCGTGGTGCTTGGCAAACCCGTGGTCAGCTTCGTCGCGATCGGCAACATGGAAAGCGACCCGCTGGTGCCCCCCTTGTTCTTCGGCTTCGCCCCGGCCCGGACCCCGGCCCACAAAATCCTCCACGCCGGCGCACGGCTGGTCTCGGACCAGCTCGTCACCAAGCCGGCGCGGGCCAGCTACGCGCGGCAACTTCAGGGCTACGGTCTCCACACCCCCAAGGGAACCCCCATCACCGACGAGACCTACCGTTGGTCCCACGCGATCATCCAGACGGGCACCGCATCGCTGGATTTCCCGCGGCGGAACGTCAACCCGAAAGTCCACTACGTCGGTGCCCTGCTGCCCCACCGGGCGGGAGCCGCCGTCGGCCCGGACGCCGCCGCAACTCCAGCCGGGCAACAGCCGCCGACGGCCGGCGGAGCCTACCGCCGGACCGTCGTCGTCACCCAGGGGACCGTGGACAACCGGGACCCGTCCAAGCTGATGATCCCCACCATCGAGGCGCTGAAGGGCACGGATTCCCTCATCGTCGTGGCGACCGGCGGTGCGAACACCGAAGAACTGAGACGGCGGTATCCGCAGCCCAACGTCGTCGTCGAGGACTACGTCGACTTCGCCCGGGTCTTTCCCTTCACGGACGTTTTCGTCACCAACGGCGGATTCGGCGGGGTGTTGCTGAGCCTTTCCCACGGCGTTCCCCTCGTGACGGCGGGCCTCAACGAGGGCAAGAGCGACGTCAACGCCCGGGTGGAGTACGCCGGCGTCGGGGTGAACCTGAGGACCGAGACACCCAAGGCCGCAGCGATCCGCGCCGCCATCGACACCGTGCTGGGCGATCCGGCCTGGCGGGAACGGGCGCAGGCGATGCGCGGGCAGTTCGAGGCGGAAGACAGCGTCGGCGCCGCCGTCGAGGTCATCGAGGCCGTGGTGGCCGCCGGCGGGACCCCCGGCGTCGGGGGCTGACGCCGGCGGCCGGAAACCGCCCGGCATCCCGGCAGGCATAATGGAGCCCATGCGACGGACACTTCTGGGGATCCCGGCCGCCCTCATCCTGCTGGTGGCTACGGCGTGCACCGTCACGCAGAAGGACCCGGACTATGTCCCGCCCGCGCCGCTGCCGGCCCTCGAGCAGCTCACGCAGGCGCCCCTCGCGGACGCGGCCACGTACGCCGTCGGCCAGGACATCCTCAGCTTTGTCACCGCCGACCGGAACGTGGTCTGCTCCCTGACCTCGGCCCGCGGCGAGCACGTGAACCTGCCATATGAGCAGAACGGGTATGCGGACCCCGCCAACAACAAGCTGGCGACCGTCCCGGTGGCGCACTGCGAACTGGCGGCCTACCCCGCCCCGGACGCGAAGGACGTCACGGACGACTGCGGCGGGACCGGACTCGGCTACCTCGGCGGCGCCGCGCTGCTCACCCCGGAGCGCGCCGGCTACGGCGAATGCCGCTCCGGCGTCACACAACAGGAAGCCGAATTCGGGCCTAAGGGAAGCCGGAAGGGTCCGATATCCGAGCTGCCCGTCCTTGACGAGGGCCAGAACCTGGAACGCAACGGACTGCGCTGCTCGGCCTACAACGGCGGAGTCGCCTGCGGAAATGTCTCCGCCGGCATCGCGTTCTTCGTGTCACGCGATCGTTACGAACTGATCTCCGACGCCGGGAAACCAGCCGCCCAGGGGCCTTCCGACGCCCCAAAAACCCCGTAATCTAGCGGTTTTTCTACGGTCAATAGAATAGTGTCCTTACTCACATAACGGGTACTCTGGGACAGGCTCCTCCCAAGGAAGGGCTAGAGTTCGAAAGAGGAGCATTGCGCCGTGTGGCTCGTTTCCAAGCCAGTCGCAGGGTGCGTTTATTCCGCAGCCCGGTAACCGCGATAACGTGGGGTCCGGCTGTACAGAAACTACTTCGACGTAGAAGGACACTAAACCGTGGACCTGTTTGAATACCAGGCGCGCGATATGTTCGAGGCGCACGGTGTACCCGTGCTTGCTGGCATCGTGGCGCACACCCCTGAAGAAGCAAAGGCAGCTGCCGAGAAAATCGGCGGCGTAACTGTCGTAAAGGCGCAGGTTAAGGCCGGAGGCCGCGGCAAAGCTGGCGGCGTCAAGGTCGCCAAGACCGCTGACGAGGCGTTTGAACACTCCACCAACATCCTCGGGATGGACATCAAGGGTCACACCGTCCACCGCGTGATGATCGCCCAGGGTGCGGACATCGCCGAGGAATACTACTTCTCCGTTCTTCTGGACCGGGCCAACCGCAACTACCTGGCCATGTGCTCGGTAGAAGGCGGCATGGAAATCGAGCAGCTCGCCGTTGAGCGCCCCGACGCCCTGGCCAAAATCGCAATCGACCCGGCCGTCGGCATCGACCAGGCCAAGGCCGACGAAATCGTCGCCGCTGCAGGCTTCGCCGAGGAATTGCGCGGCAAGGTTGCCAGCGTCATCCTGAAGCTCTGGGACGTCTTCAAGAAGGAAGACGCCACCCTCGTGGAGGTCAACCCGCTGGTCCTGACCGGCGCCGGTGACATCGTTGCCCTCGACGGCAAGGTCTCCCTCGACGAGAACGCCGGCTTCCGCCACCCCAAGCACGCCCACCTTGAAGACAAGGACGCTGCTGACCCGCTAGAGGCCAAGGCCAAGGCGCAGGACCTCAACTACGTCAAGCTGGACGGCTCCGTGGGCATCATCGGTAACGGTGCCGGACTGGTCATGTCCACCCTCGACGTCGTTGCTTACGCCGGCGAGAACCACGGCAACGTCAAGCCCGCCAACTTCCTGGACATCGGCGGTGGAGCTTCCGCCGAGGTCATGGCTGCAGGCCTCGACGTCATCCTGGGCGACTCGCAGGTCAAGTCCGTCTTCGTCAACGTCTTCGGCGGCATCACCGCCTGTGACGCGGTCGCCAAGGGCATCGTCGGTGCACTGGCCGAACTGGGCAACTCCGCGAACAAGCCGCTGGTAGTCCGCCTCGACGGCAACAACGTTGAGGAAGGCCGCCGCATCCTGGCCGAGGCCAACCACCCGCTGGTTACCCTGGCCGCCACCATGGACGAGGGCGCCGACAAGGCTGCCGAGCTCGCCAACGCAGCGAAGTAAAGGGACTCGACTATGTCTATTTATCTGAACAAGGACTCCAAGGTCATCGTCCAGGGCATCACCGGCGGCGAAGGCACCAAGCACACCGCCCTGATGCTGAAGGCCGGCACCAACGTTGTCGGCGGCGTCAACGCCCGCAAGGCCGGCACGACGGTCCTGCACGGCGACACCGAGATCACCGTCTTCGGCACCGTCAAGGAAGCCATGGCCGAGACCGGCGCTGACGTCTCCATCGTCTTCGTCCCCCCGGCCTTCACCAAGGACGCCGTCGTTGAGGCCATCGAGGCCGGCATCGGCCTGGTTGTCGTCATCACCGAAGGCGTGCCGGTGCAGGACTCTGCCGAGTTCTGGGCGCTGGCACAGTCCAAGGTCGACGCCAACGGCAAGCAGGTCACGCGCATCATCGGACCGAACTGCCCCGGCATCATCACCCCCGGAGAGGCCCTCGTGGGCATCACCCCGGCAAACATCACCGGCAAGGGCCCGATCGGCCTCGTCTCCAAGTCAGGCACCCTGACCTACCAGATGATGTACGAACTGCGCGACCTGGGCTTCTCCACCGCCATCGGCATCGGCGGCGACCCGGTCATCGGCACCACCCACATCGATGCCCTCGAGGCCTTCGAAGCGGACCCGGAAACCAAGGCGATCGTCATGATCGGCGAAATCGGCGGCGACGCCGAGGAGCGTGCCGCCGACTACATCAAGGCACACGTCACGAAGCCGGTTGTTGGCTACGTCGCAGGCTTCACCGCCCCGGAAGGCAAGACCATGGGCCACGCAGGCGCCATCGTCTCGGGCTCCGCGGGCACCGCCCAGGCCAAGAAGGAAGCCCTCGAGGCTGCCGGCGTCAAGGTCGGCAAGACGCCGTCCGAGACCGCCAAGCTCCTGCGCGAGGTCTTCGCAACCCTTTAAGGGCCGGAGCACCACCCAGCACCAACACAACGCGGGGTCACCTACGGCCCGTCCCACTCGCTGGGACGGGCCGAAAGGGACCCCGCGTTGTTTGTTTAAGCACGACGGCGGCAGGCCACCTTCCCCGGGGAGGTGGCCCGCCGCCGTCGTGCTTTCCCGTTTTGCCGGGGGCCGGGCCTCAGACTTTGGCGCCGTGCCGGGGCCGGGCCTCAGACTTTGGCGCCGGCCAGGAGTTCGTCGAGCCGCTCGTAGCCCTCGGACAGCCCGGTTTCCATGCCGGACTGTGCCATGCCGTCGCGGGCCTCCATGCTGGGATAGACCCCGTGGGCCGTCAGCCGGGTGCGTCCGCCGCCCAGATCCTCGAAGGTCAGGAACTCGATGCTGACGACGTCCGGGTAGCCGTCGAACTCGAAGGTCTGGATGGCGAAGTCGTTCTCCCGGACCGTGTGGAAGACGCCGTTGAAGCCGTAGGCGGCGCCATCCGGTCCCGTGTGCGTGTAGCGGTAGCTGCCGCCGGTCCGGAAATCGTAGTGGTCGATGTCCATCTTCAGCCGCCGCGGGCCGAGCCACTGGGCGACGAGAGCGGGCTCCTTGTGGGCCCGGAACACCTCCGCGACGGGAAAATCGAACTCCCGCTCGCAATCGATGAAGGGCAGTCCCTCCGGAACGCTGAGTTTCAGGGCGTTGGTCATGATGAGTCCTTTGCCTGCGTGCCGCGTGCCGCGGCGTTTGATTGGAGCACGGCGTCCAGGCTGCGGAACTGCTCCTCGCGGACCAGCCGGTACTGGTCGATCCATGCGGTGAGCGCCTCCAGCCGTGCGGGGTTCAGGTGCACGGGCCGGCGCTGGGCGTCACGGGTGCGCGTGACGAGCTGCGCCTGCTCGAGGACCTGGATGTGTTTCGAGACCGCCTGCTTGGTGATCGCGAAAGGTTCCGCCAAATCGTTCACGGTGGCCGGACCCCGGCTGAGCCGGGAGATGATGCGGCGGCGGACCGGGTCGGCGAGGGCCAGGAAGGCTGCGTTGAGCTGTTCGTCGTCGCGTTCGTCCACTGGGTGCCTCACCCCACCTCCCCGCCCCTGCCGTGTAATCAATCTAGCGATTGATCAACCTTGTGGTTGTTTAAGCATATAACGGGACCCGCAGCGGGGCAAGGGTCTATCGCTCAGACGGCGGAAATGGGCACTGCGGCACGGATAACTCTTGGCGAATGTGCGGTTAACTGCGGGCGGAACTGCCGGTTCGTGACGGAATCATCCGGATACTGGAAGGCATGACTACCTTTACTCGTCGTCAAGTACTTCGTTCAGCAGGAGTCGCCGCCGTGGCCGGAACCCTGGCCACCAGCGCTCCCGCGGACGCGTTTTCAGCCTCCCAAAGCGGTCTCTTTGGCCACGGGATCGCCTCAGGAGATCCCATGCCGGGGAGCGTGCTGCTGTGGACCCGCGTCACGCCCACCCCGGAATCACTACCTGGCAGCGGTGCCGGCCCGGACGTTTCCGTCCGATGGGAAATATCCGCCGATGCAGCGTTCACGAAAGTGGTGGCCCGCGGTACCGCCTCCACCGGCCCGGCCCGCGACCACACCGTCAAGGTCGTGGCAGGCCGACTGCTGCCCGCCACGAGCTACTGGTACAGGTTCAGCCTCGGGCAGGAGATCTCACCCGTGGGCCGCACCCGGACCGCACCGGCCGCGGGGGCGGTGGTGGACCGGCTGAAATTCGGGGTGGTGTCCTGCGCGAACTGGCAGGCAGGATACTTCTCTTCCTACCGCCACCTGGCCGCACGGGGCGACCTCGACGCCGTCCTCCACCTGGGTGACTACCTCTACGAATACGCGCCCGGCGACTACCAGTCCCGCGACGTGGTGGTCCGTCCCCACGATCCGGCTTTCGAGATGACCAAGCTGGGGCACTACCGCCGCCGTCATGCCCAGTACAAAACCGACCCCGACCTTCAGGCGCTGCACGCTGCGGCCCCGTTCATCGTGACCTGGGACGACCACGAATCGGCCAACGACGCCTGGCAGGACGGCGCCGAAAACCACACCCCGGGCGTTGAAGGCCTCTGGAGCGAGCGCTTCGCCGCCGCGCACCAGGCGTACGCCGAGTGGATGCCCGTGCGCTACGAGCCGGGCGGCCAGCTCTACCGCCGCCTGGACTTCGGCTCCCTGGCCAGCCTGTCCATGCTGGACCTGCGCTCCTACCGGGACCAGCAGGCCGCCAACGGTGCGGATACCTCCGTCAGCAGCCCCGACCGCACCATCACGGGCGCCGACCAGATGGACTGGCTGCTGGACAACCTCACGTCCACGGGCCCGCAGTGGAAGCTCGTGGGCAACCCCGTCATGATTGCGCCCGTCCGCGTTCCCTCGACCCTGAGCACCGCAGAGCTGGCCGGTGTGCAAAAGCTGATGGGCGGGACAACCATCAACGGCGTGCCCTACAACGTGGACCAGTGGGACGGCTACGAAGTGGACCGGAACCGCGTGGTCCGCCACCTGCGCGATAACGCCGTCAAGGACACCGTGTTCCTCACCGGCGACATCCACTCCGGCTGGGCCTGCGACATCCCCGCGGATCCCGCCAGCTACCCGGCCACCGGCGACTCCGTGGCCACCGAACTCGTCTGCACCTCCGTCACGAGCGACAACCTCGACGACATCCTGAACGTTCCGCCCCGGACCGGATCCGTCGCCGTGGAGAACGCCATCAAGGCGGCCAACCCGCACGTGAAATACCTGGACTTTGACTCGCACGGCTACTCCGTCCTTGACGTGACCGCCGCAGGCGTTCGGATGGACTGGTACGTCCTCGCCGAACGCACCTCCGCCGGCTCAGGCGCCACCCTGTCCACATCATTCAATGTTCAAGCCAATACCGGCAAGGTCGCGCAAACGCAGGGAGGACTCCAATGAGCCGTTCACCGCAACAGGGCCCGCCCGCGGGCAACAGGCCTTCAACGCCCGGACGCCGGCAGTTCCTGCAGCTGGCCGCCGCCGGCGGGGCTGCCGTCGCCCTTTCCGCCGCGCCAGGCACCGCTTGGGCCGCGCCGGCCGCCGGGCGGACCCGGAGCTACGTCCTGGTGGTGGACGGCTGCCGCCCCGACGAGATCACGCCCGCCCTGACGCCGAGGCTGGCCGCACTGCGCGATGCAGGCACCAACTTTCCCGCGGCACGGTCCCTGCCCGTGATGGAGACCATTCCCAACCACGTCATGATGATGACCGGGGTCCGCCCGGACCGCTCAGGCGTTCCCGCCAACTCGATTTTCGACCGGGACGAAGGGATGGTCCGCGACCTCGACCGGTCCACCGACCTGCACTTCCCCACCCTCCTGGAGCGGCTGCAGGAGCGCGGGCTCACGACCGGATCGGTGCTCAGCAAGAAGTACCTCTACGGCATCTTCGGCTCCCGCGCCAGCTACCGATGGGAACCCCGGCCGCTGCTGCCGGTGACCGGACACGCGCCCGACGCCGCTACCATGGACGCGCTGCTGGCGATGGTGAGCGGCCCGGACCCTGATTTCGTCTTCACCAACCTGGGCGACGTCGACCGCGTGGGCCACTCGGACGTTTCCGGAACCACGCTGCGGGCGGCGCGTGAGACCGCCCTGGCGGACACGGACCTGCAGGTGGGCCGCTTCATCGACCACCTCAAGAACACCGGCAAATGGGGGTCCAGCGTGGTGATGGTGCTCGCCGACCATTCCATGGACTGGTCCATCCCCAGCAACCTCATCTCGATAAACCTCATCCTCCAATCCCGTCCGGAGCTGCAGTCGAACATCACGATTGCCCAGAACGGCGGCGCGGACCTGCTCTACTGGACCGGCCCCGAACCGGACCGCTCAGCCGGACTGGCCGCCGTCGAACAGTTGGTGAGAGCGCATGAGGGCGTGCTTTCGGTCAACAAGCCGTCAGACCTCCGGCTGGGCGACGAGGCTGGAGACCTGGTCGCCTACTGCCGCGCCGGCTGGCGCTTCTCCGACCCGTACGTGGCGTCCAACCCCATCCCGGGCAACCACGGGCACCCCGCCACGGAGCCAATTCCGTTCTTCGTCTCCGGCGGCAGCCCGCTGGTGCTGAAGGGATCGGCGTCCTCCGAAGCCGCCCGGACCGCGGACGTCGCGCCGACCATCGGCGGGATTTACGGGCTGAAGGCCCCTGCCGGCGGCTACGACGGAACGGCCCGGAGGTCCGCCTTCACCGGCTAGCCATACCGGCTCCCGATAAAACAACGCGGGGTCACCTCGCGCCCATCCCACACCCCGGGATCGGCGCGAGGTGACCCCGCGTTGCTGTTTGCTGTTGCCTCGTCGGTCCAAACTTTGTTAGTATGTCAGGACAAACTAATGAAGGAGTGGCGAGTGCCTCTCGTGCGAATCGACGTCAACCAGGGCCGGACCCCGGAGCAGCTCCAGGCGCTCAGTCGGGGAATCCACCACGCCATCGTGGCCGAATATGGCATTCCGGAGCGGGACTACTTCCACGTCCTGACCGAACACCCCGCGGGGCAGATCCTGGCCCAGGATGCCGGCCTCGGCTTCGAGCGGACGCCGGAAGTGGTGATGATCCAGATTTTCACCCAGGCCGGGCGGAGCCAGGAGGCCAAGCAGTCCCTGTTTGCCGCCATCGCGGAGAAGCTGGCCGCCATCGAGGTCGCCGGCGAGGATGTCTTCATTGGCTACGTCGAGAACACTGCGGGGGACTGGTCCTTCGGATTCGGCCGGGCACAGTACGTCACCGGCGAGCTCGACGTCCCCAGCAAGTAGCCCGCGGGGCGCGCCTGCGGCCCGCCAAACCGGCTGCGCCGCAGGGCCATTCAGGCCTTCTGTGTCATGTTGTAAATATGTCAGTACAAACCTTTGACAGTACATAGATTCTAGGGCAGAGTAGTGGATGTGGCCCGGCTCACGCCGGCTTCCTAAGCACCGAAGCTCAGGCTGCGCAAAGGTACCGAGTTCACACCAGAAAGGTCCGCGATCACCGTGACCCACGAACTGCTCACGATCGGGCGCATCAGCGTTGATATCTACCCGAACGACATCGGGGTGGATCTGGAGGATGTCACGTCCTTCGGAAAGTACCTTGGCGGATCACCGTCCAACGTGGCGGTCGCGGCCGCCCGCCACGGCCGCCGCAGCGCTGTCATCACCCGCACCGGCGACGACGCGTTCGGCAACTACCTGCACCGCGAACTGCGCAAGTTCAACGTGGACGATTCCTTCGTCACCGCGGTCAAGGAATGGCCCACGGCGGTCACGTTCTGCGCGATCAAGCCGCCCGAGGACTTTCCGCTCTACTTCTACGGACGCTTTCCCACGGCCCCGGACCTGCAGGTCAAGGCCGAGGAGCTGGACCTGGACGCCATCAGGGACGCCGGAATCTTCTGGTCGACGGTCACCGGACTGTGCCAGGAACCCAGCCGGACCGCCCACCTCACGGCCCACGAGGCCCGGCCCCGTACCGGGCTGAAGCCCGGCCAGTTCACCATCCTGGACCTCGACTACCGGCCGATGTTCTGGGCCTCCGAAGCCGAAGCCCGGGAACAGGTCGCCAGGATCCTCCCACACGTCACCGTGGCCATCGGCAATGACAAGGAATGCGCCGTCGCCGTTGGCGAAGGCACCCCGGACGAACAGGCGGACCGGCTGCTCGCGGCCGGCGTCGAGATCGCCGTCGTCAAGCTCGGCCCGGAAGGCGTGATGGCCAAGACCCGCACCGAACGCGTCGTCTCCGCCCCGGTACCGGTGGAAACCATCAACGGCCTGGGTGCCGGCGACTCCTTCGGCGGAGCGTTCTGCCACGGGCTGCTCTCCGGCTGGCCGCTCGCCCAGGTCCTCGACTTCGCCAACGCCGCCGGCGCGCTCGTCGCCTCCCGGCTGTCCTGTGCCGATGCGATGCCGACGCCAGAGGAAGTCACCGGTCTGCTCGCCGAACGCGGCCGCCTCGTGCCGGGCACCTACGCCACCGAAGGAGCAACACTGTGAGTGTCAACCCCGCCGCCGCCACCGTTGCGGTGGACGATGATCCCCGCCGCTACGAACACCTGAGCATCACCCGGCTCGAGGATCCCGACGCGGTCGCCCGCGCCGCGAAGGCCCGCCGCCGCCACCCCGGCGTGAAGGCCGGCAAACAGAACTTCATCGTCGCCGCCGACCACCCGGCCCGCGGCGCGCTCGCCGTCGGCAGCGACCCTGTAGCCATGGCCGACCGCCGCCAGCTCCTGGACCGCCTGCAGATCGCCCTGGCAAACCCCGACGTCGACGGCGTGCTGGCCTCCCCGGACATCATGGACGACCTGCTCCTGCTCGGGGCGCTGGACGGCAAACTGCTCTTCGGCTCGATGAACCGCGGCGGGCTCACCGGCATGGTGAATGAACTCGATGACCGCTTCACGGGGCACACTGCTGCCGCGCTCGAAGCGCTGGGAGCCGATGGTGGCAAGATGCTCACCCGCATCTGCCTCGGCGACCCGGACACCGTCGCCACCCTGGAAGCGACCGCCAAGGCGATCGATTCGCTCGCCCGGCGCAAGCTCATCGCGATGGTGGAGCCGTTCCTGTCCGTCTGGGAGAACGGCAAGGTCCGCAACGACCTCTCCACCAACGCCGTCATCAAATCCGTCGCGATCGCCGAGGGCCTTGGCTCCACCAGCGCCTACACCTGGATGAAGCTCCCGGTGGTGGCCGAAATGGAACGTGTCATGGCGGCCACCACCATGCCCACCGTGCTCCTCGGCGGCGACCCGGACAGCAGCCAGGACGACGTCTTCGCGAGCTGGGAAGCAGCCCTCGCGCTGCCGGGCGTCCAGGGCCTGACCGTCGGCCGGACCCTGCTCTACCCGCACGACGGCGACGTGGCCGGGGCCGTGGCAACCGCCGCCTCGCTGCTGCACCACACCGCATCCACCCGCGCAGCAGAAGTATCGGAGTAACATCCCATGGTTATGAAAACTGCCTCAGGAACACGCAGAATGACCGTCGCGCAGGCGGTCGTCGAATACCTGTCCCAGCAGTACACCGTCGATTCGATCGGCGGCCAGGACTTCCGGGAACGGCTGATCCCGGGCACCTTCGGCATCTTCGGCCACGGCAACGTCGCCGGCGTCGGCCAGGCCCTCAAGCAGTACCAGCAGCTCGATCCCACGATCATGCCGTACTACCAGGGCCGGAACGAGCAGGCCCAGGCCCACCAGGCCGTCGGCTACGCCCGGCACACCCGCCGCCGCCAGACCTTCGCGATCAGCACCTCGATCGGCCCGGGTTCCTCGAACCTGCTCACCGGCGCCGCGCTGGCCACCACCAACCGGCTGCCCGTGCTCCTGCTGCCGAGCGACACCTTCGCCACCCGCGCCGCGGACCCCGTCCTGCAGCAGCTCGAACAGCCCCACGGCTACGACATCACCGTCAACGACGCCTTCCGTCCGCTGTCCAAGTTCTTCGACCGCGTCTCCCGGCCCGAGCAGCTGTTCTCCGCGTTCCACCACGGCCTGCGGGTGCTGACGGACCCGGCCGAGACCGGCGCCGTGACCATCTCGCTGCCCCAGGACGTCCAGGCCGAGGCCTTTGACGTACCCGAGGAATTCCTCGCCGAACGCGAATGGCGGATCCGCCGCCCGGACGCCGACGACGAGGACATCCGCCGCGCCGCCGACGCCATCCGCGCCGCCAAGCGCCCGCTCATCATCGCCGGCGGCGGCGTCCTCTACGCCTACGCCAACGAGGAGCTCGCGAAGTTCGTCGAGCTGACCGGCATCCCGGTCGGCAACACCCAGGCCGGCGTCGGCGTCCTGCCTTGGGACCACAAGTTCTCGCTCGGCGCGATCGGCTCCACCGGCACGACGGCGGCGAATGCCATCGCCGCCGACGCGGACCTCATTATCGGCATCGGCACCCGCTACGAGGACTTCACCACCGCGTCGCGGACCGCGTTCCAGAACCCGGAGGTGAAGTTCATCAACATCAACGTCGCCGCGATCGACGCCTACAAGCACGGCACCTCCCTGCCAATCGTCGCGGACGCCCGCAAGGCCCTGGTCAAGCTGAACCAGGCCCTCGGCGGCTACCGGATCGGTGCGGACCTGGAACAGCGGATCGCGGCCGAGAAGACCCGCTGGGACGCCACCGTGGACGAGGCATTCGACACCCGCTTCACCCCGCTGCCGGCCCAGAACGAGATCATCGGCGCCACGCACCGGGCCATGGACGCCCAGGACGTGGTCATCTGCGCCGCGGGGTCCCTTCCAGGTGACCTGCACAAGATGTGGCGGGTCCGGGACCCGTTCGGCTACCACGTCGAATACGCCTACTCCTGCATGGGCTACGAAATCCCCGGCGGCCTCGGCGTTAAGCGCGCGGCGCTGGCAGAAGCCGCAAGAGGCGGGGCGCAGCGCGACGTCGTCGTGATGGTGGGGGACGGTTCCTACCTGATGATGCACACCGAACTGGTCACCGCCGTCGCCGAACGGATCAAGCTGATCGTGGTCCTGATCCAGAACCACGGCTACGCCTCGATCGGCTCGCTCTCCGAATCCCTCGGTTCGCAGCGCTTCGGCACGCAGTACCGCGCCCTCGACGAGGAACACCACAGCTTCGACGACGGCGACCGGCTTCCCGTGGACCTGGCCCTGAATGCCGAGAGCCTAGGCGTGAAGGTGATCCGGATCGCACCAGGGGAGAAGGTCATCGCGGAGCTCGAACAGGCCGTCCGCGACGCCAAGGCGGCCCCCGAACGCGGCGGCCCGATCGTCATCCACGTGGAATCCGATCCGCTGCTGGACGCTCCCAGCTCCGAGTCCTGGTGGGACGTCCCGGTCTCCCAGGTCTCCGAGCTCGACTCCACGAAGCAGGCCTTCCAGACCTACGTCGACCACAAGAGCTGCCAGCGCAAGCTGCTCGGCTGACCCCGGCCCCCGAAGCCACCCCAGATACCAACCCCAAGGACATTCCCATGAGCACCCTCACCACCACCAAGACCATCCGGCACTTCATCAACGGCGCCGAGTCCGCCGGCGAAGGTGACCGCACCCAGCCGGTCTACAACCCCGCCACCGGCGCCGTCTCCGCGCAGCTGCGGCTGGCCAACCGGGCGGACCTGGACACCACCGTCGCCGCCGCCCGCGCCGCCGCTGACAGCTGGGGCGACATCTCCCTCGCCAAGCGCACCGCCGTGCTGTTCAAGTTCCGCGAGCTCGTCGCCGCCCACGTCGACGAGCTCGCCGAACTGATCACTGCCGAGCACGGCAAGGTCCTCTCCGACGCCAAGGGCGAGATCGGCCGCGGCCTGGAGGTTATCGAATTCGCCTGCGGCATCCCGCAGCTGCTCAAGGGCGACTATTCGGACCAGGTCTCCACCGGCATCGACGTCTTCTCCTTCCGCGAACCGCTCGGCGTCGTCGCCGGCATCACCCCGTTCAACTTCCCTGTCATGGTGCCGCTCTGGATGGCGCCGATGGCGATCGCCACGGGCAACGCCTTCATTCTCAAGCCCTCCGAGCGGGACCCCTCCGCCTCGATGCTGCTGGCCACGCTGTGGAAGGACGCGGGCCTGCCCGACGGCGTCTTCCAGGTCCTGCACGGTGACAAGGAAACCGTCGAGGGCCTCCTCACCCACCCGGACGTGGACGGCATCTCCTTCGTCGGCTCCACCCCGATCGCCCAGTACGTCCACCAGACCGCCACCAAACACGGCAAGCGCGTCCAGGCCCTGGGCGGGGCGAAGAACCACGCCATCATCATGCCCGACGCCGATCTCGACAACGCCGCCGACCACCTCGCCGCCGCCGCCTTCGGCTCCGCCGGGGAACGCTGCATGGCCATCTCGGTCGCCGTCGCCGTCGGCGAGGCCGCCGACCTGCTGGTCAAGAAGGTCGAAGAGCGCGCCCTCGCCGTCAAGGTCAACAACGGCACCGTCCCCGACGCCGAAATGGGCCCGGTCATCACCCCGGCCTCCAAAGACCGCATCGTGAAGATCGTCACCCAAGCGGAAGCCGCCGGAGCCGCGCTGGTGGTGGACGGCCGCGACCTCGTCGTCCCCGGCCACGAGGACGGCTTCTGGGTCGGCCCCACCGTCCTGGACCACGTCAAAACCGAAATGACCGCCTACAGCGAGGAAATCTTCGGACCCGTCCTCGTCGTCGTCCGCGTCGAGGACCTGGACGCCGGCATCGCGCTGATCAACGCCAACCCCTACGGCAACGGCACCGCCATCTTCACCTCCTCCGGCGCCAACGCCCGCAAGTTCCAGCGCTCCGTCACCGTGGGCATGATCGGCATCAACGTGCCGCTGCCTGTGCCGGTGGCGTACCACTCCTTCGGCGGCTGGAAGGCCTCACTCTTCGGCGACAAGCACATGTACGGTCCCGAGGGTGTGTCCTTCTACACCCGAGGCAAGGTGGTCACCTCACGCTGGCCCGAACCCACCCACGCCTCCGGCGCCTCCTACAACTTCCCGTCCAACTAGGCGACCCTACTACCCACCATCGACTGCTCCGTAACCGCCGTTTTGAGCGTCCAAAACGGCACCTGCGGAGCAATCGATGAAAAGGAATGGCAATGACTGAGAACAAGCTGATCATCGGCACCGCGCCGGACTCCTGGGGCGTCTGGTTCGCGGATGATCCCAAGCAGACCCCGTGGGAACGGTTCCTCGACGAAGTCGCCGAATCCGGCTACAAGTGGATCGAACTCGGCCCCTACGGCTACCTCCCTACCGACCCCGCACGGCTCGCCGAGGAGCTCAAGGCCCGCGACCTGCAGATCACGGCCGGCACCGTCTTCACCGCTTTCCACCGCGGCTTGGACCAGTGGGACACCGCCTGGGAACCGGCCCGCCGGGTCGCCGAACTCACCGCCGCGATGGGCGGGGAACACATCGTGGTCATCCCCGCGATGTGGCGCGACGACGTCACCGGCGAGGCGGTGGAAAGCGGCGAGCTCACCGACAAGGCCTGGGCCGACCTCTTCGCCGGGCACAACCGCCTCGGCAAGACCCTGCTGGAGGACTTCGGCCTGAAGCAGCAGTTCCACTCCCACGCGGACTCCCACGTCGGCGCGCAGGAGGATATCGAGACCCTGCTCGCCGCCACGGACAGCAAGTACCTCAATCTGTGCCTGGACACCGGGCACGCCGAGTACTGCGGCGCTTCCAGCCTGGAGCTGATCAAGAACTACCCGGACCGGATCGGCTACCTGCACCTCAAACAGATCAACCCGGACATCCTCAGGAAGGTCAACGAGGAGAACATGACCTGGGCCGCCGCGAACCTGGCCGGTGTGATGACCGAACCGCCGAACGGCCTGCCGGACCTGCGTGCCGTCATCGACGCCGTCGAGGCGCTGAACCGGCCAATCTTTGGCATCGTGGAACAGGACATGTACCCCGTAGCCTTCGACGTCCCGATGCCGATCGCCAAACGCACCCGCAACTACCTGCTTTCCTGCGGCTCCCGCACCGCCGTCAACTAGACGTCAACCAGAACTGAGGACAAGACCATGACCAAGACCCTCCGCGTTGCTGTCATCGGCGCCGGCCGTATGGGCGCAGACCACATCCAGCGGCTCAACACCCGCATCCACGGCGCGGAAGTTGCCGCCGTCGTCGACGTCGACCTCGCCCGCGCGCAGGCCGCCATCGAAGGCATCCCGGGCGCAGTCGCCCTGGCCGACGCCGACGAGGCCCTCAACAACGGCGACGTCAACGCCGTGCTGATCGCCACCCCGGGCTTCCTGCACGAGGACATCCTGCTCAAGGCGATCGCCAAGGACATCCCGATCCTCTGCGAAAAGCCGCTCACCCCGGACGCCGCGTCTGCCTGGAAGATCGTCCAGGCCGAGGAACAGCTGGGCCACCAGCGCATCCAGGTCGGCTTCATGCGCCGCTTCGACGCCGAATACGCCGCCCTCGGCGACATTATCCGGAGCTCCGAACTCGGCGAGCTGCTGATGCTGCACCACCAGCACCGCAACCCGACCACGCCCGCCGGCTTCACCAACGAGATGCTGATCAACGACTCCGTGGTCCACGAATTCGACGCGATCCGCTACTTCACCGGCGAGGAAATCACCTCCGTCCAGGTCCGCCTCGGCAAGGCCACCCGGAACGCCCCGGCCGGCCAGCACGACCCGCAGCACGTGCTGATCGAGACCGAATCCGGTGTACTGGCCGACGTCGAAATCTACGTCAACGCCAAGTTCGGCTACGAGGTGGCCACGCAGGCCTCCTTCGAGGACGGCATCGTCAGCATCGGCGGGGACCAGGGCCCGTACACCCGCAGCAACGGCCGCTGGGGCGGAAACGTCACCCCCGGCTTCGAGGAACGCTTCGGTGCCGCGTACGACGTCGAAATCCAGTCCTGGGTGGACGCCGCCCTGCGCGGTGAAATCGGCGGCCCGACGGCCTGGGACGGGTACGCCACCGCCGCCTGCTGCGAGGCCGGCGTCGAGGCGCAGAAGAACGGCGAAAAGGTCGCCGTGAAGCTGAACGCCAAGCCCGCCCTTTACAACTAGGAAGAACGGGAAGGAGGTTCCGGCCTCCTTCCCGTTCCGTCCGGTCCCACGCACAACCTGACTGATCCACCATGGAGAGTTTTGAAGTGAAAATCGCACTTGATCCAACGCCCTTCCACCACTCGCACAGCCTGCTCGAATTTCCCCGGGTGGTGGCGGACCTCGGCTACAAGTACATGCAGATGACCCCGCACGCCGACCTCATCCCGTTCTACAACCACCCCAAGGCCGATGACGAACTGGTGGGCCAGCTGGCCAAGGCCTGCAAGGACGCCGGGATCGAAATCGCCTCGGTGCTGCCGGTGCTGCGCTGGTCCGGCCCGGACGAGGATGCCCGCGAAGCGGCCGTCCGCTACTGGAAGCGTGCCATCCAGATCGCCGTGGACCTCGGCGTCAGCACCATGAACACCGAATTCAGCGGACGCCCGGAAAAGGCCGAGGAATCCGAGCGCGCGTTCTACCGCTCCATGGAGGAACTGCTGCCGATCATCGAGCGGGAAGGCATCGACCTGCTGATCGACCCGCACCCGGACGACTTCGTCGAGGAGGGCCTGGCCGCGATCCGGGTGATCCGCGGGCTGAACTCCAAGAACGTCGGCCTGGTCTACGTAGCCTCGCACAGTTTCCACATGCAGAACGCGCCGCTGGACATCATGCGTGCCGCGGGGGACAAGCTCCGCCTGGTCCACGTCGCCGACACCATGGACCACCACGCCTCGCACGGGCTGCGCTACATCACCAACCCGCCCGGCAACCCGGTCCGGGTGCACCAGCACCTGAAAATCGGCGACGGCGACGTCAACTGGGACGAGTTCTTCGGCGGTCTCAAGGAAATCGGCTTCCTCGACCGGGAGGACACCGTGATGGTCTCCAGCGTCTTCGCCGAGGACGACAACGCCGCCGAGGTCTCCCGCTACCAGCTGGACACGATGAACAACTACATCGAAAAAGCACGGTAGCGGCCGCCCTATGCAGAAAACAGAAAACACCCTCACCAGCACTTCCACGCGGACCGGGGGCGGCCCCGGCGGTGCTCCCGCGAATCCCAAGGGATACATGCGGCGGGTCGCGCTGTTCTCGACCTTCGGCGGCCTGCTCTTCGGCTACGACACCGGCGTCATCAACGGCGCCCTGCCGTTCATGCAGCGCGACCTCGGGCTGACGCCGCTGACTGAAGGCCTGGTCACCTCGACCCTGCTGTTCGGTGCGGCCTTCGGTGCCATTACCGCCGGCCGGCTGTCCGACCGTTTCGGCCGCCGCAAGACCATCATGGCGTTGGCACTCATCTTCGCCGTCTCCACCGTCGCTTGTTCCCTCGCCCCCACAACGGAGCTGCTGGTGCTGGCCCGGACCGTCCTTGGCCTGGCCGTCGGCGGGGCTTCGGTGATCGTGCCCGTGTACCTCGCGGAAATGTCGCCGGCTGCCCAACGCGGGCGGATCGTCACGCAGAACGAGCTCATGATCGTCACGGGGCAGTTCCTGGCCTTTACGTTCAACGCCGTCCTGGGCAACGCCTTCCCCGAGGCCTCCCATGTGTGGCGCTGGATGCTGGTCATCGCCACCCTTCCGGCCGTGGTGCTCTGGTTCGGAATGCTGGTCCTGCCTGAAAGCCCCCGCTGGCTGGCATCGGCCGGACGCTTCGGCGAGGTTCTCGAAGTCCTGCGCAAGACCCGCGCCTCGGCTGATGTCTCAACGGAATTCGATGAGGTGCGGCAGGCGGCCCGGGAGGACTACCAATCCAAGCTCGGAACGTTCCGCGACCTCACGGTGCCGTGGATCCGCAGGATCTTTGTGGTGGGTCTGGGCATGGCGGTCATCAACCAGATCAGCGGCGTCAACGCCATCATGTACTACGGAACCTCGATACTTTCCAGCTCAGGCTTCGGGGATCAGGGCGCACTGATTGCCAACGTGGTCAACGGCGTCACCTCGGTGGTCGCCGTCATCGTAGGCATGTCCCTGATGACACGGGTCCGTCGAAAGTCCATGCTGATCGTCGGCCTGATCGGGACGTCGTCCTCGCTGCTGGCCATCGGCCTCATTTCGATGCTGATCCCGGAAAGCACGCTCCGCGGCTATCTGGTGCTGCTGTTCATGGTGACCTTCCTGGCCTCCATGCAGTCCTGCATCGGCACCGTGACCTGGCTGACGATGTCCGAAATCTTCCCGATGCACGTCCGCGGCATCGGCATGGGCATCTGCGTGTTCGTGCTGTGGATGATCAACTTCCTGATCGGTTTCTTCTTCCCGCAGATGGTCGCCTGGATCGGTGTTTCCATGACGTTCTTCATCTTCGTGGCCATGCAGCTGGCAGCGATCGTCTGGGTGAAACGCGTGGTCCCGGAAACCAAGGACAAAAGCCTGGAAGACCTGGAGCACTACTTCAAGAACGCTGGGGCCAAGCAGCCCGTCAGCGCGTAGCCTTACCAGCACAAAGCCCTGCCCCGCGTTTCCACGCGGGGCAGGGCTTTGTTCGTTTCCGGTAGCCGGGCGGCGGCGCTACACGTGCGCGTGCAGCGTCGGCAGCGCAGAGACCAGGGGCGCCAGTTCCGGCACCTCCTGCGCCTCGGCCAGCGCCCGCTCCAGCGTGGCGTCATGGCTGGGCCGGGCCTCTTCCAGCAGTTTGATGCCGCTAGGCGTGAGTTCGGTGTAGATCCCGCGGCGGTCATCGGCACACAGGATCCGGGTCAACAGCCCGCGGTCCTCCAGCCGGTTGACCAGCCGTGTGGTGGCGCTGGCGCTCAGCGCGGTGGCGCGCGCCAGCTGCTGCATCCGCATGTGCCAGCCGTCCTGGCGGCTCAGCGCATCCAGCACGGTGTACTCCACGACGGACAGTTGCGCCACAGCCTGCAGCGAGCGCTCCAGCTCCGCCTCGATCAGTCCGTGCAGGGCCGCCAGGGTCCGCCAGCCTTGCGCCCGGACCTCGACGGCGTCGTCCTTGATGCCCATCAGTTCTTCCCTTCAGATCAGCCCGCCCGCCCCGGAAGGCTCCGGAACGCAGACAGCCCACAAATTAGTTGTTTGCGCGGTATAGTTGCTTGTGCAACAATAAATAACGCGTCTGCAACTAATAGCTTACGCTTCGCATTTCTTTCCGTACAGTTTTGAAGGAGCTCCACCATGCCAATCGGCCTGATAGCACTCGCCCTCGGCGGATTCGGGATCGGACTCACCGAGTTCGTCATCATGGGCCTGCTGCCTGAGGTGGCCGCAGACTTCCAGGTCAGCGAGGCCACGGCGGGCTGGCTCATCTCCGGCTACGCGCTCGCCGTCGTCGTCGGGGCCCTGCTCCTGACCGCCGCCGTGACGCGCTTCGAGCGCAAGCCCGTCCTGGCCGTGCTGATGGTGCTGTTCATCGCCGGCAACCTGGTCTCCGCCATTGCGCCCGACTATTCGCTGATGATGATCGGCCGCATCATCGCCGCGCTCGCGCACGGCGCCTTCTTCGGCATCGGCGCGGTGGTCGCCGCCAGCATGGTCGCCCCCACCAAAAAAGCCGGCGCGATCGCCATTATGTTCACCGGGCTCACGGCGGCCAACGTCCTGGGCGTTCCTTTCGGCACCATGCTGGGACAGGCCGCCGGCTGGCGGTCCACCTTCTGGGCGATCACCGGCATCGGCATCATTTCCCTCGTGGGCATTTTGACCCTGGTCCCCAAAACAGGGTCAGGGGAGGTAGCCCCCGGCGGCCTGCGCGGGGAGCTCCGCGCCTTCCGCTCCGGGCAGGTCTGGCTCTCCATCCTGGTCACCATCCTGGGCTACGGCGGCATGTTCGGCGCCTTCACCTACATCGCCTTCACCCTCACCGAGGTCACCGGGTTCTCCGCCTCCACCGTCCCGTGGCTGCTCATCCTCTTCGGCGTGGGCCTCTTCATCGGCAACACTGTGGGCGGCAAGGCGGCGGACCGGAACGTGGACCGCACCCTGCTCGTGGCGCTCGCCGTGCTGGTGGTCGTCCTCGTGGTCTTCGCCCTCACCGCGGGCAACCAGCCGATGACCATCGCCTCCATGGTGCTGCTGGGCGGCTTCGGCTTCGCCACGGTCCCCGGGCTGCAGATGCGCGTCATGAAGTACGCCACGACCGCCCCCACCCTGGCGTCCGGCGCCAACATCGGAGCCTTCAATGTGGGCAACGCGCTCGGCGCGTGGATGGGCGGCGTGACCATCACCGCCGGCCTGGGCTACACCTCACCCATCTGGGCCGGGGCCGGGATCACCCTGCTGGGTCTGGGGGTCATGGTGTTCGCGGCGGCCGCTGCGAAGCGGCCCGACGCCGGACGCCCCGGCGGCACGACCGGAACCGGCGTCGCCGGTGCAGACAGCGAGCGGGAAAGCGTGGAACTCCAGCGGGCCTAGCGGCCACGATGGCATGGTGGAACTAACGACGACGGCGGCCCCCGGGCTGCCGTCGTCGTCGCTCTTGGGCCGCGGCCACCCTGGAAGCGCCCGGAACATCGTGGTTCTTTACGCCGGTAATCACCATAATTACGTGATTACATTCTAATGTCAGGACAAACTATTGACATGGGTGAGCTAAGTCACCATGATCGAAGTAGGCATTATTCCGGCGGCTGCAAGGTAGCAGCCCGGAGCTGAAATCAAAGGAGATTCACGATGGTTAAATTTTCCTGGCGCAAGGCGACCTTGGTGGCGGCGGTTGTGCCGATGCTGGCAATGAGTGCATGTTCAAGCGCCGGCGGCAAACCCGCGGATTCCGGCAACGCGGCTGGCGGCGGCCAGGTCGCCACAACGGAGCGGATGAAGATCGCTCTGATCACCCACGCCGCAGCAGGGGACACCTTCTGGGACATCGTTCGCAAGGGTGCCGAGGAGGCATCGGTGAAGGACAACGTTGAGCTCCTCTACACGTCCGATCCCGAAGCCGGGCGTCAGGCCCAGCTGATCCAGCAGGCTATCGATCAGAAGGTCGACGGCATCGCAGTCACGCTCGCCAAGCCCGAAGCCCTAAAAGACGCCCTGAAGAAGGCTACCGACGCGGGCATCCCGGTCGTCAGCCTCAACGCCGGCGAGTCTGTCGCCACCCAGCTGGGGGCTTTCACGCACTTCGGTTCCAACGAGCAGCTCGCCGGACAGGCCGTCGGTACGCGGCTCGCGGCGGAGAACTTCAAACGCCCGGTCTGCGTGATCCAGGAGCAGGGCCACGTCGGACTTGAAGCGCGCTGCGCCGGTGTCAAGGCGAAGGTGCCTGGAACGGAGATCCTCTACGTCGAGGGCAAGGACATGACTTCCGTCCAGTCCACCGCGACGGCCAAGCTCCAGGCTACCAAGGACGCCGACGTCATCATCGGCCTCGGTGCCCCCATCACCCTGACTCTCCTCAAATCGGTCACGGACGCCGGCAGCTCTGCCAAGGTTGCAAGTTTCGACCTGAACGCAGATCTCGCCAAGAAGATCGTGGATGGTGCAGTTCTGTTCACCGTGGACCAGCAGCCGTGGCTGCAGGGCTACGGCGCGGTTGATGCGCTGTGGCAGAACAAGCGCGGCGGATTCAGTGTCGGCGGCGGCCAGGCGGTCCTCACCGGACCGAGCCTCGTCGACAAGTCAAATGCGGCCGATGTCCTGAAGTTCGCCGAGCAGGGTATCCGCTAACAGCCCGCTGGCCGGGCCGGCTCACACCGGCCCGGCAGCAAGGAGATCTATCATGACCATGACCCAGACAAAGACAAAGTCACCGGCGCCGGATGAGCGCGTCGCCAAGCGCAGCCCGTTCCAGAAGCTTCTCGGACGTCCCGAGGTCGGCGCCCTGGTGGGTGCGATCGTCCTCTTCGTCTTCTTCGCGGCGATTTCCCCGACGTTTACCCAGCCCAATGCCCTGGCCACCATCCTGTACGGCAGTTCCACGATCGGGATCATGGCGGTGGGGGTGTCCTTGCTGATGATTGGCGGGGAGTTCGACCTTTCCACTGGCGTCGCGGTGATCTCGTCGGCGCTGACGGCGTCGATGTTCAGCTGGTACTTCAGCGCGAACGTCTGGGTCGGTGTCCTCTTGGCCCTGGTGGTGTCCGTGGGAATCGGCTACATCAACGGCTGGATCCTGATGAAGACTAAGCTGCCGTCCTTCATTGTGACCCTGGCGACCTTCCTGATGCTGACCGGGCTGAACCTGGGCCTGACCCGCCTGATCGGCGGCTCGGTGTCCTCCCCATCCATCTCCGCCATGGACGGCTTCGACTCGGCCCGGGCGGTGTTCGCCTCCTCGGTGACCATCGGCGGCGTCGACGTCAAGATCACGGTGTTCATCTGGTTCGCGCTCGTCGCGGTGGCCACCTGGGTGCTGATGCGGACCCGGGTGGGGAACTGGATCTTCGCCGTCGGCGGTGACGAGAACGCCGCCCGTGCCGTGGGTGTTCCGGTCAAGGCCACCAAGATCGGCCTGTTCATGGGTGTGGGGTTCTGCGGCTGGATCCTGGGCATGCACAACCTCTTCGCCTTCGACACCGTGCAGTCCGGTGAGGGTGTGGGCAACGAGTTCCTCTACATCATCGCCGCGGTCATCGGCGGCTGCCTCCTGACCGGCGGCTACGGCTCGGCCATTGGCGGCGCGATCGGCGCGTTCATCTTCGGTATGGCCAACAAGGGCATCGTTTACGCGCAGTGGAACCCGGACTGGTTCAAGTTCTTCCTGGGCCTGATGCTGCTGCTGGCCACCATCGTCAACCTCATCGTCAAGCGCCGCGCGGAACTCAAGTAAGGGGCACCGGGAAATGAATGCCAAAGAGATCGACCAGCAAACATTGCTGCAGAACGAAACAGACCCCCTCACCCACACCCCCGTGCACCTGCTCTCCCTCGAGGGCGTCGGAAAGCACTACGGCAACATCATCGCCCTCAGTGATGTCACGATGGCCGTGGACAACGGCCGCGTAACCTGCGTCCTGGGCGATAACGGCGCGGGCAAGTCCACGCTGATCAAGATCATCGCCGGCCTGCACCAGCACGACGCCGGGGTCCTGAACATTATGGGCGAGGAACGCAAATTCTCCTCGCCCCGCGACGCCCTGGACGCCGGCATCGCCACCGTCTACCAGGACCTCGCGGTGGTGCCGTTGATGCCGATCTGGCGGAACTTCTTCCTCGGTTCGGAGCTGACGTCCGGCTTCGGCCCGTTCAAGAGCATGGACGTCGAGAAGATGAAGGAGATCACGCTCAAGGAACTCGCCGAGATGGGCATCGACCTCCGCGACGTGGAGCAGCCCATCGGCCAGCTCTCCGGCGGTGAGCGGCAGTGCGTCGCGATCGCCCGCGCCGTGTACTTCGGCGCGAAGGTCCTGATCCTGGACGAGCCCACCGCCGCGCTGGGCGTGAAGCAGTCCGGCGTCGTGCTCCGCTACATCCTGCAGGCCCGTGACCGCGGCCTCGGCGTCATCTTCATCACCCACAACCCGCACCACGCTTTCCCCGTCGGCGACCGGTTCCTGCTGCTCAAGCGCGGCAAGTCGATCGGCTACTACGACAAGAAGGACATCACCCTCGACGAGCTCACGGCGCAGATGGCCGGCGGTGCCGAACTCGCCGAACTCGCCCACGAACTCGAACAGCTCGGCGGCCACGGCGACGTGGTCAAGGAAGTCCAGAGCGAGGTCGCCGGGGTGGCCCAGACCACCGGCAAGACCTACTAACAGCAAGGGGGAGCAGGGCCCGCCCGACCGGGCACGGCCCTGCTCTTCCTGCGCCGGCCTCCAGCGTCCAGCTCCTGCCGGGACAAGGCCGAGGCTAGGCCTGGAAGCCGCGGCCGCGCACCGGCACCACCCTCACACCGTTGCCAACAATTGAAAGGACGAGCCCATGGCTTACCTGAATCGGGATTCCACCGACCTTCCCCAGCCCGTGCGGATCGGGCTCATCGGCTCGGGCTGGATGGGCGCCTTCCACGCCGAGAGCATCGCCCGTCGGGTCCCCTGCGCCGAGCTTTCGGCCATCGCTGATCCCAACGTGGAGTCCGCCGCGGCGCTTGCCTCCGTCCTCGGCACCGGCAAGGTGACGGCCGACGCCGCCGACATCTTGGCAGACCCGGAGATCGATGCCGTGATCATCGCAAGCCCGGCGCGCTTCCACTCCACGCTGATCGCCCAGGCTGCCGCCGCCGGGAAGCATGTGTTCTGCGAGAAGCCGGCCGGCCTGGGGCTCGACGAGCTCGATGCCGCCCTGGCCGCCGTGGAGGCCGCCGGCGTGCACTTCCAGATCGGCTTCAACCGCCGGTACGCGGAGGACTTCCAGGCCGCCAAAAAGGACCTCGCCGCCGGCACCGTCGGGACGCCGCAACTGCTGCGCTCACTGACCAGGGATCCGGGCACGGGAAGCATTCCCAATGCGGCCAGGGTTCCGGCGTGGACCGTCTTCCTGGAAACCCTGATCCACGACTTCGACACCCTCAATTGGTTCAACGAAGGTGCCGAACCGGTGGAGGTCTACGCCATCGCCGATGCGTTGGTGGAACCCGGACTGCGCGACCAGGGCTTCCTGGACACGGCCGTCGTGACCATCCGCTACAGCAACGGTGCCATCGCCGTGGCCGAGGCAAACTTTAGCGCCCTCTACGGCTACGACATCCGCGGGGAAGTCTTCGGCTCCAAGGGCCTGGTGCAGGCCGGGCGGGCCACGGAAACCGCGGCCCGCCGCTACACGTCCGACGGGATGTCGGCCGATACGCCGCGGCTAAACGTGGAGCTCTTCCGGCAGGCCTACACGGACGAACTCGTCGACTTCGCCGATTCCGTGCGCGCGCGGCGGGACGGTACGGCGCCGTCGTCGGCCGCGTACTCGCTCACGCCCGGCGCAGCGGACGCCCGCCGCGCGCTGGCCATGGCGCTGGCCTGCATCGAATCGGTCAAGCGCGGCACTCCGGTCGCCGTCAACACAGGTGCCGTCAACGAGACGGCGGTCCTCTGATGCGCCTGGCTGTCTGCGCCGAAATGGTCTTCACCGAACTGCCGTTCACCGAGCGGGTGCGCCGGATCCACGAGGCCGGCTTCGACGTCGAACTCTGGGATTCGCGGACCAAGGACATCGGCGCGCTCAAGGCCACCGGGGCAGTGTTTTCCTCCATGACCGGCTACACCGCCGGCAGCCTGGTGGATCCCGACACAGCGGACGAGGTGGTGCGGACGGCGGAGTCGCTCATCCCGACCGCCCTGGAGCTCGGCGTGAGCCGGATGGTGGTGCACCCGGCGGAACTCATCGACGGCCAGGCGGCCCGTCCGGTCCACCGGCCCAGCGGCCACATGTGGACCACCGGGGCCAGGACCCTGGAACGGCTCGGCAGGCTCGGTGAGAAATACGGGGTGACGTTCTGCCTCGAGAACCTCAACACCATCCTCGACCACCCCGGCATCCCGCTCGCCCGCGCCAAGGACACCCTGGCGCTCGTGCAGGCCGTCGGGCACCCGAACGCCAGGCTCATGCTGGACCTGTACCACGCCCAAATGGGGGAGGGGAACCTGATCGAGCTCGTTCGGAGCGCCCTGCCGTACCTCGGCGAAATCCAGGTGGCGGATGTTCCGGGGCGCTGCGAACCCGGGACCGGGGAAATCAACTACGCCGCTGTCGCCAGGGTCCTCGCGGAGGCCGGCTACGACGGGACCGTGGGCATGGAAGCCTGGGCCAGTGGTGACAGCGACGCGGCACTGGCGGCCTTCCGGGCGGCTTTCACCGTGCCGGCACCACACACGAAAGTAGAAGTATGAAGGACGTAATTCTCGGACTGGTCGGGGTGGGGCGGATCGGCGTTATGCACGCCAACAACATCGCCGCGCTCAACGACGTCCTCACCCCGCAGGGCATCAACGTCCGGCTCCGGCTCACGGACGTCGCCGAAGACCACGCCCGGGCCGTCGCCGCCGGGCTCGGGGCCGGGTTCCTGCCCTCGGTGAACGCGCTCCTCGCCTCCGGGCTGGACGGACTCGTCATCGCCACCGGAACCGGGACCCACCCGGAGCTGATCAAGGCTGGCGTGGACGCCGGGATCCCGGTGTTCTGCGAGAAGCCCGTGGCCCTCAACGTGGCGGACGCCCTGCCCGTACTCGACTACATCCGGGACCGGCACGGCGTCGTCCAGATCGGCCACCAGCGCCGCTTCGACGCCGGCTATCAGGAGGCCCGGCGTGCCTACCAGGCCGGGGAACTGGGCTGGATCCACTCACTGCGCGCCGTCACCTGCGACATGGCACCGCCGCCGGTCGAGTTCCTGGCCAGCTCCGGCGGGCTGTTCCGCGACTGCTCGGTCCACGATTTCGACATCCTGCGCTGGCTCACCGGCCGGGAAATCGTCGAGGTCTACGCCCGGGGCTCCAACAACGGGGACCCGGCCATCGGCGCGGCCGGCGACGTGGACACCGCCCTCGCGCTGGTGACCTTCGACGACGGCACCGTGGGAACCGTCTCGGCCACACGGTACAACGGGGCGGGCCACGACGTGCGGCTGGAAATCCAGGGTTCCCGGAGTTCGCTCATGGTCGGCCTGGACGACGAAACGGCCCTGGCCTCGGCCGAAGCCGGGGTCTCGTTCCCGGCCGGCGAACCGCACCGGACCTTCGCCGAGCGGTTCGAGACGGCCTACCGTTCCGAGATGGCCGCCTTCGTCGAGCTGATCCTGGGCCGCCGGGACAACCCCTGCACACCGGAGGATGCCGTGGCCGCCTCCCGCGTGGCGGATGCCGCCCAGGAATCCCTCGCGACCGGCGTGCCGGTCCGGGTGGTCCAGGCCGTGGCCGGCTGAGTGGTCGGCTGAAAGAACGCTCCACCCCGGTTCCGTCACCGGGGTGGAGCTGCAAAAAAACCCCGGGGCCCAAGGGCCCCGGGGTTTTTTGTCTGGACTGCGGCCCTGTCTGGACTGCGCGGTGCGGTCAGGCGCCGAAGGGCAGCCGCGGGTCGAGGTCCTGGCCGTCCCAGGTCTGGCGGATCCAGCCGTGGTGTGGGTCGTCGCTGATGAGCCAGTCGCGGACCGGGCCGGGGCCCGCCATGACGTTGAGGTAGTACAGGTCGTAGCCCGGGGCCGCCATGGCCGGTCCGTGCCAGCCGTAGGGCACCAGGACGACGTCGCCGGTCCGCACCTCCGCGGAGACATCGATGGGCCGCTCGTCCGAGGCGTACACACGCTGGTAGCCGATCGCATCGTCCGCCCCCGGCCGGGCCGGAGCCCCGGGCGTCACCCGGGTCTCGAAGTAGTAGATTTCCTCGAGGTTGGTCTCGCCGTCCTTCTCCTCGTCGTGCTTATGCGGGGGGTAGGAGGACCAGTTGCCGGCCGGCGTCAGGACCTCGCACACGATGAAACGGTCCGCCTCCAGCGCGGCGGGGGTCCCGAAATTGTGGACCTGGCGGGAGCAGTTGCCGGCCCCGCGCAGCTCGACCGGCGTCTCGGCGGCCGTGATCAGCCGCGTCGGGTAGGAAGCTTCGGCCGGGGCGGTGGCCACGGCGACGCGTCCGCCGTCGGTCGAGCTGATGGTCACAGCCTTGCCGGTCCCCGTGTAAAGGACGTCGCTGGGGCCGCTGAAAACGCTGTCCCGGCCGGCCAGCCGGTACTCCTCGCCGTCGACGGACACCGTGAAGGACCCGTTGAGCGGGACCACGATGCGTTCCTCGTCCGCGGCGGGAAGTTCGACGGCGGCCGCAGCCCCCAGCGTGGCGACCTTCAGCCCGGTGTGGGCCCAGCCGTCCACCTCCAGGGTGGAATCGGAGGTGCCCAGGGACACGTCCCAGGTGCCTTGGGCGGCGGTGCCGAGCGGATAGACCCAGTTGGCCATGAGTTCTGCCCTTTCGTTGTCGCGCCGGAGGAAGGCGCGGATGTGGACGGGGTGGGGTGTTCACGGGCGGGGCGCGCAACGCCGAACGGCAGGTGGTGGCGCCTGGTGCTGGTGGCGCCTAGCGCTGGACGAGCGTCATTTCGAAGCTGTAGGAATCTGCACGGTAGACGTGGTGGCCGGTCTCCACCTGGCGCCCGGTGTCGTCCACGGCGGTGCGCTCCATGGTGACGAGGGCCGAGCCGGGGGTGGTTTCCAGCAGGGTCGCCTGGTAGTCGTTGGCGATCATGGCGCCGATCCGCTGTGAGGCCAGCCGGAAGTTCACGCCGCCGTTGCGGAGGATCGCGTAGAGGCCTTGTGAGCCCAGGAGCGCTTCGTCGATGGGGGTGATGTCATCGCGGACCCAGTTCTCCATCAGCGCCAGCGGTTTTCCGCCGACCTTCCGGAGCCGGGTGAAGTGGTACACCTTCGCGCCGGCAGGAATCTGGAGCGCCGCACGGGTGGCGGCGTCGGCCTCATCGTGGGAGAAGCTCAAGACCTCCGTGGTGGGCTTGCTGCCGTTGTTGCTGAGATCATCGAAGAGGCTGGAGAGTTCGAGGGGGCGCCGGACCTGGCTGGAGACCACCTGGGTGCCGACGCCGCGCTTGCGCACCAGCAGTCCGGAGCGGACCAGCTCGTCCATGGCCTTGCGCATGGTGGGCCGGGAGAGGTTCAGCTGGGCGGCAAGGTCGATCTCGTTGTCGAGACGGCTGCCCGGGGGAAGGACCCCGCCGTGGATCGCGGCCTCGATGCCCTGGACCACCTGGTGGTAGAGCGGCACCGGGGAGGACCGGTCGATGTTGAGATTAAGTTGATTCGCCACTTTTTGCATAACCACTGTTGAAGCGCTCCCTTGTGCCCCGGACCCGGGCCCAGGCAGGGCCGCCGGTCACGTTCGTCAGCGTATGTTCGCTTGATAGGACATACTGCCTAAGTTTATGATAGCAGGGCCGGTCAGGCCTGGGGAGAGCTGCGACACACCTCAACAAAGGCACGGAACGGGGCCAGCCGTTCTTCGGCCGGGAGTTCCAGGGCCTCGGGGTGCCACTGCACGGACGCCACCCAGCGCTCCGGGTCCTCCAGCGCCTCCACCGTCCCGTCCTCGGCCACCGCTGTCACCACGAGCCCAGCGGCCACCCGCGCCACGGCCTGGTGGTGGCCGGAGGCGATCTTGACCGTGACAGCGGGAAGATTGCCGCCGTTTCCATGGCCGCCGGGGCCAACCCCGCCGTACAGGCCGGCAACCTTGCTCCCGCCCTGCACCTCGACCTCATGCCAGGCCCATGGGCCGGCACCGTGCACCGGTGCGGGCTCCCGGTGCGCCACGGTCCCAGGATCCATGTCCTGGATCAGCGTTCCGCCATAGAGGACGTTGAGCAGCTGGTGCCCCCGGCAGACGCCGAACACCGGCAGCCCGGCATCGATCGACCGCCGCGCCATGGCCAGGTCCAGTTCGTCCTGGGCCTGGCTGACGTCGTAGCAGTCGTCGCCGCGAACCTCGCCGTAGAGCCGGGGGTTCAGGTCGCCGCCGCCTGGAAGGACGACGCCGTCGAGCGCCTCAAGCGGCTCTCCGGGCGCGGTGAGCAGCACCGGCTCGCCGCCGCCGTCGCGCACCAGTTCCACGATGTAGTCGAAGAGCGCATTGGCCTCCGCCACCCGGGGATCCGGGTCCGTGGAGCTGCTGAGCCGGACCGGAATTCCGATGCGGGGACGGCTGCTGCGGGGGAGGGGCGGAGTCTGCATGATTTATTGTGCAACACAACTGCTGTGTCACAACGCAGGTCTAGGATTGCCGGATGACCAACAGATATCTCGTGTCCCGCAGCCGCTTCATCGCTGCCACTCCGGAAGCCATCTTCGAGGTGCTCGCCACCCCGGCACTGCACAGCGTGATCGACGGTTCCGACACCGTGAAGGGTGCCCAGCCGCGCGGTCCCGAGCGGCTCGCCCTCGGTGCGAAGTTTGGCATGGAGATGAACATCAAGATGGACTACAAGATTCTCAACACGGTCTGCGAGTTCGAAGAGGGCCGGCGGATCGCGTGGCGGCACTTCGGCGGCCACGTCTGGCGCTACCTTTTGGAGCCCGCGGCCGACGACGCCGGCAACCCGGGCACCCTCGTCACCGAGCAGTGGGACGCACGGGAAGTGCGCGCCAGGATCCTCCTGCGCCTGGCCGGATACGTCCGGCGCCACCCGGCCAACATCGAGCAGACCCTGGCCAAGCTTGACGCGTACATGAAATCCGAAGCCGCACCCGGCAGCGGGTCCGGTTCCGCCCCGGGTCACCACCACTAGGCGCGCCCGATGAGTGCCGCCCGCAGCCTGCACCCGAGCCCGCGCACGCTGGACGTCGAAAGCCTGGACAGCTTCGACCGGCTGGTCGCGGCCGGGGCCAGGACCATGCAGGGCTGGCATGCCCAGTCGCTGGACCTGCGCGGACGGACGGAACAGCTGGAGGGCATGCAGGCGCAGGGCGGGATTTTCCTCGGATGCACCTTCGACGACGGCGTGGAGGAGTCGTTACGCAGCCGCGGCGCCCTCATCTTTCCCAAGCTGGAGGCCGTGCCGTTCAACCCGTACCGCGGGGGGCTGTACACCCCGCAGGAGCTCTACGCAGGAATCTCCGACTCGCGCTACGAGGACACCCCCGATGCCAGGGTGTACCAGTGGAGTATCCGGCCGGGACAGCGCCACCGCCTGGACGCGACCCTGGCCGCGGCCCTGCACGACCATTCGATCGGCGACGCGCTCGATGACCTGACCCGCTCGGAACTTTGCGCCGGCCGGACCATGGTGGGGGTGATGGGCGGGCACGCCGCAAGCCGCGGATCCGCCGTTTTCGAGGAGGCCGCGCTGCTGGGGAGGTTGCTGGCCAGGGACGGCCGGGTCGTTGCCACCGGCGGCGGTCCCGGCGCCATGGAGGGTGCCAACCTTGGCGCCTACCTGAGTGAGGCACCGGACAGGGACTTCCGGCGGGCCCTGGCGGACCTTGCCGCGGTTCCCGGTTTCCTTCCCTCCGTGTCGGCGTGGGCGCGGTCCGCCGCCGCCGTCGTCGAACGCCATCCGGAGGGGACGCCGTCCCTGGGGGTCCCCACCTGGTTCTACGGGCATGAGCCGCCGAATTTCTTCGCCACCCACATTGCCAAGTACTTCGCCAACGCCATCCGCGAGGCCATCCTGCTGGAACTGTGCAACGGCGGCATTGTGTTCCTGCCCGGTTCGGCGGGCACCGTGCAGGAAGTCTTCCAGGATGCCTGCGAGAACTACTACGGCACCCCGGAGACCATCATGCCGATGGTGCTGGTGGGGCAGGAGCACTGGCTGCGGCGCTACCCGGCGTGGCCCCTGCTGCAGAGCCTCGCCGCCGGACGGCAGATGGAGAGCCGGATCTTCCTGGTGGACACCGTCGAGGAAGCGCTCGCCGCCCTGGACCGCTAAGGGCTTAGAGGTCCTTGCGGCACTGCGCCGAGCCCAGCTCGTACAGGCCGTTCAGATCCCCGGCGGCCAGACCATCCGGGGTGCCGATCTCGGGGTACATCAGCTGCGTAGGGTCGTCCACGTGCTCCAGGCCCATGACGTGGCTGAGCTCGTGCAGGATCACCGCGGTGGCGTACGCGGCCCCGTCCGTCCGGCTGAGGTCCTCGCCGATTTGCGGCGCATCGAGTTCCAGGCTGCCGGTGACGAAGCTCTTGGGCCCGTTGCCGAAGCTGAAGTGGGTGCTGCCTCCGGTGCCGATCACCGGTCCCGCGAGCTGCGGGGCCTGCTCCGGGGTGGTCCACGCGATCAGCAGCGGCGCCCAGCGGTCCCCGTAGACGTCCTGCTGGTAGGGGACGCGGGACGGCGAAGGCTGCTCCGTGGTGGGCCCGTCGTCGACGAACCTGATCCCGGTCGCGCGGGATATCGTCCCGATCGCTTCCTCGACCAGCCGCTCGGCGCCCTCCGGAGCCAGCGCCGCGTTCACCACATAATGCAGCGGACGGCACGGCGAATAGCCCACCGGTGTGCCGTCGTCGTTCAGGGCCAGGAACCGGTAGGAGCTGCTGGCCACGGCCGGCTTCTGCGGGCGCCCCAGCGGCTCGTCCTGCTCCCCGACTCCGGGCGGGGGAGTGTCCGTGCGCACGGCCTCGACAGCCGCGGGCTGGCCGGGCTGGTCCGACTGGCCTGCCGTAGCCTGGCCTGGCCCGGGGGCGCGGCTGACTTCGAAGAGCCCGTCGAACCGCGGATCCCCGTAGATGAGGCCGGCGGCCAGGAACGTGGCGCCGGCGATCAGGGCGGCGGCGGCGAGGCCGCGGACGATCCGCCACGCGGTGCGGGAGCGGCTGTGCCGTGCTGTCCGGTCCCGAAACTCAGGACCGTCCACTAGGCGATTGCCGCGCCGAGGGCCAGACCCAGCAGGTAAGTGGCGCCTGCGGCGCCCATGCCGATGGCCAGCTGCCGGAAGCCGCGGGACGTGGGGGAGGTGCCGGAGAGCAATCCGACGACGCCGCCGGTGACTAGGAGTGCCAGCCCCACCAGGACGGCGGACAACACCAGGGCCAGGAGGCCGGTTATGCCGAAGAGGAAGGGGATGATCGGCACGATCGCGCCGGAGGCGAAGAAGCAGAAGCTCGACGCCGCCGCCCCCCAGGCGGTCCCGACGGCTTCGTGCTCGTCACGGGCTTCCGGAAGTTCCGGCTGCAGCGAAAGGCTGGGATCGCAATCGCAGTCGAGCAAACCCATCCGCTCCGCGACGCGGTGCTCGGCGGCCTCCCGGGACATGCCGCGGGCCAGGTACACCAGCAGCAGCTCATTGTGTTCGATATCCAGCGAGGGCGCCGCGGCCAGGGTGATCTGGGTGGGACGGGTTGCCGCGAGGAGTTCGCGCTGGGAGCGCACGGAGATGAACTCACCGGCGCCCATGGACAGTGCCCCGGCCAGCAGCCCGAACACGCCGCTGAGGAGAACCACGGAACTGGCCACGCCGGAGGCGGCCATGCCCATCACGAGGGACAGGTTACTGACCAGCCCGTCGTTGGCGCCAAAGACGGCCGCGCGGAAGGTACCTGCCAGCCGGTTGCGGCCCCGGGTGGCGAGCCCGCGTACGACTTCCTCGTGGATCTGTTCGTCGGCGACCATGGCCGGGGTGGCGGTGGGGTCGGTGGCGTACGGCGATCGGCTTTCGGCCCGCTGGGCGAGGGCCAGGACGAACACCGAGCCGAAGTGGCGGGCCAGGAAGCCCAAGAGCTGGCTGCGGAGCGAGGCGGGGCGGGGCCGGCCGGCGTGGTCGCCGAGCAGTTGGAGCCAGTGCGCCTCGTGGCGTCCCTCGGCTTCGGCCAGGGCGAGCAGGATCTCGCGCTCCTCGCCGCGGCGGTTCTGGGCCAGGTCGCGGTAGACGGCTGCTTCGGCCCGTTCGTCGGCGAGGTACTGCCGCCACCTCTTGATGTCCCCGGGGCCGGGTGTCGTGGCGGGCGCCGCGTGGAGGGGTTCGGGCCGGTGGGGTTCGAGGGGTTCGTGGTCGAACGAATCAGATGTGGCGTGCTGGGACACGGAAGCTCCTGGGCTGGAAAGGGCATGGTTCGGCCCCATTGCGTATCCAGCGTACCCCGTCTTTCCGCGGATTTTCGGCTGGCCATCCTTAGGGCAGAGTTTAGGCAAACCGTAAAAAACGCCTGCGCCGCGGAGGCAGTCACAGCAGCCGGAGTCCTGCCCGGGGGGAGACCTTGACCGCCCCGGCTCGCGGTGTTCGAATGAAACCCAGGGCGGGCTCTTCGGGGCCCCTGCCGCCACCCCAGTCACACGGAGGTTGCATCATGGACAACATCGGCTCACGCCCCATCCAGCCGGCCCGGGATTCCCTCGAGTCCGATCCCGCGTACGACTACGCCGAGGACGCGCCCGTGAGTGATGGCGGGGAGTCCGAGGAAGAGGAGCTTCTCGAAGAGGCCGATCGGCTCGTTCCCCTGGACGAGGAGGACTTCCTCGGTGACGAGACGCCCGTGGTGCCCCTGGACGGAGAAGAATTCCTTGAGCCTGAGGAAAATGAATGATGCACCCAGCGGCTTAAAAGGTCGACGGCGGCGCCCCCTCGGTGGGAGCGCCGCCGTCGACCTTTAACTCGCTGTCAGGACCTGGCGGGTCAGGACCTTAGTGGGTCAGGACCCTAGTGGGTCAGGACCTTAGTGGGTCAGGACCGGGACCTGTTCTTCCTCGGCAGCGCCGCCGGCTACCCGGCGGTGCCAGTTGGCCATGACGGCAGGATCTGTCGGCTTGGTCAGCAATGACACCGCGATGTAGACCACTGCGGAGGCCAGCAGGCCGTAGTAGATCGGTTCGTTGGCGTAGATGCCGTCCAGCGGGACCTCGGCGTTGATCTCCAGGATGATCATGGTGCCGAGGGTGATGACCGAGCCCACGGCCATGGAGGCAGCCGCGGCGACACCGGTGCCGCGCTTCCAGAGGAGCCCGCCGAGGATGGCGACGAGGAGGCCGCCGACGAGGATGTCGTAGGCGATGGTGAGCGCCGCGACGACGTCCTTGGTGATGATGGCGATGACGATCGCGACGATGCCGAGGCCCAGGACCCACATGCGGTTGGCCTTGACGTCGTGCTCCGGGTTATCCGTGTCATCGGTGTTGATGTCCTTGCCGAACCAGCTGGCGACGAACGGCAGGACATCTGCGCGGGCCACAGTGGCGGCGGCGATTAGGGCGCCGGAGGCGGTGGACATCATGGCGGCGACGGCCGCGGCGAGCACCAGGCCGCCGACGCCGATCGGCAGCAGGTTGGTGGCGACCTCGGCGTAGACCACGTCCTTGCCGAGCGCCTTGACGTCGATATCCGGCAGCGCAACACGGGCGCCGAGGCCGATCAGGGCGCCGGCCGCACCGTAGAGGATGCAGTAGATGCCGGCCGTGGCGCCGCCCCAGCGGGCGACCGTGGGGGTCTTGGCGGTGAATACGCGCTGCCAGATGTCCTGGCCGATCAGCAGGCCCAGGGTGTAGACGACGAAGTAGGTGATGATCGTCTGGATCCCGATGCCGTCGATCTGGAAGAAGCTGGCGTCGACGCGGGCACGGATGCCCTCAAAGCCACCGGCGGCGTTGAGCGTAAACGGCAGCATCAGGAAGAAGATGCCGATCGTCTTGATGACGAACTGGACCTGGTCGGCCAGGGTGATCGACCACATGCCGCCGATGGTCGAGTAAACCAGGACGATCGCGCCGCCGATGGCGATGGCGAGGGCGCGGTCCCAGCCGAAGAGGACCACAAAAATGGTGGCATAGGCGCCGGTGGAGGTGGCGCAGAGCATCAGCGTGTAGGCGAGCATCACGATGCCCGAGGTCTGGGTGGCGTTGCTGCCGTACCGCAGGCTCAGCATTTGGGACACGGTGTAGATCTTGAGTTTCTGGATGGTGCTGGCGAAAAGCAGGCTGAGCAGCAGCACGCCGGCGCCGATCGCGACCACGAGCCACATGCCGGAGATGCCGAACTTGTAGCCCAGGCCGACGCCGCCTACGGTGGAGGCGCCACCGAGCACGACGGCGGCCATGGTCCCGGTGTAGAGGAACGGGCCGAGGCGGCGGCCGGCCACCAGGAAGTCGCTGTTGTTCTTGGTGCGGGATTTACCCCACCACCCGAACGCCAGCATGGCGATCAAATACACCACCACGATGGCGATGTTGACGAAACTTGCGTCCATTGAGGGCTCCTCGGAGCTGTTCGGAGCAGGGCTGAACCGGCCGGGACTCGAGAGGGTGCCGGGTCAGGTGCTCCATGACGGGTACGGAGACGGGTTGCCGGTGGGAGCCCTGAACAGGGTGGTTCCACCGCATCCACGTGGCGATAATTGCCCTATAGGCAACGCTTGTTGCCAAACAGTATGTTGTGACCCGGGTAACAGTCAAGACGCATTACGCGGCGCGGGTGGATCCGGCCTCCGTAGGACGCCGTCCCGCTAGTATTGCTCCAACGATGGGGCCAAGCGGCCGGCCGTGAAAGGTTCCAAAATGAAGGCTCTACCAGTTGAACCGAGCAACGTTCCCGTTGCTATCGGTTCCCGGATCCGTGCCGCCCGGCAGTCGCAGCGGCTCACCATCGAGCAGGTGGCCGACGCCACCGGGCTGACCAAGGGCTTCCTGAGCCGGGTCGAGCGGGACCTTACCTCACCCTCGGTCGCGTCCCTGGTGACGCTGTGCCAGGTGCTCTCCATCTCGATCGGCGACCTCTTTGCCGCCCCGGAAACGCATCTCACCAAGAAGAACGAAGGCCCGCGGATCTCGCTGGGCGGCGAAGGGATCGTGGAGCGGCTGCTGACCGCCCGCTCGGAGCGCCGCGTCCAGATCATCCAGGCCGTGATCGAGCCCCGCGGCCGCGGTGAATCGGAACTGTATGCCGTGGACTGCGACGTCGACGTGCTGCACGTGGTCAAAGGCAGCATCCGGCTGATCCTCACCAACGAGGAATTCGAGCTCCACACCGGTGACACCGTGACCTTCCCGGGCCGCGAGCCGCACACCTGGGTCAACCCGACGGACGACGCCGTCGAGGTCCTCTGGGTGCTGGTCCCCGCCGCGAGCCGCTAGGTTTCCGGGCCTTCGGGTGGTGAGGTTGCGCTCCTGCCCGGTTACTTGCCCACTGGCCGCCCGCCGGAAGCGACGGACCCCGGAAATCCGCCGGCGCCCCCCGGGGTCTGCCGGAGTAACTGGGCAGGATCGTCAGTGCACGGGCCGCGGGCGCTGATCCAGCACCGCCCGGATCTCGGCCAGGACGCGCTGGGGTTCGAACCAGATGTGCTCGGGCATGTAGCGGAGCACCGCAAATCCGCTCAGTGTCGAGGCATTGTTCCGGCCCAGGTCCCGGCGCATGGCCTCACGGCTGGAGTGGAATGCGAAGCCGTCCACTTCCACGATCAGGAATCCTTCGATGAGGAAGTCCACCCGGCCGATCCCGGGCAGGTAGACCTGGGCGTCGTAGCCAATTCCGTTGGCGCGGAACAAATGCTGGGCATCGACCTCCACGATGGACTCGGCCCGCAGGTCCAGCTGGAGCAGCGCCTTGCGGACCTGGCCGGACCGGTCGGCCGTGAGTTGGGCCTTCAACAATTCCAGCGGGACGCCATGCAGGCGCATCGCCGATGTAGCGATGGCCGTTGATGCCGGTGGTGCGAGGCACGACATGGCATGCAGCACCACGTCCTCGACTGCGGCCAGCGGCAGCGTCGGATGCCCGTCAAACCGTACCGTGCGGTGCCGAACGAAGCCCGCGCCATGGCCGTGGTTGCAGGCCAGGTGGTGCTGCGCCGGCGGCTCGCGGAGCCAGAGACCGTAGTGTCCGGTGGCGCTGGCGCACGTGACGCGGGCGTTGTGCCGAAGCGCTGCCTCGAATTCCGGTCGGCCTTCCGGAAGGGCCAGCACGCCGCGCCTCGGTTGGCGGATACCCGCGGAACCCGCCAGCCGGGCAATATCCGTCCGGGAAAAGCCGGCCGCCAACAATTGCCCGGTCCGGGCGACGCCGCCCAGCTGGGCAAGGTAGTCCATAGGGTCCATCAAGCCAGTACAGGGGGTGGCAGACGCCCGCGGAACCCGCATGCCGGGCTATCTGGACAACCGGGATTGAGGCCGGCCTGCGCTCCTGCCCAGTTACTCGCCGCGGCACCGGATCCTGCAAGCGGGGGAGCCCCTGATTTCCGCGGTTCCGCGGGGCAGCCGGCCGGCTGCGCTGGAAAGTAACTGGGCTGGAACGTCCAGCCAGCCGGCGCCGAGGTGCTCAGGTAAACATTTGATGCACGAGAGGCAACTTCGAGTGTATGATGGCTGTCACACCCGTCGGTCAATCCTCGAAGGAGAGGCTTTCTTTTGGAAGAGCTGCGCATCGAGGCCAATGGCAACCTTGGCCCCATCGATTCATCCCGCATTCCGCGCTACGCGGGAGCCGCCACCTATGCGCGCCTGCCGCGGCTGGACCAGGTCGCCAAAGCGGACGTCACCATTGTCGGCGTACCGTTCGACTCGGGCGTCTCGTACCGCCCCGGTGCCCGCTTCGGGTCCAACCACATCCGCGAGGCCAGCCGGCTGCTGCGCCCGTACAACCCGGCCTGGGATGTCAGCCCCTTCGAGAACATCCAGGTGGCCGACGCTGGCGACATGGCTGTCAACCCCTTCAACATCAACGAAGCGATCGAGACCATCCAGCAGAACGCGCTGGACCTGACCGCCTCCGGCAGCAAGCTGGTGACCCTCGGCGGGGACCACACTATTGCGCTGCCGCTGCTCCGCGCCGCCGCCGAACGCGCCGGCCAGTCCATCGCCATGCTGCATTTCGACGCGCACCTGGACACCTGGGACACCTACTTCGGCGCCGAGTACACGCACGGCACCCCGTTCCGCCGCGCTGTCGAGGAAGGCATCCTGGACACCGAGGCCATCAGCCACATCGGCACCCGCGGTCCGCTCTACGGCAAGAAGGACCTCGACGACGACCACCGCTTCGGCTTCGGCATCGTCACCTCCGCCGACGTCTACTACCAGGGCGTCCTGGAAACCGTGGCCAAGGTCCGCGACCGGATCGGCAACCGTCCGCTCTACATCTCCGTGGACATCGACGTGCTGGATCCCGCCCACGCCCCCGGGACGGGCACCCCGGAAGCCGGCGGCATCACCAGCCGTGAACTGCTGGAAATCATCCGCGGCTTCCGCGGCATGAACCTGGTCGGCGCCGACGTCGTCGAGGTCGCCCCCGCGTATGACCATGCCGACATCACCGGTGTCGCCGCCAGCCATGTGGCCTACGAACTGGTCACCCTGATGGCGGACCGTGCGGTGGAAGGCGACCGCTTCGGCGCGGACAACGGCTACGCCGCCCAGGCCCTCGGCCAGGAATCCCGCCGGCCCGCCGGCTTTTCGACTCCGGCGGCCCAGCCTGCCGGGACCGGAGTCTCCCAGTGACCGGCGTGCGCAACGGCGGCGACCTCGTCGTCGAAACCCTCGAGGCGCTCGGCGCCAAAACCGTCTTCGGCATCCCGGGCCAGCACGCCCTGGGTCTTTTCGACGCGATGGGCCGCGGGAACCTGCATTTCGTCTCCTCGCGGGTTGAGAACAACTCGGCCTTCGCCGCGGACGGCTACTCCCGGGCCACCGGCGAGGTCGGTGTCCTTTTCCTGTCCACCGGACCGGGCGCGCTGACGTCCCTGGCCGGACTGCAGGAGGCCTACGCCACCGGCGTTCCCATGGTGGTTATTGCGAGCCAGATCCCGCTCGAGGGACTCGGCGCGCGCCGCAAGGGCATGCTGCACCAGCTCGATGACCAGAAAGCCTCGGCTGCGAACGTCACCAAGAGCCAGCGGCTGATCCAGCACGCGTCCGGCATTCCCTCCGCGATCCAGGACGCGTGGACCGAGGCTATTTCCTCACCGCAGGGCCCCGTGTGGCTGGAAATCCCGCAGAACGTGCTGCTGGACCCCATTATGGTGCCGCCGGTGGAGGACGCCCTCGCCGAAGCGGCCGACAATCCGCCGCGCGTCGAACTGGTCAGGGAGGCCGTGAAATGGCTCTCGACGGCGGAACGTCCCGCCATCATCGCCGGCGGCGGCACACGCCGCGGCCGGGCCGAGAAGTCGCTGCTCTCCATTGCGGAGAAGCTGCGGGCGCCTGTCATCTGCACCCCCGGCGGCAATGGCGCGTTCCCGTGGAACCATGAGCTCTCGCTGCAGTCCTGGATCGAGGACCAGTACATGACGGAGCTGCTCGAGGACGCCGACGTGCTGATCGTGATCGGCTCCTCGCTGGGCGAGGTCACGTCCAACTACTTCACCTTTGAACCGCGCGGCAGGATCATCCAGATCGACGCCGAACCGCGCGTCCTCGAATCCAACCGCCCCGGCCTGGGCATCCGGGCCGACGCCGGCCAGGCGCTCGCCGCCCTCGACGCCGAGCTCGACACCGCCCTGGCGGAACCGCACGGAGAGCGCGCGGACTGGCACGGCACTCCGCCCGAGATCCTGGTCAAGGAAACGCTGGCCAAGGTCAAGGCCCGGCTGGAATCCCAGGATCTTGGCAAGGAACTGAAGTTTATGGCAGACATCCGGGAGGCCGTTCCCGCCACCATGCAGACGTTCTGGGACATGACCATCTCCGCCTACTGGGCCTGGAGCTGCTGGGACGCCCGCGAGGGCCAGTTCCACTCGGCCCAGGGCGCCGGCGGACTCGGCTTCGGCTTCCCCGCGGCGATCGGCGGCGCCGTCGGCCTGGAAACCACCGGCAAGCCCGGCGGCTCGGCCCGGGTGCTCGCCGTCTCCGGCGACGGCTCGGCGATGTACTCCATCTCCGAACTGGCCACGGCCAAGCAGCATAACGTTCCCGTCACCTGGCTGATTGTCGACGACGGCGGCTACGGCATCCTGCGCGAATACATGGTCGGTGCCTTCGGCAAGGCCACGGCCACGGAACTCGCCCGTCCTGATTTCGTCAAGCTCGCCGAGGCCTTCGGGGTGCCAGCCGTCCGGGTCGCCCCTGACGGTGTCGGGGACGCCCTCAAGGCGGGGTTCGCCGCAGACGGGCCCAACGTGGTCGTCGTCGAAACGTTGCTCAAGATGTTCGCCCCCACCCACATGGAGGCCTGAGCACCACGATCCCCGCCCCTGCGAGGACAAGCAAGCGCGGACCGGCAGCACTGCTGCCAGTCCGCGCTTGGCATTTAAGCGGGAAGCACCGCGGCGAAAGGGTTAGTTTCCCAAAGTAACTAAATTCCTGATATATTGTTGCCTTAGGCAAGCAAAGAGGGAGCTCTCATGGCAGTTGCGCCGGACACCGCAGCCAGACTCGTCCACCAAATCTTCGATCTGCAGCGCGCCGTGCGGTGCGTTGCCGCGGTCAAGCTCCGCGGGGAGGACACCGGCGTGGCGCTCCAGGGTGTGCTGCGCTTCGTGGGGGAGGGGGAGGCCCGCGCCACCGCACTGGCGGATCGGCTCGGGGTCAGCGCGCCCGTCCTGAGCCGGCACATTGCCGAGCTGGAGGAACAGGGCTATGTGATCCGCCGGCCCGACCCCCTGGACGGGCGGGCCCAGCTGATCGCGCTCTCCGCGTCAGGCGTTGCGAAGCTTCGCTCCATCGAGGACCAGCGCGCCGCCACACTCCTGGGCTTCCTGCAGGACTGGAGCGAGCAGGACGTCGAAGCGACAACGAACACCCTGCAGAAACTCGCTGAGTCCCTGAGGACCTCAGCCCGGGCAACGACGGCCGGATCCACCCCCACGACCGAAATTGTTTGAGGAGCGCCCCATGGCAGTAACCGCAGAAAAGCCCCCCGCACCGCCGGCGGCGATGACCCACCGCCAGATCATGGAGGCCCTGACCGGCCTGCTGGCCGCGTTCTTCACGGCCATCATCAGCAGCACGATCGTCGCGAACGCCCTGCCCACGATCATGTCCGAACTCAACGGAACCCAGACGGACTTCGCCTGGGTCATCACCGCGGCCCTGCTGGCCAACGCCGCAACCACCCCGATCTGGGGCAAACTCGCCGACCTCTTCGACAAAAAGATGCTGGTCCAGCTCAGCATCGTGATCTTCGTGGCCGGGTCCGTCATGGCGGGCCTGTCCGAGACGATCCCGCTGCTGCTGACCGCCCGCGTTATCCAGGGCGTTGCCATGGGTGGGCTCACCGCACTGGCGATGGCCATCATCGGCTCCATCATCCCGCCGCGTGACCGCGGCAAATACTCCGGCTACATGGGCGCCGTAATGGCCGTCGGCACCGCCGGTGGACCGCTGCTCGGCGGCTTCATCGTGGACAGCCCGCTGGGCTGGCGCTGGACCTTCTTCGTCTGCGTTCCGCTGGCCGTTGTTGCGCTCATCCTGCTGCAGGTTACCCTGAAGCTGCCGCACGTCAGGCGCCCCGCCAAGATCGACTGGCTCGGCTCCATCCTGCTGACCTCCGGAGTGAGCCTGCTGCTGATCTGGGTGTCCTTCGCCGGCAACCCGGACTACTACGACTGGTGGTCCTGGCAGACCGTGGCCATGGTGGGCGGCGGCATTGCCCTGCTGGCACTGCTGGTGCTGGTCGAATCCAAGGTGCCGCAGCCGATTATTCCGCTGAAGATCATTTCGCAGCGCACCACCGCCCTCGCCATCCTTGCCTCGATCGCCGTTGGCGTCGGGATGTTCGGGTCCTCCGCCTTCTTGGGACAGTATTTCCAGGTGGCCCGCGGCGCATCACCCACCGAGGCCGGGCTCCTGACCCTGCCGATGATTGCCGGCAACCTGATCGGGTCCGTGGTCTCCGGGCAACTGATCAGCCGGACCGGGAAGTGGAAGCGGTACCTGATTGCGGGTTCCATCCTGCTGGTCGGCGGCCTCGGCCTGACCGGGACCATCGACCACACCACCGAACTCTGGCTGACCGGTCTCTACACCGCGATCCTTGGCCTTGGCCTGGGCCTGCTGATGCAGAACCTCGTCCTGGCGGTGCAGAACACCGTGCGGGCCAGCGACATCGGAACCGCCAGCGCCTCGGTGGCGTTCTTCCGGTCGGTCGGAGGCGCCATCGGCGTCTCCGTGCTGGGCGCCATCATGGCGAACCGGGTCAAGGAACTCGCCGCCGAGGGCCTGGCGGCCGCGGGGATTCCCGCCAGCGGCGGAGCCGGCGCCAGCATGGACCTCAAGGACATGCCGGAGCCCGTCCGCGAGATCATGCGGGCCGCCTACGGTGACGCAACCGCGCAGATCTTTATGGTTTCCGCGATCGTCGGCCTGGTCGCCCTGGTTGCGATCCTCTTCATCAAGGAAGAGCCGCTGCGGCGCACCGTGGACATTGTCAGCCCCTCCGCCAAAGCCGACGACGACGGCGGCCCGGCCGCCGGGTCGGGCCCCGCCACCGCGTCTGGCGCGGCCGCCGCGCCCGGCCCCGTGGCCGGGGCCGGAATCGTCGATCAGGACCGGGATTTTGTCGAAGTGCTTAGCCAGCAGCGCGAAAGCCAGCAGAGCGGACGCCGGCGCCGGGTGCGATAGTCGGAACGGCAGCCGCTAACGCCCGTCGCGGTCGTCCCGAGCGGGGCGGCCGCGACGCCGGCAGCGCAAAAGTACGCCGTATGGATGATTTTCAGTGTCCGATGTTCCACGCGGGCCGGTCGTTTCGTAGAGTTGGATGGCTATGGCTGTCGGCCCCCTCTGCTAGTACTGGGGGCATCCGGTTGATGTTCCCCGCCAGACTCTTCTCCAGCCTCATTTACTCGGTATTTCCTAAGGACTCGTGGGCATGCTTGTCACTCTCATACGGCGCTATTCGAAGCCGTATCTGCCATATATTTGGGCAGTCATTTTCTTCCAGCTCGCCTCCACCATCGCGGCGCTGTATCTTCCCAGCCTGAACGCCCAGATCATTGACGAGGGCGTCTCCCGCGGCGACACGGATTACATCTGGCGGACCGGTGGCGTGATGCTCGTCGTCGCCCTGATCCAGGTTGCCACGGCGATCGCCGGGGTCTATTTCGGGTCCAAGGCCGCTATGGCGTTCGGCCGCGACCTGCGCCGTGGGGTCTTCCGCCAGGTTACGAGTTTCTCCGCCAAGGACGTCAACGTCTTCGGCGCCCCCACCCTCATCACCCGCGGCACCAACGACGTGCAGCAGGTGCAGATGCTGATGCTGATGGGGCTGAACTTCATGGTCGCCACGCCCATCATGTGCATCGGCGGCATCTTCATGGCCCTCCGCGAGGATCTCAATCTGTCCTGGCTGGTCTGGGTTTCCGTTCCGGTGCTCGTAGTGGTGGTGGGCTACCTGGTGGTCCGCCTGATGCCGCTCTTCCGGTCCATGCAGAAGAAGATCGACCGGCTCAACGGCATTCTCCGCGAGCAGATCATCGGCATCCGCGTGGTCCGGGCCTTCGTCCGCGAACCCCACGAAGCCGAGCGCTTCGGTGCCGCGAACAAGGACCTCACCGACGTTTCACTGAAAATCGGCGCCCTGTTTGTCCTGATGTTCCCCGCCATCGGCATGATCCTGCATGTCTCCACCGCCGCCGTGCTGTGGTTCGGCGGGCAGCGGGTCGAAGCCGGCGAGATGCAGGTCGGCGCCCTGACAGCCTTCCTGCAGTACCTGCTGCAGATCCTGATGGCCGTCATGATGGGCACCTTCATGGCCATGATGATTCCCCGCGCCTCGGTCTGCGCGGACCGCATCGGCGAGGTGCTCGACGTCGAGCCCTCCATCCACGAGACGCTGACCCCGGTGGCGCCGGTTGAAAAGGCCGGCCGCGTCGAGTTCCGGAACGTCTCCTTCGCCTACCCCGGCGCCGAAGCGCCCGTCCTGAGCGACATCAGCTTCACCGCCGAGCCCGGCCAAACCGTGGCCATCATCGGTTCCACCGGCGCCGGAAAGACCAGCCTGCTGGCCCTGCTGCCCCGCCTGTACGACGCCGCTTCGGGGGAAGTGCTGCTCGACGGCGTCCCCGTCACCCAGCTGGACCGTTCGGAGATCACGCAGCGCGTGGCGATGGTTCCGCAGCGGCCGTATCTGTTCTCCGGAACCATCGAGCACAACCTGCGCTTCGGAAAGCCGGAAGCCACCGACGTCCAGCTCTGGGACGCGTTGACCGTGGCCCAGGCAGCCGACTTTGTCCGCGAGAAGAAGAACGGGCTCGGCTCACGGATCTCTCAGGGCGGCACCAACGTCTCGGGCGGGCAACGCCAGCGCCTCTGCATCGCCCGGGCCCTCGTCACCGAGCCCAAGGTGTTCCTCTTTGATGACTCCTTCTCCGCCCTCGACGTCGCCACTGACGCCCGGCTCCGCCGCGCCCTCAAAGCGAAAACCGCTGACGCCACCGTCATCATCGTCGGGCAGCGCGTCTCCACCATCGCCGACGCCGACCAGATCCTGGTGCTCGACAACGGCCGGATCGTGGACCGCGGCACACACGAGGAACTGTTGCAGAGCTCCAGTACCTACCAGGAAATTGTCGAATCCCAGCTGACCGCGGAGGCCGTGGCATGAGCACGAACGAGAAGACCAGGCTCCCACCGTCCGGCACGGAACCATCTGCCACAGGGCCCTCCACCGGGCCGGCCAGCGAGTCCTCCGCCACCGAGCCGGACGATGATTTCTACGAAGAGGAATACACGCCCGGCGAAGCCGACGGCGGCATGTTCGGCGACCTGCCGGCGAAGAAAGCCCAGCACTTCTGGCCCTCCGCGAAGCGGCTGATGGGCCTGCTGAAGCCCGAACGGGCCGGCATCATCGCCGTGCTCGCGATGGTGACGGTCGCCGTCGTCCTCAACGTGGTGGCGCCCCGGATCCTCGGGCAGGCGATGGACGTGATCTTCGGCGGCGTCGTCGGCAAACAGCTGCCGTCCGGCGGCACCAAGGAGGAGTTCGTCGACGGCCTGCGCGCCCAGGGCCAGGACAACTTCGCGGACATGCTCTCCAAAATGGACGTCATCCCCGGCGCCGGCATCGACTTCCAGCAGCTCGCCTTCCTGATTAGCGTCGTGCTGGTGATGTACTTCGTCGCCAACATCTTCCTCTGGCTGCAGGGCTATGTCCTGAACATCCTGGTCATGCGGGTGGTCCGCCAGCTGCGCGACGACACCGAAAAGAAGCTGAACAGGCTTCCGCTGAACTACTTCGACACCCGCCAGCGCGGCGACATCCTCTCCCGGGTCACGAACGACGTGGACAACATCCAGCAGGCGCTGCAGCAGGCCTTCGCGCAGCTCGTGAACTCGGCACTGACGGTGATCGGCATCGTCATAATGATGTTCATCGTGTCCTGGCAGCTGGCCCTCATTGCCCTGGTCGCACTGCCGCTCTCGGCGGTCGCCGCCGGCATCATCGGCACGCGCAGCCAGAAGCTCTTCGCAGCCCAGTGGAAGAACACCGGCGAGCTCAACGGCCAGATCGAGGAGTCCTTCTCCGGCCACGACCTCGTCCGGGTCTTCGGCCGCGACGCCGACATGCTGGACCGCTTCGACGAACGGAACGAGGCACTCTACAAGGCCAGCTTCGGGGCGCAGTTCGTGTCCGGCATGATCATGCCGGTTATGCAGTTCGTGTCGTACCTCAGCTACGTGGGCATCGCCGTCGTCGGCGGGCTGCGGGTGGCCTCCGGCGGGATGAGCCTGGGCGACGCCACCGCGTTCATCCAGTACTCGCGCGAGTTCACCCAGCCGCTGGGCCAGATGGCGGGCATGGCGAACATGCTGCAGTCCGGCGTCGCCTCCGCGGAGCGGGTCTTTGAGTTCCTCGACGCTGAGGAACAGGACGCCGAGACCGCCACGGAGCGGTTGCCGGCGAAGACCGACGGCCACGTCGAGTTCCGGCACGTCACCTTCAGCTACACCCCGGACAAGCCGCTGATCGAGGACCTGTCCTTCACCGCGGAGCCCGGGCACACCGTCGCGATCGTCGGCCCCACCGGTGCCGGCAAGACCACCCTGGTGAACCTCGTGATGCGCTTCTATGAGCTCCAGGGCGGCAGCATCACCCTGGACGGCGTGGACATCACCCACCTGAGCCGTGCGGAACTGCGGGCCAAGGTGGGCATGGTGCTGCAGGACGCGTGGCTCTTCGGCGGGACCATTTACGACAACATCCGCTACGGCAAGCTGGACGCGACCGAGGAACAGGTGATGGAAGCGGCGAAGGCCACCTTCGTGGACCGCTTCGTCCGCGCGCTCCCGGACGGCTACAACACCATCATCGACGAGGAAGGCAACAACGTCAGCGCCGGCGAGAAGCAGTTGATCACCATCGCCCGGGCGTTTGTGGCGAACCCCTCGCTGCTGATCCTGGACGAGGCCACCAGCTCGGTGGACACCCGCACGGAGGTGCTCGTCCAGAAGGCGATGGCCGCCCTGCGCACCGACCGCACCAGCTTCGTGATTGCCCACCGCCTCTCGACCATCCGCGACGCCGACACCATCCTGGTGATGGAGGCCGGCCGGATCGTGGAGCAGGGCGCCCACGCCCAGCTGCTGGACCTCAAGGGGGCCTACTACCGCCTGTACATGTCGCAATTCGCCGGGGAAGACGCCGAGACGGCCTTTTCGGAAAACACGGCCACCGACGCGACGGCGGTGCACAGTTGAGCGCCGCCGGACCGGCCGCGGAATCCGCAGAGTCCCGGCGCATCGAGGTGCAGATCCCGATGCGCTGGGGCGACATGGACGCCTACGGCCACATCAACAACGTCCAGATCGTCCGGATCCTGGAGGAGGCCCGCATCGCAGCCTTTGGGCCGCCGCGCGGTCCGGGGCTGCCCGGGATCGAGCCCCCCGTACCGCTCTTCAGCGAGGTCCCGGAGGGGACCTTGGCGCTGATCGTGGAGCACAAGATCCGCTACGTCCGCACGCTCGAATACCGCAACGTGCCGGCCCTGGTGCAGCTGTGGATCGGTGCGGTCAAGGGTGCCAGCTTCGACATCCACTACCTCGTCCAGGACCCCGTGACCCGCGAGGACTGTGTCAGGGCCACCAGCCATCTGGCCTTCGTGGAGGAATCCACCGGGCGGGTGCTGCGGCTGTCCCCGGAGCAGAAGGAGAAGCTGGCCCGGTTCGTGCCGGTTCCTGCGGGCTGAGCCAAACCGGTCCGATAGCCTCTACCTCGGCCCACCCATCGTCCCTAGAATGAACAACCCGCGGGCAGTCAGCCCCGAGACCAAGGAGCACAGATCATGGTGAACAAACGAGCACAGATGATGGCGAACAAGCGCAAGAAAAACGCGCGGAAGAAGTCCTGGAAGGAACTCTCGCCGATGGCGAAGTTCGGCACCATCACCGCCGCCGTCGTCCAGCTCTCGCTCCTGATCGCCGCGCAGCGGGACATTTCGCACCGGCCGGCGGACCAGATCCGCGGCAGCAAGATGTTGTGGCGGCTGGCGACCCTGGTCAACTTCGTCGGCCCCGGCAGCTACTTCACTTTCGGCGTCAAGCGGGGCCCGGCGGCCAAGTAGCAGGAGGCTCGGCCTCCGCGCCGGGCTACCAGACAGTAACTTTGGGGCGCCCACTAATGCGGGCGTCCAGCTTAAGCCTGTAAATTGAACGCATGACCCCAGCCAAAAAGCCTGCCATGCACCGCGCCCTCGGCATTTCCAAGGAGATTGAGGACGCGGCGTGGTTTGTCTTGGGGCCGGGGCTGCTGGGTAAGGCATCAGCCCTGGACGGCCGCACTAAAACGTGGTCGGTGCAGGCCGCCGCGGAGCTGCTTGGCCGCCTCGAACGGGGCGTGCCGGATTCCAAGGCTCCCATGATGACCAATCTGCGGCAGAACCTGACGGACGCCTCCCGGGGCGCCAAGCAGTTGGCCGTTGAGCTCCTTTTCCTGCAGTCCCTGCCGTTGGCACACGAGGTGAAATCCCTCAAGGTCAAGCGTGCGCGGGTGGCCGAAGCCGCGTCGTGGCTGGAGCCGCCGCTCGAACTCCCGGAGGAGCTGTTCGCCGGCATTACGGACCACGGTGTCATCCGGGACCGCACCGCGGAGTTCAACTGGACCATCTGGGACCACCTGAAATGGCTGTGCCGGCTGGTGCAGCACGTCGCCCGGCGTCCGGCCGGGGAAGTCGCGGCCGCCGTCAAGGATCCGCTGGCCTTCCACCGCCTGGTGGCCGGCACGCCCGATGACCAGCCGGCCATCCGCCGCAGCATCGAATTTTTGGTCTGGCCCAGCTACTTCGAGCCCGTTGTCGCCGACGTCGAGCGCCAGGAGATCCGCGACGCCTTTGCCTCCCTCGTGGGTGGCGCGAAGGGCGACAGTGATGAGGACATCTCCGCCGACATCCACCGCATCCGGCTGCACCTCGACGAACAGGCCGGCCAGCGGATCGACTGGTACTCCCGTCAGCTTGTGAGCCAGTGGCGCAAGGTGGCAGACCCCGGGCGGCGGGCGTGGCTGCTGCGCACCCACCACGACAACACGGAATTGCTGGGCACCTGGCAGGCCGAGGAATCGGTAACGCTCGACGTCGAGCACCTGCGCCTGCTGGACCCGGGCGTCACCGCCGGGCTGGTCCAGCACGCCGTCGACGAGGATTACAAACACCTCGGCTACGTGGAGCGGGAGGACACCAAAACAGCCGTCTTCGCCTTCCTGACGGTGATGAAGCCCGGCGACCTTGCCCTGTACCAGAGCTCCGGGACCGTCCGGGTGGGCGTGGTCCTCGGTGAGCCTGAGCACTGCGAGGACAACCGCCGGCTGCGCCGCAAGGTCCGCTGGTTCGACGAAACCCACAACATGACGGAGCTGCCGCGCCACGTGCAGCGGCAGCTTGCCACCTCCGGCATCGTTGTGGACGTCACCCGCGTGATCCAGGCCCTCGAAGCGCTGCTGCCCGCCGAAGCGGAAGCACAGCCGGGAGACGGCACCGAGCCGGCCGCCGTCGTCGAACCTGCCTGCGAAGGCTTCCGCCCCTTGACGCCCGAGTTCGCCGCTTCGCTGCACATGGACCTGGAGCCGCTGCAGGAGATCGCCGAACTCCTGGAGGAGAACCGCCAGCTGGTGCTGTACGGCCCGCCCGGCACCGGCAAGACGTACCTCGCCAAGCACCTGGCCGCCCAGCTCGCCGGCGACACCACCGACGAGCGCGTCAAGCTTGTCCAGTTCCACCCCTCGTACGCCTACGAGGACTTCTTCGAGGGCTTCCGGCCGGACAAGACGGAGGAAGGCCAGGTGTCCTTCAAACTCGTGGCGGGGCCGCTGCGCCGGATCGCTGAGGAGGCTGCCAAGCCCGGTAACGAGAGCAAGCCGTATTTCCTGATTATCGATGAGATGAACCGGGCGAACCTGGCGAAGGTCTTCGGTGAGCTGTACTTCCTGCTCGAATACCGCGACGACCGGATTTACCTGCAGTACAGCCCCAACGAGCCCTTCACGTTGCCGGACAACCTCTACATCATCGGCACTATGAACACCGCGGACCGGTCCATCGCGATGATGGACGCCGCCATCCGCCGCCGCTTCTCCTTCATCGAACTCCACCCCAAGACGGAACCCGTGCAGGGATCGCTGTTGCGGTTCCTGCAGGCCCGGGACCTGGACACCACGCCGGCCCTGTTGATGGACGCGCTCAACGATGCCATCGATGAATGGGACCGGGACCTGATGATCGGCCCGTCCTACTTCATGAAGCCGTCGGCTCAGACGCCCAAGGGCCTGCGCCGGATCTGGAAGTACGAGCTGATGCCGCTGCTGGAAGAGCACTACCACGGCCAGCTGAACCGCGCGCAGCTTCAGGAGCGGTTCGGACTGGACCAACTGCTTGACCGCCTTGCGCGCGTCTAGCCAGCCGACGACGGCCGGCCGGTTCGGGGCGCCGGGGTCACAGCCGGTCCGCCGGGTTGTCCTCGACGAGCTCTCCGGCGGCGTCGTCGAGCGGCTCGACCCTGCCAGCGCGGCCTACGTCAACGGCAGCGGCCTGGCCAAAGCCTCGCCGATGGGCATGGGCCTGTACCGGATCGAGCCCGTGGGGAAGGTGGGCTCGGTGCGCACTCCGACGGTGCAGCTTGAGGTGCGGCCCAAGGATCGGCTCGGCCTGGACCGGCTCCTGTTCCTGCTGGGCTACGCGGGGGACCAGGGCTTCCGGGGGGATTCCGTCGCCGCGGTCGAGGAAGCTGATCTGTGGAGCGCACTGGCCGAATCAATGGCCCAACTCGCTGACCGGGCGCTCAGCCGCGGTGTGCTGCAGGGCTACCTGACGGTCGACGAAGCGCTGCGGACGGTCAAAGGGCGGATCCGTATTTCGGACCAGATCTCGCGACGGCCCGGCATGCTCGTGCCGCTCGAGGTTTCTTACGACGAATTCACCGAAGACATTGCGGAGAACCGCATCCTGCGGGCGGCGCTGGAACGGATGTCCCAAGTCCCGGGCGTGCGGCCGGAAGTGCTCAGCCGGCTCCGCCAGCTCAAAGGCAAGCTCGCCGCCGTGACCCGTCTGCAGCCCGGTGCGCCCCTGCCGGTGTGGCGGGCCAGCCGGATGAACACCCGTTACCAGGGCGCGCTGCGGCTCGCCGAGGCGATCCTGCGGCACTCTTCGGCGGAGGCCGGCGACGGCACGCAGCAGTCGGCGTCGTTTGTGGTGGACATGTCCGTTGTCTTCGAGGACTTCGTCGGGACGGCGCTCCGCGAGGCCATGGCGGCCTACCCGGGGGAGATGCGGCTGCGGTACAACGCCCTGCTCAACGAGGCCGTGCGCGACTCGGACCGGATCGTGGTGCAGCCCGGGGCCGTGCACCTGCTGGGCGGCCGGCCGGTGATGGTCTACGACGCCAGGTACCAGGCCGCGGCCGACGCCGGGGCGTCACTGTCGGGGGACCACTACCGGATGTTGGCCTACTGCACCTCGTTGCGGGTCCCGACGGCCTGGCTGGTGTATCCGGGCGCGGGGGAGATCAAACTGCGCCGGATCCTCAACACTGACATCGACGTGGTTGAGTTCCCGCTGGACCTGTCGAGGCCGCCGTCGGAAATCCTGGCCTCCGTTGCCGACCTCGCGGAGCAATCGTGGGGCGAAGTGGTGCGCCAGGCAACGATCAGGCGCTGACTCCGCCCTTGCGCGTCGCTGCTAGCCGGCGGCCTGTTCCACGGAGACAGACAGCAGGTGGCTCAAGAGAGCCTTCTCCGGCTGGCCTGGGTTGTTGGCGACGTGCCAGCGGAGCTTCTCGCGGACCTGTGCCTCTTCGGGCTTGGTGTCGGAGAGAATCGCATCAATGATCGCTGATACCTGCCCGCGCAGGGCGCCAAGATCGGGATCGATATGGTTGGCCTCGGTGGATCGCCGATGTTCCGGAGGCCGGGAACCGGGGGATGACTTCGACGGCCGAGTTGCAGGCCTCAGGGACGTGGTGGACCTCAGCAAGTGCGGCATCTGGCGCTCTCCCGTGGAGTAGAAGTACGAGTAAGTACGGACCCGATAGAGTCCTTGTCCCCAGATTCGGATATTACCCGAGACCGACCAGTCTGTCTCCGCTAGCGCCGGGACATTTTTTGATGTCGCTGGGAACAAGTCCGGTGGTTGGTGGCGCCGGCCTATTCGGTTCGTCCCTGCAGGAAGTCATCAAGTTGTCGCTCCAGCGCAGAGACATCTTTGAGTTCACACTCCCAGACGGTGAGCACTTCCCAGCCCGAGTGCTCAAGCTGACGCCGTTGCTCGGCGTCTCGGGTTCGTGTCCGCGTGCGCTTGTTTTCCCAGAACTCCGCGTTGGCCGTGGGCGCGTGCTGCCCGACCCGGCAGTCGTGGAAATGCCAGAAGCAGCCATTGACGAAGATGACTTTGTGGCGGCCGGCGAACACCAGATCCGGATTGCCGGGGAGCCGTCCACCGCGGGCGGTTCCGTGCAACCGGTAACGGTAGCCCTTGGCATGGAGCAACTTACGGACCAGAATTTCAGGTTTGGTGTTCTTCCCGCGGATGCGGGACATGTTCCAGCTGCGCCGCTCGGGGGTCAGCTTGTCCGCCATGGATCAAGTCTAGGCGGCGGTGCGCTGCAAGGCGGTGGGCGCTAACGGCTCCTAGATTTCACGCTCCGGGTGCTCGCCAAACTGGAAATGGCGCCCGCTGACCGAGGTGGGCTCGATCTCGACGTAGAAGTCCTTCAGGGTCGGAACCCACGGCTTGAGCCCTAGGGCCTCTGCCGCTGCGATGTCGGCAGACTGGTCCAGCACCCGGGCCGTGCCGCGCAGGACAACCGACCAAGCCTCGTCGGAGAGGATGCCGTCGGTCTCGAACAGCACTTTGGAATTGATGGTCACTTCAGCGAGTTTGTTGCCGGGGGCCGTCCGGAGGTAGAGCTTCCTACCGCTCACGGCGTAGTTCACCGGAAAGATATCGGGTTCGCCGCCCACGATGACCACGAGCCTGCCGTGTTTGGTTCCTTCAATCAGCTTCCAGCTCTGATCTTCATCGAGGACAAGAATGGGGTTTTCGTCTGCATGTTCGAACATCATGGGTTCATTGTTCTGGGCTGTGTAGAAAAACGCCAGAGGCTTAGGCGGGAAAGTCGGTGTGTGTCGCTCCGATGGGGTGTGCGGCGAACTGACTCGGGGCCATGGCGCTGGGCGATCCAGCGCCTGTGGATAACGTAGAGGCCCAAAATGTGATGTCGGTTACCCTTAAGGCATTGTTTGGCTTCAGGCGTCTTGATTTCTATCGGGGGGAATAGCTGACCATGACATCTCGCACTCCAACTTTCGACCGCCGCCGACGCATTTTCACCGCCGCGGTTGCTTTAAGCCTGTTGTCGGTCACAGCCTGCACCGGCGGGGGAACAACGCCTGGCGCAACGGCCGCACCCGAATCTTCGAGTCCCACGGCGACACCGACCGCCACTCCCACCCCAACAGCGAGCTACAAACCCGCCGACGCCTCGGGCAGGGCCCAAAACGTCCCAGTTCCCGTGTTGCCGGAAGCAGCGAAGGCGGAGACGAAGGAAGGTTTAGAAGAGTTCGCGCGGTACTGGTTTCAATTGCTTAGTTACGGCTATGAGACCGGCGACGTGTCGCGGCTGGTGAATATCACAAGTCCCGGTTGCCGGGCGTGCGATCGGGCGAAGACAGTAATTACAGGTTGGCACGAGGCCGGGCGATGGCTTGTTGGCGGCAAAACTGAAACGCCGTCGATCAGTACGACATTCGTTATTGCGCCCGATGGAAACTACCAGGTCGCTATCCAAGTCTCGCAAGGTGCCATCTCCTACTACAACGCGGACGCGACATTGCATCAAGCGGACCCGAAGCCCGAGGACACAGGCAATCTCATGCTGGCGGTCTTCCGCGATGGTGCCTGGTACGTGAACAATATTCAGCCAATAGTCGGCTAGACAAGTGAAGCCATCGTTGAGGTTCCGGTTCATAGGAGCAGCGATAATGACCGTGCTCCTGGCAGTGCAATCCATGCCGGCATTTGGCGGCAATGACCTGCCTCCTATAACCGGAGACTGGGGAGAGGACACGGTTGATATCGGAGGTTGGACGATCGATACGGGAACGGGGCGATTTGTCTGGGCTGAGCCCGGGACGGTAGTCACTGACCCCTACCAATACAAGTACGTACTTCAGTGCCACCTGGGCGGCGGCGACTTCGACACGGATTGCCTTGCCGTCCTCGTCGACTGCAAAAACGGTCCGGACGGCGAGGACGGTATTCCGGTTGTGTGGCTGAAAGCTCCGGCAGGCGTGCCGAATCCAACGTGGAGCTTCCACTCCGGGCCCACGTGTCTCTTCGATCCCAGGCCTGAGGACTTGCTTCCCCGGATCGCGGCCATGATCCAAACGGAATTCCAGCGGCTGCCAATCGCTGCAGCTTCTGTCACGGCCCAGCCCAGTCCGCACACACTGCGGGGAGCTGAGACGAACTTCTTCGCGGAGGCCGTCGAACAGCAATTCGACATCACCATCTTGGCTCAGGACGTGCACGTCGTCGCCAAGCCCGTCCAGTACACCTGGAGTTACGGCGACGGAACCTCGCTTGGGCCGCAGACGGCCGCCGGTGGACCCCTCCCGCAGGAACGCTGGGGCGAAAAGACCGCCACCAGCCACGTCTACACCCAGACCGGTGATTTCTCGGTGGTCCTGACCACCCATTTCCAGGGCACGTACTCGGTCAATGGCGGGCCGCCGCTGCCCATCCCGGGGCAAGGTCAATTGAGTTCGCCGGCGCAGACCGTGAGCGTCTGGCGTTCTATCACCCGGAACTACGCTGACGACTGCCTCCGCAACCCGCAAGGCCAGGGGTGCCCCGGCGTCGTACCTCCTGCTCCCTAGTGTCGGGCAAAGGCGCTCATCGCAGGCAAGGGCGCCGATGGCACGGGATCTACGCGCGCAACTCCCGGTCAACCCGTTCCATCCGGGCGCTCACCAGCTGACAGCGCGGATCCTGCGGCCCCATCAGTGTGGCTGCCGTTGCTGCGGCTGCCGTGTCCGCGGAGCCCATGTCGCTGGTGCACCACTGCAGCATCAACCCGGCGTCACCGCTGGCCCGGACAGACGCGCCGACCGCTTCATTCAGCTCGTCGCGCATGAACCCGATCGCGAGGTTGGTGGAACGGTTGAGGAATTTCGCCCGGTACGCCGCAAATGCCTCGGCAACGCGGCCGTCGCGCAAATGGCCGGCCACACGTGAGGCGTCCGTAACCACCCTGACGGCCGACGAGAAGCGGTAGGGGTTCGCTTCCACCACATTGCCCAGGATGTTGCGAATCCGGTGCATCTCGGTCCGGATCGCCGCAGCGGTGCCCGAGTCTCCATGGATCTCGTAGGCCAGTTCATCGGCGCTCCAGCCCTGGTTCCGGGAGGCCAGAAGGGCCAGGATCTCGGCACGGCGCAGTGTCAACGGGCGGCTGGGACCGCCGTCGAGCGCCGCAGACGGCGCGTCCCCCAGCAGCCGAAGGGTCAGCTGCGAGCGGACCCCGGCTTCGGAGCGCCCCGCAGCAGCGAACCCTGCGGACTTTCCGGGCCCGGGGCCGGCCTCACCGGGAGGGGTGGCGGATTTCAACAGCTCCTCCGCAAGCCGCACCCCACAGCGCACCAAGCGCAGACTGTCTGGCGTAACGGATTCGAACGGGCCGGAAACGTCCAGCACGCCGATCACTTCCCCCGTCAGCGGGTCGCGAATCGGAGAGGCGGTGCAGGCCCAGTCGTGATGTGTCCGCACCAGATGCTCGGCCGAGAAGAGTTGCGCGGGGGCGCCCGTCACGAGGGCTTCGCTGATGGCATTGGTGCCAACGCCCGATTCGGACCAGTCGGCCCCCTCCACGAACTCCAGGGAGTCGGCGAGTTTCAGCGCCTGCTTGCTGCCAACGCGCCACAGCACTTCGCCCTCATGATCGGTCACGATCAACAGGTGGCGCCCGGTCGCGGTCTCATCGGCCAGCAGTTGTGACAGTGCGGGCATCACGGCGGCCAGCCGGTGGCCGGCACTGAGCGAGCGTGCCTCGGAAACCTCGTGCCGGTGAATCGGGCGGTGCTGGTCCGGGTTGATGCCCAGCGCGAGCGAACGCTGCCAGGACTTGACGAGGGACGGCGACAAATGCGGGTTCGGAGTGCCGGACACCGTGGCCTCGTGCGCTTTCCTCAGGGCGCGGGCGTACTCCGCAGGCGCCGAAAACCTCAGGTCCGAGAGCTGCGTGATCGAGCGACTGCCCTGCCGCATGCTCATTGTCCCAACTCGCCCTCGCATCGTCGCGCTCGGTCAGCTACCGCCCACCCCGACCAGCGTAGGCACCGGCCAAAAGCTTGAGAGCTCTGTGTAACCCGATTGTAACCCCCTGCGGACTTTACTTGTGATGCGGGTCACTGCATGGTCTGGACGCCATGCAACGGGACCGGCCCACAGTTAGCAACGGAAAGAGGAAACATGCCTGAGACTCCAAACGGCGTGGTCGAGGCGTGGCTGGCGCAGTTCGATGAGGCGCTGCGCAGCCACAACACCGATGACGTGCTTGAGCTATTCGACGACGATTCGTACTGGCGCGACTTCGTCTCCTTCACCTGGAACCTCAAGACCCTTGAAGGCAAAGAAGACATCCGGCGCATGCTGGATGCCACCCTGGACGATGTGCAGCCAAGCAACTGGACGCTGGCCGAGGACGCCACCGGGGACGCTGCCAACGCCGAGGCCTGGGTGAACTTCGAGACCGCCCAGGCCCGGGGCTACGCCCATCTGCGCCTCCGGAACGGCAAATGCTGGACGCTGCTCACCACCATGCAGGAGCTCAAGGGCTTCGAGGAAACTAAGGGCGTCAACCGGGAGAAAGGGGTCGCCCACGAGATCACCAAGGGCCGCAAGTCGTGGCTGGAGCTGAAAGAAGAGCAGGAAGCCCGGCTCGGCTACGAGGACCAGCCGTACACCGTCATTATCGGCGGCGGCCAGGGCGGGATCGGGCTGGGCGCACGGCTGCGCCGGCTCGGCGTGCCCACCATCATCATCGAGAAAAATGACCGCCCGGGCGACTCCTGGCGCAACCGCTACAAGTCCCTGCACCTCCACGACCCTGTCTGGTACGACCACCTGCCCTACATCAAGTTCCCCGACGACTGGCCGGTTTTCGCGGCCAAGGACAAGATCGGCGACTGGCTGGAAAACTACACACGGATCATGGAACTGAACTACTGGTCCAAGACCGAATGCACCAACGCTCGTTTCGACGAGGCCTCGCAGGAGTGGGTGGTGGAGGTGGTGCGCGACGGCGAACCGGTCACCTTGCGCCCCAAGCAGCTCGTCTTCGCCCTGGGTGTCTCGGGGTATCCGAGCGTTCCCGCGTTCGACGGCGCCGACTCTTTCCTGGGGGAGCAGTACCACTCGTCCAAGCATCCGGGCGGCGGAGACTGGACCGGGAAGAAAGCCGTGGTCATCGGCTCCAACAACTCGGCCCACGATATCTGCGCCGACCTCTGGGAACACGGCGCGGACGTCACCATGGTCCAGCGGTCCTCCACGCACATCGCCCGCAGTGAATCCCTTATGGACCTGGCCCTCGGCGGCCTGTACTCCGAGCAGGCGCTCGCCAATGGGGTCACCACGGAGAAAGCGGATTTGCTGTTCGCCTCGCTGCCGTACCGGATCCTGCCCGAAGCCCAGATCCCGGTCTATGCGGAGATGGCCGAGCGGGACGCAGAGTTTTACTCCCAGCTGGAGGCCGCTGGCTTTGACCTGGACTTCGGCGTGGACGGCTCCGGCCTGTTCCTCAAGTACCTGCGGCGCGGTTCCGGCTACTACATCGATGTCGGCGCCTCGCAGCTGATCATCGACGGGCGGGTCAAGCTGGCCAATGGCGAGGTCGGCAAGATCACCGGGAACGCCGTCGTGATGGCCAACGGGACCGAGCTGGAAGCGGACGCCATCATCTACGCCACCGGTTATGGGTCGATGAACGGTTGGCTGGCCGATCTGGTCTCACCCGAAGTGGCCGACGCCGTCGGGAAGTGCTGGGGCTTTGGCTCCGACACCCCCAAGGACCCGGGGCCGTGGGAAGGCGAACTGCGCAATATGTGGAAACCCACCAACGTGGACAATCTGTGGATCCACGGCGGCAATTTGCACCAAAGCCGCCACTACTCCAACTATCTGGCACTGCAGCTCAAGGCCAGGATGGAGGGGCTGCCGACGCCGGTCTTCGATCGCCAGCCCACGCACCACACGCGCTGACCTGGACGGGCCGTGACAATCACAGCCCTGGGAACCACACTGGGGGTGACGGCCCCCTTGTGAGAATCCAACGACATGCCGTGGATGCGCCTGACCGGGCGCATCCACGGCCCGTAATGCGAAGGAACAAATCACCATGAAAGCAGCACGATTCCATGCCCGTGAAGACCTCCGGATCGAAGACATTCCGGAGCCGGAGCTGCGCCCCGGGACGGTGAAGATCACCGTCGCCTGGTGCGGGATCTGCGGGACTGACCTCCACGAGTTCCTGGAAGGGCCGATCTTCACGCCGCCGCCCGGCCACCCCCACCCGATTTCCCACGAGGAAGCGCCCGTCACCCTGGGTCATGAGTTCTCGGGCACTGTCGAGGAACTGGGGGAGGGAGTGACCGGGCTCGCCGTCGGCGACAGCGTGGTGGTGGAACCCTATATCGTCTGCAATGAATGCGGCCCGTGCCTCAGCGGCCACTACAACCTGTGCACCAAACTCGGCTTCATCGGCCTGGCGGGCGGCGGCGGGGGCCTGAGTGAGAAGGTCGTCGTGGACACCCGGTGGGTCCACCCCGTCGGTGACATCCCGCTGGACGAAGCCGCCCTCATTGAACCCCTCGCGGTGGCCTATCACGCCGTCGGCCGGAGCGACGTCAAAGCCGGGGACGTCGCCGTCGTCGGCGGTGCGGGCCCCATTGGTCTGCTGACCGCCGCGGTCCTCAAGGGCCTCGGCGTCACCACGATCGTCACTGAGCTGTCGGCGGCCCGGAAGGACAAAGCGGTTTCCTCGGGAGTCGCGGATCATGTGCTGGACCCCAGCTCTGATGACGTCAAGGCGCGGGTGCTGGAACTGACCGAAGGCGCGGGGGCAGATGCGGCCTTTGAATGTGCCGGCGTGAATGCCGTGCTGGACACGATGCTCGACGTCGTGAAGCCGGCCGGCGTCGTCGTCAACGTATCGATCTGGGGACGTCCGGCCACCGTGGACATGCAGAAGGTCGTCCTGAAGGAGATCGACCTCCGCGGCACCATCGCCTATTGCGGCGATCACGCGGCCGCGATCAAGCTCGTCCAAGAGGGAAAAGTCGATCTGAAGCCCTTCATCACGGGAAGGATCGCCCTGGGTGATCTCGTGGACAAAGGCTTCGATACCTTGATCCACCACAACGACACCGCGGTCAAGATCATCGTCCACCCGTAGTGATCCGGGCCTCACCCGGAATAGTTGCAGGCGCCGTTCAGTTGTAGCCAGCGAACCCAATCCCTGGTGAAAGGAACTGCGCATGCTGTTTTCCCCGATGACTCTCGGCGAGCTGGAACTGCCCAACCGGCTGGTGATGGCGCCGCTTACCCGGCTCCGCTCCGGCAGGGACGGCGTTCCCGGCCCGCTGGTTGTCGAGCACTACCGGCAGCGCGCGTCCCTCGGCCTGATCGTCAGTGAGGGCACGTACCCCAGCCACGCCGGCCAGGGGTTCCCGGGCCAGCCCGGCCTGGTGACCAAGGAGCAGCTCAAGGGCTGGGCCGACGTCACCTCGGCCGTGCACGCCGAGGGCGGCCGCATCTTTGCCCAGGTGATGCACGCCGGACGCGTCACGCACGAAGACACCAACGGCGGTCGGCAGGTGGTTGCCCCCAGCGCCATCGCGATCCACGGCGAGACCCGCACCTACCAGGGGAAGAAGCCCTTCCCCGTGCCGCACGCGCTGACCACCGAGGAACTGCCGGGTATCGTCCAGGAGTTCGTCACGGCGTCCCGCAACGCGATCGATGCCGGGTTCGACGGCGTCGAGCTGCACTCCGCGAATGGCTACCTGCTGCACGAATTCCTCGCACCGTCGGCCAACCAGCGCGACGACGTCTACGGCGGCTCGCCTGCCAACCGTGCGCGCTTCGTCATTGAAGTGACGCGGGCCGTGGTGGACGCGGTGGGCGCGGACCGGGTTGGCATCCGTATCTCGCCCGAGCACAACGTCCAGGGCGCCACCGAATTTGACGCAGCCGATGTCAACGAGACCTACAAGGTTCTGGTGGATGCCGTGGCGCCCCTGAAGCTGGCCTACCTGAGCGTGCTGCACAAGGAACCCACCAGCGAGTTGGTGCAGGATCTGCGCACCCGCTTCGGCGGAACGTTCCTGCTGAACTCGGGCTTCGGCGTCATCACCACCCGCGAGGAAGCCAAGGCGCTGGTCGCGGACGGCCACGCTGACGCCGTCGTCGTCGGACGCCCGGCCATCGCCAACCCGGACCTGGTCCGCCGCTGGCGTGACGGGCTCCCCACCAACGAGCCGGACCGGTCGACGTTCTACACCGACGACGCCAAGGGTTACACGGACTACCCGGCCTACCAGAACTAGCACCAGCCGGCGGCACCCCCACCGCTGGACATGTCCCTCCTTGGCCACGAACAGTGGACAGAATGCCATTCTGTCCACTGTTCGTGTTTAGGAGTGGGCATGTCCCCTGGTGGCGCGGGTGAAAAATGGGCATATCCCGTTTAGCTGGCTAGGACCGACCTCTGGCACAGCCCGATGAATCCGCCCAGCTGCTCCAGGCCCTCGGGATGGGTGGGCAGGTAGTTGGTCAGCTCGGGCGCGCGGACGACGACGGCGCGCCACTGGCCGCGGGACACCGCCACGTTGATCCGGTTGCGTGAGAGCAGGAATTCCATCCCGCGTGGAGCTTCGGCCACCGCTGAACATGCCATGGACACGATCACAACGGCCGCCTCCTGGCCCTGGAACTTATCCACAGTTCCCACCCGGACGCCGGCCAGGGAAGCGGCATCGAGCGCTTCGCGGATCACGTTGACCTGTGCGTTGTAGGCGGCGACCACCAGGATGTCCGCCACGTCCAGCGGCCGGGTGCCCTGTTCCGCGTGCCAGCTCAGCCCCAGATGCCGGCGCACCTGGCGGACGACCTCGGCGGCCTCCTCTGCGGACGACGTGACGTTGCCGCTGTGCTCCACCATGACGGTTTCGATCCCGGCCGGCACTGATTCGAGCCGCCGGAGGTCCGCCGCCGGAGCCGAGCGCAGCTTCCCCTCATAGGAGAGTTCGGAGACGGCGCGGCACAGCTCGGAAGTCATCCGCCACGAGTCGGCCAGAAAATAGCCCAGCTCCGGCGGCAGCGTGGCATGACCGGCCGAAACCCAGCCGAGAGCTGACTCGTCCACGGGCTCGGGGTGCGCGCCCTGGCTGACCTGCGGCAACTGCTGGGGATCACCAAGCAACAGCAGGCGGCTGCTGGCCTGCGCGACGGCCAGGGTGTTGGCCAGCGAGAACTGCCCGGCCTCATCGATCACCAGCAGATCCAGGGACCCCGCCGGGACGTTGGCGCCCGTCAATGTCCACGCGGTCCCGCCGATGAGCGCCCCGCCCGGCGCGCCCAGCAGGCGTGCGACATCCTTCGCCGAGCGCTGCTCCCAGGGGAGCGGCTCCGCGTGTTTCACTTCCTTGGCGACCAGCGACGGATCGACGCCGGCCTTGGTCACAGCGGTCTTCAGCAGATTCTCCACCACCGCGTGGGACTGCCCGACGACCCCGACTTTCCACCCCCGGTGCACCAGCCGGGCGATGACATGGGATCCCACATGGGTCTTGCCGGTCCCGGGCGGACCCTGGACCGCGACATAGGAATGATCCAGCGCCCCGACGGCCTCGGCGATCGCGTCGATGAACCTGTCCGGACCCTCACCCGGCGCGGGCAGCGGCGCCCCGGCGGCAATCCGCGGCGGAACCCGGCGGATGAGATCCAGGGCCGGATGGTGCGGGAAACCGGAGGACCCTCCCTGCAGTCCCGCGGCGACGCCGGAGGCCAAAGCCGCCAGCGCGTCCTCGAGGCTTTTGGTCTGGATCGGTTGGTCCTCGGTCAGCGCGACGGGGACCTGGAAATACGGTTCGATGTTCTTGCGGAGCTTATCCCGGATGATGACGGTGTCCTTGCCGTCCTCATGGCCCAGCTCCAGGACCTCGGTGCCGAACCAGCCGTTGCGTCCTGTCCCTTTGATCCCCGTGCCCTCCAGCCCGGCCGGCAGCGGCGGCTCATACATGCGGAACCACGTACTGCCCTCACGAAGGTCCGAGCCCGGACTGACCGTACCGATCAGCTTCACCTTCCGCTCCGGAAGCTTGGCGCCGTCCTTCCACCAGTCCTCCAGCACCTCCGCGTCCTCGACGAGGAAGACGTTGCGGTCCTGCTGGTGATGCGTGTCGGGGCCGTTCTCGCAGCGGTCGAAGTGCGCCCACCAGAATGCCTTGCGTTCCCGGCGGTGATAGCTGACCGCCGCCGCTAGCATGGAAACAGCCTTCCGGTCATTTTCTGACAGCCCGACGCCGGCACCCGCCAGTCCGGCCAGCGCCACTTCCAGCGGGTCCAGGTCAGCGGCACCCAGCGCGGTGCCCGCACCGGTGTCGACTGCCTGGGTGGTTAGGGCGGAGGCGCCGCCGTCGCCGCCCGGCTTGATCCCGCGCTCCCGGGCCAGGCCCAGGAGCCAGTTCCGCAGCTCCAGTGTGGAGAGGCAATCGTATTCGTTGTAGTCGGAGATCCCCGCGAGGATGGTGGCCGCTTCCTCAGCCCGGCCGTCGTCGCGCGCGTCGCAGTAGTGGGCGTAGGCGACCACCGAGGCGCCGGCGTCCTTCACGTCCCCGGAGCGCAGATTCGTCCCCATGTAGAGCGGTTCGAGTTTCTTGATGCTGTAGGAATTCTCCGAGATCCGGATGCTGGTGAGGACCGTCTGGTAGAGATCCACCAGGAGGCCCTGGCGCAGCCACTCGTCCACGGTGTCTTCGCCGGCCACGTGCATCACGGAGAGCTTCCGGAGCGCGGTTTTCTCATACGCCGCGTAGTGGTAGACGTGCATGTCCGGGTATTCCAGCCGGCGTTTTTCCACATAGTCGAGGAAATCGAGGAAGGCCTGCTTCTCCGCCTTCCGGCTGTGCGCCCAGAACGGCCGGAACACCCCCGGGTCGCCGGGGCCCGTCGGCGCTTCGACGACCCCGAACAGATACTCCAGTCCCCACACTCCGGTCGCGCTTTCCTGCCACAGGGGATCACCCTCGAAGTCGAAGAAGATGTCGCCGGCGCTGGGCGGCGGAAGCTCGGCGAGCTTGCTTTCCGGGACCACCTTGTAGCTGATGGTGTGTTCGGTGCCGTCCTTGACGTACCGGACACCGCCGTGGGCAGCGCCAACCCCACTCTGCATCCGGGCCTGGTCCTGCAAGCGAAGCAGTGCCCCGTTCGCCCCGGGGAGCCGGGCTTCCGCGAGTTCTTTGACCGTGAAGATGTTCCGCACATGGAGTGCCTTGCGCTGTGCCGAGTTCATCCGCGCCACGAGGAGCAGGTCGTCGGTGGCCACGACCTGCTCCTGGCAGTAGTCGCAGCGGCCACAGGCGGTCAGCCCGGGCGTGCCCCACTGCACGGTGCCGGGCTGCGCCAGATGCGACGAGGTCAATACCAGGAAGCGGTCCCGCCGCTCGCGGAAGACCGGCAGGACTTCCGAAAGTTTGTGGTGGCTGCGGACATAGTCGAAGCCGCCGCCGGGGAGCGGGACCGTGGCGCCGAGGACCAGGGTCACAACCGGGGCCGGTGTTATCCCGGCCTTGAGCAGCTGATCGCCGTAGGCGGCAAGCTGGAGCAGCGCGGTCACCTTCGCATGGCGGGCCAGTTTGGTGTCGAAGACGGCGTAGCTGCCGTCGGTCTGCCTGACCAGGAAGTCGGAGCGGCCATGGAACTGGCCGTCAAAGAAAGCGGCCTGGAACACCACGTCGGCGCCGGATTGCAGGGCGTCGAGGGATTCCCGGTGCTTAGCCTGCAGGGTGGTGCGGTCCATGGTTTGTGCCGGTACGACGTCGTACACGCCGCGCCCGGAGACTCGATCCCACTGTCCGAACTCCTCGACGAAACCCTCGAGGACTTTGTGTTCGTGGCGGTCACCCAACACGGCTGCATGCTTGAGCATCTCATCGTCGGCGAAGGCAGCCTTGGGCGAGCGGCCGAGCTTCTCGTCGAGTTTGCGCAGCAGCTGGTACTCACAGCTGGCGGCCGTGACGAGGTCGCTCGCGGAGAAGACCAGGTCCTGCGCGGTACCTGCTGCTTCCGGTTCAAGAAAAAACACTGTGCCCCCGATGTTGATGCCCCGCGGATGTGACGGCTTGCCGCCCAGGACTTGCCGCTAGCGCAACCTGGCCTTGTGTCCTTCAAGCTATCAAAGCCCTCTGACAATCAAGCAGGGAGCAGGAACCGACCGCTGGTTCCCGTCGCAGGATCGGCGTAGGGTCTGAGGACCATGACCGAACAGCAACCTTACGAGCTGGTCCAGCGCTTTGCGCACTTCGAGCTGCGCCGCTATCCGTCGCACGTTGTGGCCGAAATACAGGTCAACACGACGTTTGACCGAGCCGGGAATGCTGCCTTCCGGCACCTGTTCAACTACATCAGCGGCAGCAACAAGGCCGGTCAGAAGCTGGCGATGACGGCCCCGGTGGTCCAGGAGCTCGGTCCTTCGCAGAAGCTGGCGATGACCGCCCCGGTGCTCCAGAGCGGTCCGCTGCCGGGAAGCAAAGAGACCGCTGATTTTGTGGTTGCCTTTGTGCTCCCCGCTGGCGTGACGGCGGAGACGGCCCCGGTCCCGGCGAACTCCCAGGTCAAGATCCGGACCATCCCCGGATCCCTGACGGCTGCTCTTCGGTTCTCGGGCAGCGGGTCGGAAGCTGCCTTTGAACGTCGCAACAATGGCCTCCAGGCGGCACTGGTGCTTGCCGGGCTGACGGCCGTGGGGCCGCCACGATTTGCCCGCTTTGATCCGCCGTTCAAACCGTGGTTCCTGCGCCGCAACGAGGTTGTGCAGGACGTGCAGGAGCCTTTTCCACCCTCGGGTGAGCCCGGCCCCTGACCCCGGTAAGGCAAAATGGCAGGGTGACCCAACTCCCGCAGCGCCCCGCCAGTTCAGCCTCCGCACTGCCGCCCCGGACTTTGTCCGGCCAGACCCCGGCTCCGCACACACAGGTCCCGCACACGCGGGAGTCCGGCATCGCCGCCCAGATCGCCGCCGAGCTCGGCGTCCAGGCCTGGCAGGTGAAGGCGGCCGTGGACCTGCTCGACGCCGGCTCCACCGTGCCGTTCATCGCCCGCTACCGGAAGGAAGCCACCGGGACGCTCGACGACACCCAGCTCCGCGAGCTGGACGAGCGGCTGCGCTACCTCCGCGAGCTGGAGGACCGCCGTCGGACCGTTCTGGAGGCAATCGCCGCGCAGGGTGCCCTGACTCCGGAACTGCAGGCCGCCGTCGTCGGGGCCGATACGAAGTCGCGGCTGGAGGACATTTACCTGCCGTTCAAGACCAAGCGGCGGACCAAGGCGCAGATCGCGCGCGAGGCCGGGCTGGAGCCGCTGGCCGATACCCTGCTGAAGCGGCCGGAACTGGATCCGGAACGCGAAGCCGCCCGGTACCTCAACGCCGAACACGCGATCGTCGATGCTGCCACGGCGCTCGCCGGCGCCCGCTCCATCCTGGTGGAGCGGGTCGCGCAGGACCCGGACCTGGCCGCCACGCTGCGGGAACGGCTCTGGACCCAGGGCCGGATGGTGTCCCGCGTGAAGAAGGGCAAGGACGCCGAGGGGCAGAAGTTCAAGGACTATTTCGAGTTCTCCCAGCAACCGTCCGGGATGCCCTCGCACCGCGTCCTGGCGCTGCTGCGCGGCGAGAAGGACGGGGTCCTGGAGCTGGATCTCGCCGAGGCTGAACCGAACGACGACGCCGCCCTCACCGCCGCACGCGGCCGGTACGAAGCCGCCGTGGCACGGTTCCTCGGGGTCGCCGACCGCGGCCGGCCCGCCGACGCGTGGCTGCTCCAGACCGCGCAGCTGGCCTGGCGCTCGCGGGTGTTGGCCCGGCTGACTGCAGACCTGCGGAGCCGGATGTTCGCTGCCGCCGAGGACGAAGCCGTCCGGGTCTTCGCAGCCAACCTCCGCGACGTGCTCCTCGCGGCGCCGGCCGGAAACCGCGCCACCCTGGGCCTCGACCCGGGACTGCGCACCGGGGTGAAGGTCGCGGTGGTGGACGGCACCGGCAAGGTGGTTGCGACGGACACGATCTATCCGCACGCCCCGGCCCGGAAATGGGATGAGGCGCTCCGGACGCTCGTGAACCTGGCGCGGAAGCACAACGTCGAACTCGTGGCCATCGGCAACGGCACGGCGTCGCGGGAGACCGACAAACTCGCCGCGGACCTGCTCAAGCAGCTCGCGGCGTCGGGCGCTGACGCCGACGCTTCGACCGGTGGGGCCAAACCCCAGAAAATTGTGGTCTCCGAAGCCGGCGCCTCGGTGTATTCCGCGTCGGCGCTGGCCTCCGCGGAGCTGCCCGACATGGATGTGTCCCTGCGGGGTGCCGTGTCCATCGCTCGGCGCCTGCAGGACCCGCTCGCGGAGCTCGTGAAGATCGAGCCGAAGTCGATCGGCGTCGGGCAGTACCAGCACGACGTCACCGCCGCCAAGCTCGACCGCAGCCTCGACGCCGTCGTCGAGGACTGCGTGAACGCGGTGGGCGTGGACGTCAACACCGCCTCCCCGGCGCTGCTGAGCCGGGTGGCCGGCGTCGGGCCGCTGCTGAGCGAGAACATCGTGGCGTACCGGAACGAGCACGGCCCGTTCAACAAACGCAGCGAACTGAAGAAGGTGCCCCGGCTCGGCGCCAAGGCGTTCGAACAATGCGCCGGCTTCCTTCGGATCACCGGGGGAGCGGAGCCGCTGGACGCCTCCAGTGTGCACCCGGAGGCGTACCCGGTGGCGCGGAAGATCAAAGCCGCCGCCGGCGGTAAGGGGCCGGCTGCGGGAAGCTACGCCGCCCTGAACCCGCAGGACTTCGTGGACGGGTCCTTCGGTTTGCCCACGGTGCAGGACATCATCGCCGAGCTCGAGAAGCCCGGCCGTGACCCGCGTCCGGCCTTTGCAGCGGCGACGTTCTCCGAGGGCATCGAGAAGATCTCTGACCTCAGGCCCGGGATGGTGCTGGAGGGGACCGTGACCAACGTTGCGGCGTTTGGGGCGTTCGTGGACGTCGGGGTTCATCAGGATGGCCTGGTGCACGTCTCCGCGCTGGCCAACCGCTTCGTCTCCGATCCGCGGGAAGTGGTCAAGTCCGGCCAGGTGGTGCGGGTCAAGGTGCTGGAGGCCGATCCGGACCGGAAACGGATCTCGCTGACGCTGCGGCTCGACGACGAATCGGCTGTCGCGGGCGGACCGGCGGCCGACCGGCGGGCCCCCGCCAGGCAGCCGCAAAAGCAGCCACAGAAGCAGCCACAGAGGCAGGCGCCGGTTCCGGCGTCGGCCAACACGGCGATGGCCGAGGCGTTGCGGAAGGCCGGACTTGGAAAGTAGGGCCCGGAAGCAACGCGACCGTTCATCGCGGATTTCCTACCGCTCGTCGCACAGATAGTACGTTTGCTGAGTTTCTGCCCCATGATTGCCGGAGGCATCGGCCCGCTTTGGGGCCCTTCGCCTCTACGCCGTTGGGACACCGACGTCTTCGACAAGCAAGGGAGCACTTATGGGCTGGCTGGACCGCGAACGAACGATCGCCCCACCCGGATTCAACCGGTGGCTGGTGCCGCCCGCAGCGCTCGCCGTGCACCTGTGCATCGGCCAGGCCTACGCCACGAGCGTCTACAAAACGGCGCTGGTGAAGCACTTCGGCGCCAGCCTGACCGAAATCGGCGTGATCTTCTCGATCGCCATCGTGATGCTGGGCCTCTCGGCCGCCATCATGGGCACCTGGGTGGACAAGATCGGCCCGCGCAAAGCGATGTTCACCTCGGCGATGTTCTGGGCCAGCGGCTTCCTGATCGGTTCGCTCGGCCTCTTCAGCAGCCAACTTTGGCTGGTCTACCTGGGCTACGGCTTCATCGGCATCGGCCTGGGCATCGGCTACATCTCGCCGGTCTCCACCCTGATCAAATGGTTCCCCGACCGCCCGGGCCTCGCGACAGGCATGGCCATCATGGGCTTCGGCGGCGGCGCCCTGATCGCCAGCCCGGTCTCCACCGCACTGCTGAAAATGTACGACCCCAACTCCGGCGCCCAGGGATGGGTGGCCAGCGGCGACTCCGTCGGCAAGCTTTTCCTGACCCTGGCCGTCGTATACCTCGCCTATATGCTGTTCGGCGCGTTCACCATCAAGGTCCCCGCCGAGGGGTGGAAGCCGGCCGGCTTTGACCCGGCCAAGGTCAAGACCGCCACACTCGTCACCACCGACAACGTCTCCGCCAAGAACGCGGTCAAGACCAGGCAGTTCTGGCTCGTCTGGATCGCCCTGTTCTGCAACGTCACCGCCGGCATCGGCATCCTGGAACAGGCCGCCCCGATGATCCAGGACTTCTTCCGCCAGTCCGACGGCGTGTCCCTGGTGAGTGCCGCCGTCGCCTCCGGCTTCGTCGGGTTGCTCTCGATCGGCAACATGTCCGGCCGCTTCGCCTGGTCCGCCACCTCGGATGTGACCGGCCGCAAACGCATCTACATGATGTACCTCGGGGTCGGCGCCGTGCTCTACATTGTGCTGGCACTGGCCGGCTCCACCAGCACCTTCCTCTACGTAGCGCTGGCTTTTGTCATCATCTCCTTCTACGGCGGCGGCTTCGCGACCGTCCCGGCCTACCTGCGCGACCTCTTCGGCACGTTCCAGGTCGGGGCTATCCACGGCCGGCTCCTCACCGCATGGTCCGCGGCCGGGATCGCCGGGCCACTGATCGTCAACGCGTTCCTGGATGCCCAGGGCAAACCCGGACAGCTGACCGCCGCGTCCTACCAGCCTGCGCTGCTGACCATGGTGGGGCTGCTAATCATCGGCTTTGTGGCCAACCTGCTGGTCAAGCCGGTCGATGCCCGGTTCCACGAACCACGCCCGGACCGCGTTCGGGCCGAAGAACCCGCCATGGAGGCCTGAGATGAGTACTGCACAGACATCGGTGAAACCGTCCACCGCGAAACTGGTCGTGGCCTGGGCGCTGGTCGGCGTGCCACTGGGGTACGGCGTGTACGAGACCCTGACCCGAGTGGCGGCCCTGTTTGGCTGACATCGCAGTAGGTTCAGCGGCACCCGTGCAAGCCGTCTCCGCGGCGTTCACGCGCCCGGCGACGTTTACTACCCGTCCCACGCTGCAGGGCACTTTCGGGATGAGTGCGTCCACGCATTGGCTTGCGACGGCGGCTGCCCAGGCCGTGCTGGAACGCGGCGGGAACGCGTTCGACGCCGCGACGGCGGGTGCCTTCGTGCTGCACGTTGTCGAGCCGCACCTGAACGGTCCCGGCGGGGACATGACCGGCGTCTTCGTCACCGCGGAGGAACCGGGCACACCTATTGTCCTCATGGGCCAGGGCCCGGCCCCGGCCGGGGCTACCGTGGAGCACTATCTCGCCGAGGGCCTGGAACTGGTGCCAGGCTCGGGGGCGCTGGCCGCCGCGGTGCCCGCCGCCGTCGACGCCTGGCTCATGCTGCTGCGCGACCACGGGACCTGGGAACTAGATGACGTGCTGGAATTCGCGATCGGCTATGCACGCGACGGGCACCCGATGCTGGGCAGGGTCGGGACAACGATCGCGGCCGTGGCGGAGCTGTTCCAGAAGCATTGGCCCGCCTCGGCCGAACTCTGGATGCCCGGCGGACGGATCCCGGCCGAGGGGGAGCTGGTCCGGAATCCGGCCTACGCCCGGACCTTGCAGCGGCTGATCGACGCCGGGGCAGCCGGCACGGGTGGGCAGTCCCGGGAGGGCAGGATCGACGCCGCCCGCCGCGAATGGCGCGAGGGCTTCGTGGCCAAAGCCATGGCCGACTCCGTCCAGACCCCGCACCGGCATTCCTCCGGCACAGACCACCACGGTGTCCTCACGCTGCAGGATCTCGCGGGGTTCGAGGCCGGCTACGAGCCGGCAGCCACCGTCGAATTCCGGGGCCACACCATCGCCAAGACGGGGCCGTGGGGACAGGGCCCGGCGCTGCTTCAAACGCTCGCCCTGCTCGAGGGGTTCGACAACGAGTACCTGGACCCGTCCACCGAGCTCGGGGCGCACACCATCCTGGAAGCCCAGAAACTGGCGCTCGCGGACCGGGAGGCGTACTACGGCGACACGGACGTGCCGCTGGACTACCTCCTGTCCGAGGAATACTGCGCCGCCCGCCGGGCCCTGATCGGCGAGCGGGCCTCGCACGAATTCCGGCCCGGTTCGGTACCCGGCCGTGAGCCGTACCTGCCGCCGCTGCGAACCAACTACACGCCGCCGGCGCTCGAAGCCGAGGGCTCCGCCGGGCTCGGGGTGGGGGAGCCCACCGTGGCACCGAGCGGGGAGACCCGCGGTGACACGTGCCATATCGACGTCGTGGACCGCTGGGGCAACATGGTCTCGGCCACGCCGTCGGGCGGCTGGCTGCAGTCTTCGCCCGCTATCCCCGAGCTGGGCTTCTGCCTCGGTACCCGGCTGCAAATGACCTGGCTGGAACCGGGCACACCATCCACGCTGACGCCGGGCAAACGGCCGCGCACCACGCTGACGCCGACCCTCGTATTGCGGGACGGCACGGCCGTGACCGCGCTCGGTTCGCCGGGCGGTGACCAACAGGATCAGTGGCAACTGCCGTATCTGCTGCGCACGATCGTCGGCGGCTACTCACCGCAGCAGGCCATCGATGCCCCCACCTTCCATACGACGTCGATGCCCGGTTCGTTCTGGCCGCGCACCTGGGAGCCCGGCGGGGCCGTCGTCGAGGACCGGCTGGGCGAGGACGTTATTGCCGGACTCGAACGCCGCGGTCACGTCGTCACCCGCGCGGGCGGCTGGGCGCTGGGACGGCTCTCGGCGGTGGTGCGGGATCCCTCGACCGGTGTCCTGCAGGCGGCGGCCAATCCCCGCGGCGCGCAGGGGTACGCGGCGGGGCGTTAGCGCGGGGCGTTCTGAGGTCTGCCATACGCCGCTTGCGGCCGCTCGCAGTATTGCTTGTGTGGGCCTTATCCTCGCGGGTCAGCCGGCCTTGACGAGCCGGTCCATAAAGCGGACCGACTCCGCGGCGATCTGCTGCTGCGCCTGTTCGCGGGAGGTGCCCGGCACGCCGTCCCCGGGTTGCTCACCATAGTCTCCGAAGAAGGCGTGCACGCCACCCTCCACGGTTGCGTAGATAGTGGTCGGCGGGAGCAGGGGCTTCGACGCGGCGATCTTGTCCGGGGTGGTGAGGCCGTCGTTTGACCCCGAGATGGAGAGTACCGAAAGACCGCCGGACTCCGACATGCTGTCCGCGGGGTACGAGGCAAACAGCAGGAGTCCGGAGACGTCGGGGTTCGACTTCGCGAAGGCGGACGCGCTCACTCCTCCCAGCGAGTGGCCACCCACCGCCCAGGAGGTGATATCGGGATGCCGGTCCATGGCTCCGCGTGCCTGGCCTGTGTGCAGCAGGGAGATGCCCAGAGGCACTTTCAAGATCACCACCAGATAGCCTGCATCCGCGAGCGGGCCCAGGATGTCCTGGTAGGCACGCGCATCGACACGCGCCCCTGGGTAGAAGACGAGGCCCGCACTGGCCGTACCCTGCGGGGCGAGGGTGATGGTGGTGGCGTCTTCGGTGGTGCTCGTCCTCGTGGTCCCGGTCGTCCCCATGGCCTGACCGGCACTAACTCCGGCCTGGTACGTGAACGGGGTGAGCCACGCCAGACCCGCAACGAGGCCCAGGACAACAATCCGGCCCGCGAGTCCGCGGAGCAGTTGCCAGCGTGACACTCCGCACCGTGGCCGAGTCGAGCGTTTGACGAGGCTGAACACCCAGAAGAGGCCCAGTACGACGGCGGCCCCCAGCAGGACCGGCAGCGCGGGATGGCCACCGAGGACTGCGCTGTTGCCAAGCAACATCCAGAGCGGAACCACGATCAGCGCTAGAGCAGTTAAGGCGCCGCTCCAGTCCAGGACCGACCCAGCGGCACCACTGGGGTAATTGGGGTCGTGCGGTCTGGCATCCTTCACAGTTCGATGATATCTCCATGATCGAGATATCTGGATCTTGCAAGGTCCCCGACGTCACCTTTGATCTGTCTGGCCCGTTGCCCGCTTGCACTTTTTCAACCGCCGGAGTCAGGCGGCGGTGCTGAGGTCTGCGGGGCGGAAGTAGTAGTTTCGTCGGGGTTTTTGGCGTGGGTCTATGTGGGGTGGCGGGATGAACCAGGGGATGCCGGTGCGGACCTGGATGGTCCATTGTTCTTTGTGGATCACGTGGTGGTGGTGGGAGCAGAGCAGTGCCCCGTTCTCTGTGCCGGTGGTGCCGCCGTGGGACCAGTAGTTGATGTGGTGGGCTTCGCACCAGGTGGCCGGGATGGTGCAGCCGGGGAAGGCGCAGCCCTGGTCGCGGGCGGTGAGGGCTTTGCGGATGTGCGGCGGGAAGACCCGTGAGGCCCGGCCGATGTCCAGGATCCGACCTTCACCGCCGAGGAGGACCGGGATGATGTCCGCGTCGCAGGCGACCTTCCGGACCGTGGAGGCGGTTATAGGGCCGGTGAACAGCAGCGTTCCGGTCTGCGCCGTCGCCTGGCCGGAGTGGAATGGGCCTGTGGCGGCCGCGGCATGACCGGGGGTCGTGTCGTCGTGGCTGTCTCCAGGCTGGCCGAGCCGGGCGAGCAGGTCCCGATAGTCGATGGTGACCATGACCTGCGGGCGGAGTCCACCGGCGGCGGGGAGGGATCCGGCGGCGAGGCCGACCTTGCAGGCGCCGACGAGGCCGTCGAGGAGTTTCTGCGGGCGCGAACGAAGATCCAGCGCCACGTCCACACCAGCATTTCCGCCGTCATTGTCGCGGTCATTGCCGCGGTCAGGCCAGGGGCTGGCTCCGGCGGAGGCCCCGGCCGATAGCGTGGCCGCCGCTGCGGCAGCCCCGCCCACGGACCCCTCACCGGCGGCCGCGCTTCCCGGCCCCTCACCGGCGGCCGCGTTTCCCGGCGTCCCCGGGTTGGCCGTGCGCGGGTTGGTGGCGGTATTCATGACGGTGAGGAGGTTTTCGAACTGTTCGGCAGTCGCGAAGATCTCCAGGTGCTGGAGTCCGTGGCGGGGTTTGCGGATGAAGGCGCCCTGAAGCTGGCGCAGGAGTTCCTCGGAGGGCTCGGCGCCGTCCTGGTCCAGCGCATCGGTCCAGCTCCGGGCCACGCGGGCCAGGAAATCAGGGTCGTTCTCCGCCGCGGTGCGCGTCAGCGCGTGCTCCATCCCGGCGGTCGCCTCGGCATCGCAGACGTGCCGGACACGGTCCAGCGCCAAAGTAATGATCGTCGCGGCCCGGGACGCGACCTCGCCGGCAGCGACCGCTGAGCCGAGTTCCCCGTGGACCGGCGGCAGGGGCTCACCGGTGAATCCCTGACACGGCAGAAGACATTCGGCCAGGGACAACCGGCGCCGGGCCTCGGCGGCGCTGATCCGCAACCGCGCCCGCAGGAACTCCGTGGTGTTCCGGTACCCGTCATCCACAGCAACCGCAACAGCAACTGCCGGGCCGTCATCGGCAACCCGGGAGTCCACAGCAACCGGAACCGCCGCGGCCACGCTGACGGGCCCGGCAGTCCCAGCCCCATGCCCGGTCCCAGTCCCAGCCCCATGCCCGGTCCCAGGCCCAGCCTCCTTGAAAGCGCCGGGGCCGGTGCTCTCGCGCCAGCCCGTGGTCCACGAGGCCCCCGCCTTCGTGGCAGAACCGGCGGCCTGCTTCCGGGTCCGGTCCACGGCCCCGGCCGCTACGAGCTGCAGAAACTCCACGACCCGCGAGAGCTCCTCCACCGTGCCCGCGAAATCCGAAGCGGCCAGGAAGTCCAGCAGCGCCGCGTCCTCGACCGCCGTCAAACCCACTTCCCGGAGCATGACGAGGGCCTCTTCCACACCGTCCATACCGGGCTGTCCGGCCCGGGAGGTACCGCGGCCGGTGCTGTGTTCAGCGTCCCGGCCCGTGTCCTCGAAAGGAATGAAATCCCTGACGGTTTCCATGAAACAAAATTTACCGCGGAGCTATGACATTCTTCGCGACCCGTTACCCTGCCGTCTGGATCCCGTCGTCAGGAGGATTCAGGAAGACTCAAGACCCGCCATCCAACACGCGTGGCCGGCCAAACTGGGTGCGAACCCCGGGCGAGAAGAGCACCGATTCAGGCGGTCCCGTGACGTTGATGCCGGCCGCCGCGACCAGCTGATCCTCGAGGTCAGTCAGTTGAGCCCGGTACAGCGGCCAGGCAGTGTGGGTGTTGGGAACGTACAGGGTCCTGCCGCGGAATCGGGTGTGCAGGCCGAACCGGGCGGTGAGGTGGAGGGAGAGCGGATCGGTGGCTTCGACGTCGAACTCCGGGGTAACCGCAAAGTTGCTCCGGGCGCCGCCCCGGAACCGCCGCACCCAATACCCGGCCAGGGGCACCGCCGCGCCCGCCGGCACCGTCTGCCCCGCCAACGGGGCCGCCGCCGGCCGAGCAGCCGCCCCAGCCGCCCCAGACGGGTCTGCAGCCTGCAATGAGGCGAAAGGATCCAAATCGCCTACCCCACGGAACCCCGCCCGAGACCACACATAGGGAATCCCGGCCGCCCGCGCAGCCAGCACTACGGCCAACCGCGTCGCGTCCAGGCTGAGGAAAACCACACCCCGGGTGCCGTCCGGCTCGCGGGAGTAGAGGCGCACGTTGATCTCGTTAAAGCTCCCGAAGTAGGGGATACCGGGCCCGTGGCCCAGGCCTGCCCCCTGCATGCGGAAGCCGATCAGGCCCACCCACGCGGACCCGTCGAAGTCGTCCGGCACCACACCCGGGGGCATGAACGGCGCGGCGACGGCATGAGGGATGCGCCAGTGGAGAAAGACCGCGTCCGTCCACCGCTGATCCATGATGATCGGCGTCGGAAGTTCCGGGGCATCAGGCCAGGGGTCAACGACCATTAGTCGGTGCCCGCTAGTTCAGGGGCCGGGTGTTGTCCGGAAGCGCCCCGCCAGCGAGGAGCTCTCCGGTCGCATCGGCCAGAGCCGTCAACGCCACGCGTTGGGTCCACGGGCCGTAGGATATCCGCGCAACCCCAAGCTCCTGGAGTTTGACCGGGGCCAGCGAACCGGGCACGTTGATGACGGACACCTTGTTCCAGCCGATACCGTCCACCAGGGCGGCGACGGTGGCCTCGTCCAGCAGGCCTGGCACAAACACGTTGGTCGCGCCGACGTCGAGGAACGCGCGGCCGCGTTCGATGGCGTCAGCCAGCACCGCAGCGGGGTCCCGGTCTTTGCCTTTCAAAAAGGCGTCGGTGCGGGCATTGAGGACGAAATCGATGCCCTCGGCCTCGGCTGCGCGCACAACCGAGCTCATCTGCGCCACGGCGTCGCCGAGCGGGCGCATCTGGTCCTCGATGTTGGCGCCAACAATCCCGGCACCAATGGCCTGGCGTACCGTCTCGCCAGGGTTGCCGTAGCCCGCTTCGAGGTCAGCACTCACCGGAAGTGCTGTAGCGGCGGCGATCCGCCGGACGGCGTCGATCATTTCTTCCAACGGAATATTCTCGCCGTCCGCGTAGCCCCGCGACGCGGCGATGGAGTGGCTGGCCGTGGCCAACGCGGCGGTGCCTGGCACGTCCGTCACCACCTTGGCGGAGACGGCGTCCCAGACATTGATGACCTGCAGGATTTCGGGCGCCTGGTGGAGCCTGAGCAACTCGGTGGCTTTGGGCGCAAGGGAAGCAGCGGATTCAGTCATGCCCTGAGCCTAGCGGGAGCCCGTGACACCCGGAAGCGCTTCAGCCGGCTGTTGAAACGGACGAGGAGCCCTCGGGTTGTTTTTCCCAAGGCCAGCGGCCGGTAATTTCGAGCTCGAGAGAGAAACTCAAGAAGGTTCGGATCAGCACGATAATGGCGAGCACTCCGACGCTTTCAAACGTCGGAGTGACGGCGACGGTCCGGATAATGTCCGCCGCGACCAGGAGCTCCAGCCCGAGCAGGATCGAACGGCCCAGCAATTGCCGGTAGGAACGGTAGACAGAGAGCGGCTCTTCCCCTTCCGGCCGCCTGCGCGGCTGGAAGCCTCGCAAAGCCATGGGCACGGACACGACGGCGCCGATCACCATAACGGCCACACCGGCGACGTCCATGTACCCACCGACTGCCTGAATCATTTCCTGAAAATCCATGGTTCCCCTCAAAGAAAGGAGTGGTGAAATCCGCCGCACCCGCTTAAGAGTGACGGACCCCCGCTCCGGCAAGAATAGCGCGGTAACCCTCGCGGAAGGTGGGGTACCGGAACTCGAATCCAGTGCTGCGCAGCAGCGCATTGCTGCAGCGTTTGTTGCCGCCGCGGGACGGCTCGCCGCCGCCCTTCGGAGAGCCGCCCTTCGGCGAGACGCCGCCCGCGCCGCCCTTCGGCGAGACGCCGCCCGCGCCGCCCTTCGGCGAGACGCCGCCCGAGGGGCCGTTCTGCGAGCCGCCGCTCTGCCGGCCGTCCTCAGCGGTGCCCGACGGCGGCTGGGGAAGTCCCAGCTCGGCGGCCAGGAAGCCCAGCACGTCGCCGAGCTCGGCGGGCGCGTTGTCCACGCCGAGGTACACCGGTTCCGGGGCGGGCTCCATCGTGCACAGGTGGACGATCGCGGCCGCGGCGTCGTCGCGGTGGATGCGGTTGGTAAACCGTGACTCGGCCGGAATGACTGCGGATCCGCCGCGCACCTGGTCTATGAGCCGGGTCCGCCCGGGACCGTAGATACCGCCGAGCCGCAGCACCACCGGGATGATGCCGGTGCCGCTCAACCGGCGGGCGAGGAGATCCTCCGCCTCGCGGATGATGCGGCCCGAGAACCCGCCGGGTGCCGGCGTCGTGGTTTCATCAATCCAGTTCCCGCCGGCGTCGCCGTAGACGGCGGTGGAGGAGACGAACAGCATGCGCCGGACCGGGGCGCCGGAATCCAGCACGGCGTCCACAACATTCGATAACCCGTCCACATAGGCCGCGCGGTAGGCAGCTTCGGTGGGGGAGTCCGCCGCGATCGCGACGACGACGGCGGTGGTGTCCGCCGGGATGGGCGGCAGTTCACCGGCGCTCAGGTCAGCCGCGGCACCTTCGATGCCGGCTGGAAGTTTCCCCGGCGAACGCCGCCAGCCCACCACCCGGTGGCCGGCCGCGGCGAACCGCAGCCCGGCCTCGGTCCCCAGATCGCCGCAACCGGCCATAAGTACAGTCATGCTGGCCAGTCTGCCAGTATTCGGCCACCAGGGCCGACGAATATGGGTTAGCGCGCCGGGATCGGGAAGAAGACCCGCGGATCCTGCAGCAGCGCCGGGTAATCAAAGTCCGAGCGGTTCAGGATCTCGTCGACCTTGAAGTTGCGTGCGAAGCGGCCCTCCACGGTGATCGGACGGCCCAGCACCTTGCCCACGGCGAAGGACGCACCGCCGTCGAACGGGATGGCGACGGTTGAGTTGCCGGGAAGCGTGGTGAACGCTTCCTCCTGCTGCTGGCGCTTGCGCGTGGGCTTTTTGACGAGTTGCTTCGGCGGGAGCTTGCGCTGCTTCGCCGGCCGGCGGGCACCGGAGTCGGCGTACACGAACTGGTAGTCGTCTTCACCCGCGGCGGCGGCCTTCGCCTTGCCCACGAGGGGCAGGCTGACGGTGTCCAGCTTTTCCGGCTCGATGTCATCGAGCGGCAGGCGGAGGACCCACATGCGGTCGCCGGAAGGATCCTCCGGCACCAGCTCAAGCGTGGGCTCGGGCCAGACGTATTCCAGGTCAGGCTCGGTATCCGGGAACAGCTCCGTGTAGAACCGCGGGTCCTTGGCGATCAGCCGGGAGCGGTGGCTCAGGTGCAGTTCGGGAGCACCGAGCCATGGCGGCATGGGGATCTTCGCGGCGTAGTCGGGGTGCGCAGCCTGGGGTGCGAATTCCATGATCTTCTCGCGGGTGGTGTCCTCGCCGCCGCGGGCAGTCCATTCGTCAACCATGGTCAGGCCGTAGAGGGTCAGTGCGGGAACGTACCCCATCCACATCCGGATGGCCGGGTGCGACTGCCAGCCGTACTCCGGAATCACCAGCGCACGCAGGGTCTGCAGCGCTTCAACGCGCTGCTTGCCGAGCCGTGCGCGGTCCAAAGCCGCGGCGCTCTGCTGGAAATCGGGGAACGGGAGAAAAGTCTGCATCTCTCCAGTTTGAGGCCAAGAAGCCAATGCACCAATTGCGGGCGGCTGCGGGTGAGCGTGTTCACATTTTGGAATGGGACAGACAGTCCGCGGCGTCGGCGGGTAAACTAGCACAAACCAGCCCTGCTGCACGGAAGACACGCGCCCATGTCGAAGAATCCAGTCCTCGCATCCGCGGCGCTGCCTGCGCCCGCCCAGCTGCCCAAATACGGGCAAATGCTGAGCCCCGACGCCAACGGCATCCTGGTCCTGGAGGAGTTCACCATCGATCCGGCGGCTGCCCGCAAGGAGCAGAACGGTTTCCGGAACGCACTGGCCTCCGTGGCGCTGACCATGCGGCGTTTGCTGGCGCTCCGGCTGTTCATCGCGGTGGTAGCGATCGGGAATCTTCCCCTGTTCCTGCTCTCCAGCGGCTGGGAGATCTACGTCATCTCGCTGACCCTCGTGGTGGCGGTCCATGCCGCGGTGTCCTGGCTGAACCGGCACGAACCGAAGATCCGCCAGCAACGGATGCTGGAGCTGCACCTGAACCGAGAAAAAAGCGATAACTACCGCAAAGTCCGCGATGCCGTGAAGTATGTCATCGACGCCCCGGCCCGCATGAACGAGAATCTTTACCTCGAGCTGCTCGCGGCCAAGCGGGTGGCGCTGCACCTCGCCATGGGCACCGTGGCCTTGCTGGACACCAGCGACGACACCGCGTGGAAAGTGCGGATCGTCCGCGAGATTCCGCGGACCGCCTAGTCCTGGCGGTTAGGGCGCGAGCAGCAACTCCGGCCAGAATCTAGAGCAGAACTTACAAAAGAAGACAGCACGACGCCGGAGGGTCCCCCTGGGGGAACGCTCCGGCGTCGTGGGTTAAGCGGCTACTGCCAGCACCGGCCAAAAGCCGGCTGGGCGCGGATTAGGCAGGCAGCTGCAGCACCTGGCCCGCGAACACCAGATCAGGATCGCTGATGGTCGACGCGTTGGCATCGGCCAGCAGCTGCCAGCCGCCGGCAATGTTGAGCTTCTCAGCGACCTTGCTCAAGGTGTCGCCGCTCTGGAGCGTGTAGCTCTCGCCGCTCAAGGGAACTTCCGCCACGTGGCGCGCTGCCGGGGCGGCTGCCTTCGGGGCGGCTGCCTTGGGCGCGGCGGCCTTCGGCGCGGCGGCCTTCGGGGCTACGGCCTTGGCGGGCGCTTTGGCCGCCGGGGCAGGAACGGCAGCGGGCGCCTGCGGCACCGGCACGCTCTGCGGAGCGACGGCGCCGCCGGTCAGGCCCAGCTTCGCGGCGCAGGACGGCCACGCTCCCCAGCCCTGGCCGGCCTGAACCCGCTCGGCTACGGCGATCTGCTGCTCACGGCTGGCGTTGGCCGCCGAGCCGGTGCCGCCATAGGCGGCCCAGGTGCTGGGGCTGAACTGCAGCCCGCCCGCGTAGCCGTTACCCGTGTTGATGCCCCAGTTGCCGCTGCTTTCGCATTGGGCCAGGGAATCCCAAACGGTACTGGACGTGGCGCTGGGGACGGCTGCGTTGGCAGCCGAGGCGGACAGTGCGACGCCGGCGATCGAGACGGCGGCAAGAGTGGCGCCGCGGCGCGCGACAGTGCTGTACGTGGATTTCTTCATGGGGTAGCTGCTCCTGAGGGCCACCGGTGCTCGGTCCGTCCCCGGACGTTGTCGCACTACTGCCCGCCCCTGACAATAGAGGTCGTTGCGGTCGCTACCGGTCGGGCAGTATGTGGTGGTGGTAGCACCGGGCACGCATGCCCGGTGTCCGGGCATGCCCACTAGGCTAATTCACGCTGGCGCCGTTATCAAGTCGTTATTCTCCGTGAGGTCCTGATAAAAGCCGGTCGTCGAGCTGACGTTGGCCGGCGGCCGCCCGCGGCCGTCGCTGAGCCATCAGCCGCCGAGCACCGCCGCCAGATACGGCGCCGTCCGGCTCTTTTTGGACCGGGCGACGACGGCGGGCGTCCCCACCGCGATGATCTTGCCACCGGCGTCACCACCGGCCGGACCCAGATCAATCACCCAGTCGGCAGCGGCCACCACGTCCATCTCGTGTTCCACCACGATCACGGTGTTCCCCGCATCGACCAGCCGGTGGAGCTGGGCCATGAGGAGTTCGACGTCGGCCGGGTGCAGCCCGGTGGTGGGCTCGTCCAACAGGTAGAGCGAGTGTCCGCGCTGGGCGCGCTGCAGCTCCGTGGCGAGCTTGATGCGCTGGGCTTCGCCGCCGGAGAGCTCGGTGGCGGGCTGGCCGAGCCGGAGGTAGCCCAGGCCCACCTCGCGGAGGGTCTGCAGGCTGCGTGCGGCAGCGGGGACCGCGTCCAGGAACTCCGCAGCCGCGTTGACTGTCATGCCGAGGACCTCTGCCACGTTCTTGCCCCGGTAGGTGACCTCAAGGGTTTCCGGGTTGTAACGCGAGCCCTGGCATTCCGGGCAGGGGCCGTAGCTGCCGGGCAGGAACAGCAGCTCGACGGCGACGAAGCCCTCGCCCTGGCAGGTCTCGCAGCGGCCGCCCGCGACGTTGAAGGAGAAACGTCCGGCGCCGAAACCGCGGGCCCGGGCCTCGTCGGTGGCCGCGAACTCCTTGCGGACCGCGTCGAAGAGGCCCGTGTAGGTGGCGAGGTTGGAGCGGGGTGTGCGGCCGATCGGCTTCTGGTCCACCTTGACCAGGCGGTCCAGCTGGTCCAGTCCGGAGACCGGGCCAACGCTGAGCGGACCGGCGGACTCGGTGTCCGCGGACTCGAGGTCCCCGGTGGCTCGCGCGGCGGCGTCCGCATCCGGATGCAGCCGGGCTCCGACGACCTCGGCGAGCACCTGGCTGACCAGCGTCGACTTGCCGGAGCCGGAGACGCCGGTGACAGCGGTCAGCACGCCAAGCGGGAAGTCAGCGTCGAGTTCGCGCAGGTTGTGGCGGGTGATGTCGCGCAGCTCCAGCCAGCCTGCAGCCTCCCGGCGGGCGGCTTGCCGCCTTGCTCCAGCCGCGGAGGAACCGCCGTCGTCCGCTTTCTTCGACCCGTCCGCTTTTTCTGACCCGTTCGGGAACAGGAACGGCCGGGTCACGGACTCTTCCACCTCGGCGAGCCCGGCGACGGGGCCGCTGTAGAGCACTTCGCCGCCACCCTCGCCGGCGCGCGGGCCGACGTCGACCAGCCAGTCCGCGCGGCGGACGACGTCCATGTTGTGCTCCACCACGAACACCGAGTTGCCGGAGGACTTGAGCTGGTCCAGGACCGCGAGGAGGGGCTCGGCGTCGGCCGGGTGCAGGCCGGCGGAGGGCTCGTCGAGTACGTAGATCACGCCGAAGAGGCCGGAGCGCAGCTGGGTGGCGATCCGGAGCCGCTGCATCTCGCCGGGGGAGAGCGTCGGGGTGGACCGGCCCAGCGCGAGGTAGCCCAGGCCGAGGTCCAGCAGCACCGTGACCCGTTGCAGCAGGTCGCGGGTGATGGCGACCGCCACCTCGTTGGCCTCGCCGGAGCTCTGTTTGCGCGAGGCGGTTCCGGCCTCCGTGAGCTCGGTGGTGGGGCGGATGATCTCGGCCAGCTCCGTCATGGGAACGGCGTTGAGTTCGGCGATGGTGCGGCCGGCGAACGTCACGTCCAGCGCGGCCGGGGTCAGGCCGCTGCCGCCGCAGACCGGGCAGGGGCCGGTTTCCATAAAGCGCAGCACCCGGTCGCGCATCGTGGTGCTCTTGGTATCGGCGAGGGTGTGCAGCACGTAGCTCTTGGCGCTCCAGAAGCGGCCTTTGTAGGGCTTGGCGACTCGGTCGCGCTGGGGTGTCACCTCCACCACGGGTTGTTCCTCGGTGAAGAGGATCCAGTCGCGGTCCTTTTTGGGCAGCTTCCGCCAGGGGGTGTCGACGTCGTAACCCAGGTGGGTGAGGATGTCGCGCAGGTTCTTGCCCTGCCAGGCGCCGGGCCAGGCGGCGATCGCGCCGTCGCGGACGCTCAGCGACGTGTCCGGGACCAGCGAGGACTCGGTGACGGTGTGCGCGATGCCGAGGCCATGGCACTCCGGGCAGGCGCCCGCCGCGGTGTTGGGGGAGAACGCGTCCGAATCGAGCTGGCCGGCGCCCTCCGGATAGCTGCCGGCGCGGGAGAAGAGCATCCGGAGCGAATTGGACAGCGTGGTGACCGTGCCGACCGTGGAGCGGGAACTGGGCGTCCCGCGGCGCTGCTGGAGGGCGACGGCGGGCGGCAGCCCGGTGATCATTTCCACCTTGGGGTTGTGGCCCTGCTGGATCAGCCGGCGGGCGTAGGGCGCCACGGACTCGAAGTAGCGGCGCTGCGCCTCGGCGTAGATGGTGCCGAACGCCAGCGAGGACTTCCCGGACCCGGAAACCCCGGTGAACGCGACGATCGCGTCGCGGGGCACGTCCACGTCCACGTTCCGCAGGTTGTTCTCCCGGGCACCGCGCACCCGGACAAAGCCGTCCGTGGGACGGTCGGCGCCCAACCCTGGAAGGGTCGGGCCGGAAAAATCGGAAGCATGCTGATCACTGTGCATCCGACCGACTCTATCGGTGTCTGCTGTTCACGGGCATATCCTTACCAAATGGAAACTAACGACGGCGTCGCTGCCACCGGGGACGCTGCACCGGACAACCCAGCAACGGCCACCCCTGCACCGGACAGCCCAGCATCGGCAGCCCACGAGATTCCCGCCTTCGCCGAGGTTCCCGAGGAGGTTCACGGCCCGCTGCCGGTCGCTGAACTCCACCTGCACATCGAGGGAACCCTCGAGCCCGAGCTGATCTTCGCCCTGGCGGAACGCAACGGCATCCAGTTGCCGTACGCGGACCTGGATGAGCTGCGCTCCCGCTATGAGTTTACGGACCTGCAGTCCTTCCTGGACCTCTACTACGCCAATATGGCGGTGCTGCGGACGGAGCAGGACTTCGCGGACATGACCCGGGCGTACCTGACCCGGGCTGCGCTCGCCGGCGTAAGGCATGCTGAGATCATGCTGGATCCGCAGGCGCACCTGTCCCGCGGGGTGGCCCTGGAGACCTGCGTGAACGGCGTGGCGTCCGTGCTGGCCGGTTCGGAGCAGGAATTCGGGATCTCTACCCTGCTCATCGCCGCGTTCCTGCGGGACCTGTCCGAGGACTCCGCCCTGGAGGTGCTGGACCAGTTGCTCGCCATGGACGCTCCGATTGCGGGCATCGGCCTCGACTCGGCCGAGGTGGGCAACCCGCCGGCGAAGTTCGAGCGGCTGTTCGCCCGGGCCAAGGACGCCGGCCTGCACCGGATCGCGCACGCCGGCGAGGAGGGACCGCCGTCGTACATCATCGATGCGCTGGACATCCTGGACGTCGAGCGGATCGACCACGGGATCCGCTGCATGGAAGACCCGGACCTGGTGGAACGGCTGGTGCACGAGCTCATGCCGCTGACCGTGTGCCCGCTGTCCAACGTCCGGCTCCGCGCCGTGGACACCCTGAAGGAGCACCCGCTGCCTGCCATGCTCGCTGCGGGATTGAACGTGAGCGTTAACTCGGATGACCCGGCGTACTTTGGCGGGTACGTGGACGACAACTTTGCGCAGCTGAAATCGGTGATCGGCCTGTCCGAGTTCGACTTCGTGCGGATGGCGGCCAACTCCATCCGCTCGTCCTTCGCGAGTGAGGAACGCAAGGCCGAGCTGCTCGCCGAACTCGCCGCTTCCGGGCACTAACCCCACAGTTGCCCTATCACTTCTGGTGGCTAAAACCGGCGAATGGGAACCATAAGTGACAGGGCAACGCGGGGGTCACTCCCGGGGTGAGGGGACCTCCATCGACTGCGCCGCTTCGGCTGACGGGGCGAAGAGGCCGATCAGTTCGTCGACTTCCCGGGTTGCCGTGGTGGGGTGACGGAAGTGCTGGTGGGGTTCAATGGCGTAGCTGGTTCGTCGCCCGTCCTTGATGCGGTGAAGGTATCCGCCCTCTTCTAGATCCTTGAGGATCTGGAGGGTTGAGCGTGGGGTGATGCCGACCCTCGCGGCGATGTCGGTGATGCGGGCCTGAGGGTCTGCGGCCACCGACAGCAGGACGTGCCCGTGGTTGGTGAGAAAGGTCCACGTGGGACGCGGGGGTGCCGGAGGAACGGGCGGATCCGTGCCCTGATCCGGTCCCTGGTCCGAACCCCTGTCCGGTCCCTGCGGGGAGGCTGTCATGGTTGTTCCTTACTCACGTTTCGACGACGACGCCGACGAGGCCTTCGTGTCGGGGCCTTTGCGCCACAGTGGCTCCAGATCGGCGATCTCCTCAGGTGATGCGGTTCCGAACGGGGAGTGAGCCGGCGCCGGGGGAGCCTTGCGGCCCTGCCCCCGGGTGGCCCAGAGGCTTGCTCCGATCGACACCCCAAGGATAGTGGCGATGACGGCCAGGGACAGCGGGGTGGGGATGTAGTAGATGTCGATTTTGAGGAGCATTTTGATGCCTACCCAGATCAGGACGAGCGCGAGTCCGATCTTGAGGTAGATGAAGCGGTGGATCAGGTCAGCGAGCAGGAAGTACATTGCCCGCAGGCCCAGGATGGCGAAAGCATTGGCGGTGAAGACCAGGAACACTTCGTCGGTGACGGCGAAGATCGCGGGGATGGAGTCCACGGCGAAGATGATGTCCGTGACCTCGATGAGGACCAGGACCGCGAGCAGCGGGGTGGCCAGCAGGACGCCGTTCTTGCGGATCAGGAAACGCTGGCCGTGGAAGTCGTCCGTCATGGGCACGCGCCGGCGGAAGAGTTTCAGGATCCGGGATTTTTCCGGGTCAAGGTGGTCGTTGCGGTGGCGGATCATCCGGTAGCCGGTGAGGAGCAGGAACGCGGCAAAGATGTACAGCACCCAGCCGGCGCTGGCGATGATCGCGGAGCCCGCAGCGATGAAGATGCCCCGGAAGACCAGGGCGCCCAGGACTCCGAAGAACAGCACCCTGTGCTGGTATTCGCGGGGAACTGCGAAGTACGTGAAGATGATCGCCCAGATGAACACGTTGTCCACTGCCAGGGATTTCTCGATCAGGTATCCGGCGAAGTATTGCTGGCCGAACTCCGCTCCGTAAATTTGCCAGACCAGGGCGCCGAAGCCTACTCCGAAGGCGACCCAGAGGCCGGACCACAACGCGGCTTCGCGGACGCCGATGACGTGGGCCCTGCGGTGCGCGAACAGGTCCACGGCCAGCATCAGGACAATGACGGCAAGGACGGCCAACCAGGCCCAAAAAGGAACATTCATCAGGGAGCACCCGCTTCCAGTCAGTTCAAACCAACTGGAGGTCTTTCCCGGCCCAGGGGGCCTGTTCCGCCGGGCCGCTCAGGGGCGGCCGTACTGACGACGGGACATTTGGGGGATACTCCCCTCCGTCCAATTAGTGAAACATATTTCACCTATGACGACAAGGGGCGGCGCCGGCGTCGTCGAACCCGCCCCACCCGCCGCACACTCCCATTGCCCTATCACTCTTGGTTGCTAAAACCGGCGAATGGGAGCCAAAACTGATAGGGCAAATGGGGGTGGCGGGGGACCCGGATCATTCCCGTCGGAGGATGCAGCGGGCACCAGCGCCCGGCAGAGTGCTCCCATGACCACCACCGGACGACGGCGGACCGGCGGGCTGCGCCAGTTCACGCCAGGGCTCGACGTCGCTCGCGGCCTTCCTCGGCGTGACGCTGCTGGGGGTCCTGCCCGGCATCGCCATCGCGGTGGGGCTGTCCGTCCTCAACATCTTCCGCCGGGCCTGGTGGCCCTACGAGACCGTGATCGGACGCGTGCCGGGACTGGAGGGGTTCCACGATGTGCACGTCCACCCGGACGCGAAACACCTGCCCGGCCTGGTGATCTACCGCTTCGACGCGCCCTTGTTCTTCGCCAACGTCAGGCCGTTCCGCGAGAACGTCCGGCGGCTGGCCCGCGCCGAACCCAAGCCGCGGTGGATCGTCATCGCGGCCGAGCCGATCACGGACGTGGACACGACGGCCTCGGACGTGCTGCTGGAGCTGGACGTGGAGCTGAACGCGCAGGGAACGTCGTTCGTGTTCGCGGAACTCAAGCACGGGGTCCGGGAGAAGATCGAACGCTACGAGCTGACCCGCCAAATCGACCCGCGCCACTTCTACCGCACCGTCGACTCGGCCGTTGCCGCCTACATGGCCGAGACCGGGGCCGAATGGAGCGCCGGGGACTGACCCGGCGCACCCAGCGCCCGCGGGCGCCCGCCGGCGCTACTTTGCGCTGACGGACCGCGTGAGCATGCGCCGCAGGAGGGTGGCCGTGAGCCAGGTGACGGCGCTGCATACCGCGATGCCCCAGGCGATGTCGGTCAGCGCCACCACGGCGGGGAAGGCCCTGAGGACGGCGAGCGCGGTCAGTGCCCAGGTGGCGTAGGTGAAGAAGCCGAACAGGGCGGCGCCCGTCACCCGTTGCCGCAGGGTGGCGTCCGGGTCGTTGGGCCGGATGCCGTAGTGCACGATTCCCACGACATAGATCAGGTAAAACACGACGGCGCCGGCGAGGTTGACGCTGGGCGCCAGCAGCTCTCCGATCTGGCTCTCGTACTGGTTGTTCGCCACGGTGCCGATCCAGACCACGTCGACGACGGCGAAGATGACGGCGGCGACCGCGTAGGAAAGCAGCCACCTCTTGACGTGGGTGCTCATGCCTGGCTCCTTTTGTCCGCGTAGAGGTTCTCGACGATGTGGCGGGCGCGTTCGGTGAAGGCGCCGCGCTTGAGCTTCATGGTGGGGGTCACGATGCCATTGGCCTCACTGAGGTCGGTGAGCAGCAGCACGAAACGGCGTACCTGCTCGGATCGCGCGATCTTCGCGTTGGCGGCGCTGACCGCCTTGCCGATCGCGGTGAGGAGCCGCGCGTCGTCGATCTGGACGGCGCCGCCGTCGTCCGGAATCCGCAGGCCGGCCAGATCGGTGATGCCCTCGCGTTCCGCCCAGGCCGCGACGGATTCCGGGTCCAGCAGCACGAGCCCGCCAAGGAAGGGTTTGCCCTCTCCCACCATCACGGCGTGCGCCACGAGGGGGTCGCCCTCGACATAGCCTTCCCAGATGGCGGGGGAGACGGTCTTGCCGCCCGCGGTGACGATGACGTCCTTGATCCGGCCTTTGAGGGTGAGCCGGCCCAGTTCGTCGAGCTCACCGAGGTCGCCGGTGCGGAAGAACCCGTCCGTGAAGGCGTCCGTGTTGTCAGCCGGTCTGCGGTAGCCGGCGAACACGCCGACGCCGCGGGCGAGCACCTCGCCCTGGTCCGTAAGGCGCACAGTTGTTCCCGGCATGGGGACGCCCACCGTGCCGGCCCTGATCGAGCCGGGCATGTTCCCGGTCAGCGGTGCGGTCGTTTCCGTGAGGCCGTAGCCCTCGATGACCGGCAGGCCCAGGCCGCGGAAGAAAAGGGACAGCTCGGCGTCGAGTGCGGCGGCACCGGAGAGCAGGTAGTCGAGGCGTCCGCCCATCAGCTTCCGGAGCCGGGCGTAGAACAGCCGGTCGAACAATGCGTGCCTGACCCGCAGCCCCAGCGCGGCCCTGGCCGCCGGGTCGGCGTCGCGGGCTTCGGCGAACCGGCCCCATGCGACCGCGGTGCCCTGCGCTGACACCCACACCGGTCCGAGGTGTTTCTTCGTCGCGGCGGCCGCGGCGGACGCCTGGATCTTCTGCAACACGCGGGGGACCACTACGAGGAAGGTGGGCTTCAGGACGCCGAGGGCGGGCACCACGTCCCGGGGATCGGACAGGTGCGCGATGCGCATGCCGTTGGCCAGGCAGGTCAGCTGCAGTCCGCGGGCCAGTACGTGGGCCATCGGCAGGAAGATAATCGTGTTGCCACCCTCGCGGACCACCCCGGTGTAGGCGGCCGCCACGTTCAGCACCTGCCCCACGAAATTGCCGTGGGTGATGAGGGCACCCTTGGGCGCGGCCGTGGTGCCGGAGGTGTAGACAATGGTCGCTACCGAGTCGAGATCTGCCAGCAGGCGCCGTTCCTCGACCGCACTGTCGGAGATCGCGGCGCCGCGGAGCACGAGGTCCGCCAGGTCAGCGCCCGGGCGGGCGTCCATCGTCCAGACCCCCAGGCCCGGCACCCCGGCCTGTTCGAACCCCTGCTCCAAGAGGAGAGCATGCTCAGCGGAGCCGGCGATCGCGAGGCGCACGCCGGCGTCGGCGAGGATGGCGATCACCTGGGGAGCGGCCGAGGTCTCATAGATCGGGACGACGACGGCGCCGGCGAACCACGCTGCCATGTCCGCCAGTGCCCACTCGTATCGGGTGGGGGACATGATGGCGAGCGATTCGCCGGGCTGGAGGCCGGCCGCGATCAGGCCCTTGGCCAGGGCGCGCACCTCGTCAACGAACTGCCGGGTGGTCACCTGGCGCCAGGGATCCGTGATCGCGGCATCCGCGGCCCGTACCTCGAAGGCAACGTGTTCGGGGGAGGTCCGGAACCGCTGCATGAGCAGTTCGGTCGCATTCCGGTGACCGGATGCCTCAGCCAGCAGCGGGGTGGTGAACTCTCTCATCGGGCGTCCTTCTCCGAAAGTGTGTGCAAGTGGTCTCGCATCAGGTGCTGGGCGACGTCGAGGAAGTCCGCGACGACGGCCCGGTGGTCGGCGGGCAGGGCCTTGATGTGTTCGTTGGTGGCGGTCATGAGGGGGCGCATCAGGTTCATGATTCCAAGGGCGGCTGCCGGGGTGACGCTCACCTGGACGTGGCGCCTGTCATCGGTGCTCCGGTGGCGTTCCATGTAGCCGCGGGACTCCATCCGGCTCACGATCGCAGTGGTGGTGGCAGGGGTTGCGCCCAGATCCTCGGCGAGCTTGCCCACCGTCACCGGTCCCGACAGTGCGAGCGCCGACAGGGCACGGTAATCGGTGAGATTCAGCCCCATGACGCGAGCGATTTCCCGCTCGGTTTCGTTGGCGAGGGTGAACAGGCTCTGCAAGGCCAGCGTGGCCGGGTGTTGCTGCGACGCGGTCATGTCCACTCCTTCGGTGCCGAATTCCAATATTAGACAATCTTGTTCGATGATCTATTATTCAATCTTATTTGATCATCTACTAGGATTGCTAACACTGCTGATGCCCGGCGGTACGTCTTGGGGCGTGCCGGCCGCGGCCCGCTCCGCGTGTGAAAGGAACTTCCTGATGAAGGAATCAGACCGTAAGGCGCTCATCGCCCTCCCCGTGGTTGTGCTGATCGGGGCGCTCGTCGCCGTGGCCGGCAGCCAGGGCGGGGCGACCCTTGGCGGGATCCCGATGTTCGCGATGGCGGTTGGGGCCGCGTTCCTCATTCAGTGGCTGGCGTTCATCCCGTCATTCAAGGCCCAGACCGAGAAGTTCTACGACCTGACCGGCACCTTGACCTACACCGCCATCACGCTTCTGCTCATCCTGCTCACGCCGGGGGTCGACGCCCGCGCCGTGCTGCTGGCAGCCATGGTGCTCGCCTGGACCCTGCGGCTGGGCATTTTCCTGTTCCGCCGTATCAGCAAGGCCGGCAAGGATGACCGCTTTGACGAGATCAAGCCCTCCTTTGTCCGGTTCCTCAACGTGTGGACCATCCAGGGACTCTGGGTAATCTTCACCGCGGCCGCAGCGTGGGTGGCGATTACTTCCGCGACCAGGGTGGCGCTGGACTGGTTCGCGCTGGTCGGTTTCCTCGTGTGGGCCGTCGGCTTCGGCATCGAGATCGTGGCTGACGGGCAGAAGAGCCGCTTCAACGCCGACCCCGCCAACAAGGGCAAATTCATCTCCACCGGGCTGTGGTCCAAGTCACGCCACCCGAACTACTTCGGCGAGATCCTGCTCTGGATCGGTGTCGCGATCGTCGCCGTGCCCGTGCTGCAGGGATGGCAGTGGGTCGCGCTGATCTCCCCGGTGTTCGTCGCTCTGCTGCTCACCAAGGTCAGCGGTGTGCCGCTGTTGGAGAAGAAGTCCGACACAAAGTGGGGCGGCCAGGCCGATTACGAGGCCTACAAGAAGGACACCCCCGTCCTGGTCCCCAAGCTCTAGCAGCGGCTCCAGTCAGCGCCGCGCCGCAGCGCCGGCAAGTCGGCGCCGGAAATACTACCCGCGAGTACCCCTGTTTAGGGCCCTCGCGCCCGACGCCATGGGGTGTAATAGTGGGTCACGACACACAGAGTTAACCGTTACCGACTCGCGGAAACTCGACGATCCTTGGCAAAATGCAGGTGGATCAATTGCTTCTAAAGGAGACCCATGGGCGCGAACACTGCCGAAAACACCACCCGTCGACTGAAAGCCGTACTGGACGTTCTGGCAGAGGGGGTGTGGACGGGCGAGAAGCTGAACGCCGGAGCGGTCCTGGGCGAGGCCATCGCACGCGTGCCGCTCAACGAGTTCGAGCGTGAATTGCTCAGCGGTGGAATTCCCCGCGGCCACAAGACCCTGACCACCGCCACCGCAAAGCTGGTCAAGGCAGGCTGGCTGGTTAAGGGCCGTGCCGGCTGGACCATCACCGAGGACGGCCAGCGCGCCACCGTCGCGTTCGCTGACCCCGCCGCGTTCGCCGCAGCGCTCGACGCCGGAACTCCCGTTCCCGCCGACACCCCGCTTCCGTCGGCGCCCCCCGCCGGAACCCCGGCTCCGAAGGCTGCCGCTCCCAAGGCTGCTCCGAAGGCCGCCAAGGTGGCCGAAAAGGTCGCCGGCAAGGCTGCCAAACTGGTCGAAGAGGCCGTTGCCCCGGTCGCCAAGGCGGTCCGCAAGCGCAAGGCAGCCGACAAGCCCGCCGATGCACCCGCCGCGGCCCCGGCTGCTGCGGCACCCGCACCCGCCGCCGCAGCTGCCGGCGCCCCCGCCTCCAGCGTGGAAACCGTCGAGCAGCCCGAGGCAGTCGCCGTCGCAGGTGACTTCAACATCCTGCTGGGCGCCCCCGCCAACTGGGCTCCGCAGTACGACGAGTCCCAGATGGAACTGGACCTTGTTGACCAGCTCTGGAAGCTCGCGGCGAACCTCCCGGCTGGCACCTACTGCTTTAAGATCGCGCTCAACCGCTCCTGGGACGAGAACTTCGGTGCTTTCGGAGCCTTCGATGGCGCCAACCACGAGGTGCACCACTCCGGTGGCCAGCTGGTCATCCACTACGACCACCGGACCCGCGACATCTTCCTGCCGTAGCCAGCGACGCGCATTTTTCCTGCCGAGGTGTAAAAGACCCTTCGACGCCCGACTTCGGGTGTCGAAGGGTCTTTTGCGCGTCGCGGGCGGTTTCGCGCGTCGTGAATTTCCCTGCCCGGCAACCGCGGATCGGCCTATCATTGGGTGATGGAAACCGTCGAGGTTGATGGGCTGCGGATTGCTTACCAGCGAAGCGGCCAGGGACCGGCGCTGGTCCTGTTTCACGGGGCCGGGGAGGACGGTCGGGTCTGGCGCCACCAGCTGGAGGGTCTCTCGGACGAGTTCACGGTGTTCGCCTGGGACGCTCCCGGGTGCGGCCAATCGGACGACCCCGCCCCGGAGTTGACCGCAGAGGAGCTCGGAGCCATCACCGCCGGCTTCCTGCGCGCTGCGGTCCCCGCGAAACCACACCTTCTGGGGCTGTCGTGGGGGTCCATGGTCGTCCTGGAGCTGTACCGCGGATATCCCGGGATGCCGGCGTCGATGGTGCTGGCCTCCGCCTATGCGGGCTGGGCGGGATCGTTGCCGCCCGAGGAAGTGGAGCGGCGCTACGCCCAGGTGCTGGCCGAGATCGATCAGCCTCCGGAGAAGTTCATCGACGAGTGGCTGCCGACGCTGTTCACCGGCAAGGCCGATCCCGCCGTGGTGGCCGAAGCCAGCAGGATCATGGCAGACGTGCGCCCGGCCGGGATGCGGGCGCTGCTCTCCGCCAGCGGCCGGGCCGACTACCGGCCGGTGCTGCCCACCGTCAGCATTCCCACCCTCCTGCTCTACGGCGCAGACGACCAGCGGTCCCCGCTGAACGTCGCCCACGAGTTGCACCGCCGGATTCCGGGCTCAGCACTGGCGGTGATTCCCGACTCCGGGCACCTCGCTCAGCTGGAAGCGCCCGAGGCCTTCAATGCGGAAGTGCGGAACTTCCTGCACGGCATCGCGGATTGAGCCGGCCCTCCGCCGGCCCGCGGGCTGGACCCATTAGAACCGCGTCGGGTCCGGCCGTGGTGGCGGGAACGGGCCGGGGTCGGGAATCGGCAGCGGCCCCGGCGTGGGGAACGGGCCGGGAGTTGGCGCGGGGCCCGGCTCCGGAATCGGCGCCGGGGGTGGGACCGGGCCGGGTTCCGGCGGAAACGGGTCTCCGGGCTGGGGCTCGGGCGTGGTGGGCCCGGGTTCCGGCGGAAACGGCTCAGGTTCTTGTGGCGGTGGAATGGTCATGCCGGGCTCCCTCACTCGTGGTGGATGATGCGTGTCGCTCCGGCGCGCAGTACCTTCAGCTCCCACGGCCGCAGATGCAGGCGGGGCACCGCGGCATCGGCGGGGTAGTTGCCCAGGACCAGTTCCGCGCTGTCCCACACCACGGGAACGTCGGCGTCGTCGAGCGCGACCTCCTGGTCCTGGCCGGAAAAGTTGCCCAGCACCAGCAGCTTGGTCTCCGGCAGCGAACGGACGAAGGCGTAAACGTGTTCGTCCCGCGGCAGCAGCATGGTGAAGTCCCCGTGCGACACCACGGGTTCGCTGTGCCGCAGCGCGATCACCGCCCGGTAGAAGCTGTACACCGAATCCGGGTCGTCGACCTGCGCGGCGGCGTTGATGTGGTTCGCGTTCGGGTTCACCGCAATCCAGGGGGAACCGGTGGTGAAGCCGGCGTGCCGGGAGGCGTCCCATTGGACCGGGGTGCGTGCGTTGTCGCGGTTCAGCGGCGCGAGCGCGGCGAGGACTTCCGCGTCGGTGTGGCCCAGATGTGTGGTGGCCTCGCGGTGGTGGTTGAGGACCTCGATGTCCCGGTAATCGCTGATCGCCCCGAAGGTCATGTTGGTCATACCGAGTTCTTCGCCCTGGTAGACGTAGGGCGTGCCGCGGTGCAGGTGCAGGATGCCGGCGAGCATCTTTGCGGAGAGCTCACGGTACTTGCCGTCGTCGCCGAAGCGCGAGACCGCCCGGGCCTGGTCGTGGTTGCCCCAGTAGAGGCTGTTCCAGCCGAGCTCCGCCAGGCCGGTCTGCCAGTGGCCCAGGGTCTTCTTGAGGTCCGTGAGTTTGAGTTTCTTGGGCCGCCACTTGTTGCCGTCCTCCTGGTCCAGGGCGACGTGCTCGAACTGGAAGACCATGTCCACCTCGGGGCGCTCCGGGTCGGTGAACAGGACGGCCTCTTCCACGGTGACGCCGGGCATCTCGCCGACGGTCAGCAGCGGGCCGGGGCGGCCGGCGAAGACTTCGCGGTGCATCTCCTGCAGGAATTCGTGGATCCGGGGCCTGCCGATGTAGAACGGGCTGCCGTCGCCGTAGAGCATCCCGGCGGCGATGGGCCCGTCCGGCAGGGCGGTGTCCTTGGAGATGAAATTGATGACGTCCATCCGGAAGCCGTCCACGCCCCGGTCCAGCCACCAGTTCATCATCTCGTAGACCGCCGCCCGGACCTGCGGGTTTTCCCAGTTCAGGTCCGGCTGCTTCCGGGAGAAGATGTGGAGGTAGTACTCGCCGGTGGCCTGGTCGAACTCCCAGGCCGGTCCGGAGAATGCCGAGCCCCAGTTGTTCGGTGCCGCGCCCGGGCCGCCGGCGGAGCCGTCAGTGGATGCCTCGCGCGGCGGACGCCACCAGTACCAGTCGCGCTTGGGGTTGTCCTTCGAGGAGCGTGACTCCACAAACCAGGGATGCTCATCCGAGGTGTGGTTGACCACCAGGTCCATGACCAGCTTCATGCCCCGGGCGTGCAGCCCGTCCGTCAGTTCCCGCAGGTCCTCAAGCGTGCCGAAGATCGGGTCCACGTTGCGGTAGTTGCTGATGTCGTAGCCGTTGTCGTCCTGCGGGGAGGTGTAGATCGGGGACAGCCAGACGACGTCGACGCCGAGCCGGTGCAGGTAGTCCAGCTTGCTGATGATGCCCCGCAGGTCCCCGATGCCGTCCCCGTTCGAATCGGCGAAGCTGCGCGGATAGATCTGATAGACGACGGCGCTTTGGAACCAGTCGCGGGCAGGAGCCTCCACGGATTCTTCTGTCGGCTGTTTTACCGTCATGGGGACTCCTCAGCTGGTCCGGCGGCCGGCAACGATGCTGGCCCACCAACGTCTGATTATGGAACAGTTCCCGCGGGCAGGGAAGACCCCGGAGGTGCTATGTGGAGGGCACCTTAGTTCTGCGAAGCGATGCTCTTGTCCCGGTCCTCGAACACTTCCTCGCCGGGGCCGGTGAAGGCCCGGGAGCGCTGGATTGCCTCGATTGATCCGGTGAACAGCTGGGAGTCGTGCGGATCGGCCGGGTGCCGGCCGGGCTCGTCCGCGGCGGAAACCTTGCCCCGCGGCTTCGCGGAGGTGGGGGTGCCGGACGAGTCCGCGGTACCCGGTGTGCCCGGCCCCAGCGCAGCGGCGCCGAGCGATTCGAGCCGGACGTGGGGGAGCGCCGTCGGGTGTTCCTGCTGCAGGAACAGCACCAGCTCCTCGCGGATCAGGCAGCGCAGGTCAAAGAGTGTGGCGCTGTCCGCGGCGCTGACCAGGATGCGGACCCGGACGAAGCCAGCGGTCGCGTCGGTGATCTGCAGGATGCCCACGCGCTCATCCCAGAGTTCGGTGCCGGCCAGGACCCGCTTGAGTTCGGCGCGCATGTCCTCCACCGGGGCGCGCCAGTCGAGGTCGAACTCCACGGTGCCCATGACATCGGACTGCCGCCGGGTCCAGTTCTCGAACGGGGTGGTGGTGAAGTAGGTGGAAGGCAGGATCATCCGCCGGTCGTCCCAGATGTGGACCACCACGTAGGTCAGCGTGATCTCCTCGATCCGGCCCCATTCCTTCTGCACCACCACAACGTCGTCCACCCGGATTGCATCGGTGAAGGCGAGCTGGATGCCGGCGAAGACGTTGACCAGGGACGTCTGCGCGGCGAGGCCGGCGACGATCGAGATCACCCCGGCGGAAGCCAGCAGTCCGGCGCCGAGGGCCTGGATGGCGGGGAAGGTCAGCATTGCGATGCCCAGAGCCACGATGGCGATCAGGGCGACGCCGATCCTCCGGGCGAGGATGACCTGGGTGCGGAGCCGACGGGCGCGGCGGTTGTCCGCGACGTCCACCCGGTAGCGGGTGAGCACCATGGTCTCGATGATGAGGAAGACGGCGATGGCCAGCCAGGCGAGCGAGCCGATGAGCGCGATCTGAAGCGCGTGGTCCAGGTTGCGGCGCCATTCGGCGTCCTCGGTGGTGAGGCCCAGGGCGATCCGGACGAGGATCAGGCAGAGCGCAAGCCGCAACGGCACGCGCGCTACCCGGGAGGTCTCGCGGAGGGCGGGCTGGTTCCGGTTGAGCCGGAGCACAATCCGGCGCACCAGCCAGGAGGAGAGGAGGCCGCCGGCCACGGCGAGGGCCACTGCGAGGACGGGGGCCAGGAAGGGCATGGCGGGATCAAGGACGTCTTGCATTACTTAAGCTCTAGCAAGCTTCCGCGGGCAATTGAAATTGTCAGGGGGCAACGTGGGAAGCATCACGGGGGTGCCTGGACCGACTTCCTGGTAAGGCCGGGGTGCCAAGGGCCCAAAGGCCCTAGTTTCCTCGCGGAAAGACCCGAGAATAGTCCGACCACTATATTTTCCCAGGGGGAGGGTGCCATGCGCCGCGTCGCGTCATTCGCCACAGCTTTTTCAGCTTTCTGCGCTGCTGCCGTTCTGGCCGGATGCGCGTCGCCCGCAGCAGCCCCAGCCACCAGCTCCCCGCCGGTCACGACGGCCACGGCCAGCGCCTCGCCGAGCACGGTTTCCTCGCCCGCCGTCACGGCGCCGGCGGGGTGGAAAACGTTCACGACGTCGGACGGCTCGCTGGCGTTCGACTACCCGGAGTCGTGGACCATCAAGGACCCGGCCGGCCAGCCCGCTGAGGGCGGCGCCTTTGTGGAGCTGGTGAGCGACTACGGCAAGTCGATGGCCACCCTGCGGACCAACATGGTCACGGGCGCCGAGTGCATGGAAAAGTTCCCCTTCATGATGTACGACTCCGAGCCCGTTCCCGCGCTGGCCCATGACGGGGTGACGCCGCGGTTCGTCTACGAGGGCCGGACCAACCCGGCGTCGAGTGATCCGTCGACCTCCCTCACCCTGGCCTACGGCCTCACCGCCGCGCCGGAGCCCACCGGGGACACCGCCTGCCCGATTTTCCACTTCTTCGCCTGGCCGCCCAGCGGCGCCATGTTCGGCGGTGTCTACGACCCGTTCGACACCACGCCGGGAGGTCCCATGCACGTGGATACGCCCGAGGTGTACATGGACACCACCGAGTACAAGTACGTCAAGCAGGCAATCACCTCACTGCGGCCGGCCGGAAAGCCATGACGTGAGGAGGCCGCCGGGCTCACCCGGCACTGTCCCCGGCACCACCGCAGCCGCCACCCTGTGCACCTCGCTGGGACTGGTCCTGCTCCTGACGTCCTGCGGATTGCTCCCGGCCGCGCCGGAGGGCCCCGCAGGTTCGGCGAGCCAGACCCAGGGCAGCAGCCCGGCGACGTCCTCAACGCCGTCCACCACGGCGTCGGACGGGCCGTCGGCGTCGGAGGGGCCGACGTCGGGCTGGAAGACGTTCACGACGACGGATGGGGGATTGTCGTTCGACTACCCCGCGGCCTGGACGGTGAAGGACCCCGGCGGGGCGCTCGGCGGCGAGTTCGTGGACGTGTTCAACGCTGAGGGGAAACCGATGGCGGGCCTGCGGACCAACATCGTCACCGGGTCCGAATGCGTCGGCAAAACCCCGTTTGAGGTCTACGATTCCGAGCCGATGGCCGCCCTCGCCGAGGGCGGGGGCGCCGACGGCGGGGTGCCCCGCTACGTGTTCGAGTCCCGGGGTGACGATACCGATCCGGTGTCCACACAGTCCACCATCGCTGCGTACGGCATCACCATGGTCCCCGTGGAATCCGGCGATATGGCGTGCCCCATGTTCCACCTTTTCCTGTGGCCGCCCAGCGGCGCGTTCTTCGGCGGAACGTACAACCCGGAGCACAACGAGACGCCCGGGGACCCGGCGCTGCCGTACCTGGAGAAGGCCGAGCTGTACGCGTCCACCCCGGAATACCAGGACGTCCGGACGATGATCACGTCCCTGCGGCCGGCGGAGACGCCGGCGGGTTAGGAGCCGGGACCGTGTTTAGCGGGACGTCGTCGTCGGGGGCTGATCAGCGGCAGGGTGCCGCGACCCGGCGCGCAGCGCGGTCCGGACGTTGACCTTCGAGGTGTAGGAGATCGAGCCGTACTGGAAGAGCCGCACGGCGAGGCGCAGCATCACGGCCGCACCCACGAAGAGGATCGCGATCACAATGCCCGCCTCGGGCAGGCTCAGGGAGCCGAAGCCGTTGCGCAGCAGGGCGGTCACCGGAGCGGAGAACGGGAAGAAGGTGAAGATCTGCACGATCAGCGACTGCGGATCGGACACCACCAGGGCCACAGCGTAAAACGGCACAAAGATCAGCGCCATCATCACGCCCATGAAGTTCCCGGCCTCCTTGGCGTTGGGCATCACGGCGCCGATGGCCACGAGGGTAGTGGTGAACAGGGCGAAGCCGCCGACCAGGATCAGCAGGCCCACGGTCATCCGGACCGGGTCCAGGATCAGCGGCGGCAGGTCCAGGGCCGCGAGGCTGAGCTCCTCGGGGAAGAACAGCCGGGCGATCATGATGGGGGAGAGGAACACGATCATCTGTACCAGCCCGATCGCGAACAGCGCGATGACCTTGCCCGCGATGAGCGTTGTCGGTTTGAGCGTGGTCAGGATCATCTCGGTGACGCGGTTTTCCTTCTCCTCCAGCGTGGAGTTGAGCATCTGCCCGGCCAGGAGCACGATCAGCCCGTAGAAGATGACCAGGAAGACCAGTGGCGGGATCACCGAGCCCAGGCCGCCGGATTCCTCCGTGCCGTCATACGTGACGGTCTCGATCTGCACCCGTCCGGCCGCGATGGCGGACAGTTGCGGGGAGCCGATCCTCTGTTCGACGGCGTGCGTCAGCATGGCCTGCGCGACGGCGGCATACTTGCCGTTCTCGAAGAGCCCCTGGTCCGCGCCGTAGACGCGCACGGCCGTCGCTTCGGGCTGGGCCGGGTAGTCGAAGTACGCGTCCACGGCGCCGGACTGCACGGCGGCGATCCCGGCATCGGGGGAATCCGCGGCGGTGGCACCAAAGAGCGCGGCGCCCGCGGCCGTGATCAGCCCCGACGCGTCCGTGTAGGAAATGCTGAACTGGGCGCGACTCTGCGCCGCGGCAGCGGTGTCCGTGGTGGTGTTGCTGAGGAAAACCAGCCCGAAGACCACGGCAATGATGAGCGGGACGGACAAGGTTCCGATCCAGAACCGGCCTTTGGTCACGGTACGGATGAATTCGAAACTCAGAACCGTACCTAGATTGTGATGCGGGTTGTGCTGCGCCACGGCACTACGCCCCGTCCCGGGCGGGGGACCGTGCGGTGCCGGATGTGCCTGCCGTTGCTGGCTTGTTCTGGTCGCCGTAGACCCGGATGAAGATGTCTTCGAGGGAGATTTTGGTGGTGGTGAAGCTCCGGACGGTCACGCCGGCGTCGATCAGGGACTTGAGGATGACGGCTTCGTCGGTGGCGTCGGTGATGGAGAGCTCGGAGTAGTTCGTTTCCTGGAGCATCGCCTCGTAGTGCGGCGAGGGCGGGATGGCGCCGCTGTGCCTGATCCGGATGATGCGGCCGCCGTACTTGTTCTGCACCTCGTCGATGGTGCCGTAGGCCTCGGCGGTGCCGTCCTTGAGCAGGATCACCCGGTCGCAGAGCCGCTCCACTTCCTCCATCTGGTGGGTCACCATGACCACGGTGGCGCCGCCCTTCTTCTGCTCGGCGATGATGTCCATCAGCAGGCGCCGGTTGACCGGATCGAACCCCTTCGTGGGTTCGTCCAGGATGAGCAGCTCGGGGTTGTTCATGATGGTGACACCGAGCTGGACCTTTTGCTGCTGCCCGCTGGAGAGCTTGTCCAGCACCGCGGAGGCCCGGTCCGCGAGCGCCACCCGGTCCAGGTACTCAAGCGACCACTGCCTGGCGGTGCGCCGTTCCATCCCCTTGAGCCGGCCGAAGTAGGTCATGATGTCGATGACCTTTTCCTTCTTGTAGAGCCCGCGCTCTTCAGGAAGGTAGCCCAGCCGGTCGCCGTGCTCGGGTTTGAAGTCCCGGCCATTAATGTGGAGTATCCCGGCGGTGGGCTCGTAGATGCCCAACAGGGCCCGGATCGTGGTGGTCTTGCCGGAGCCGTTGCTGCCAAGGAAACCGAAGGTCTCGCCGGCGTGCACGTCAAAGGACAGGTCGCGGACCACGGTGGTGTCGCCGAAGTCCATTCGGAAGCCGCTGATGTGGACCCGTGCCTCGTCCATTGCGGCTCCCGATAGTGCCGGGCTGCCCGCCCGGGGTGTTGCCGATTCGCCGTCTAGACGGCGGGGATATGCCGGTGCCGGCGGTGCGCCGGTTTCGGCAGGCCTGCCCTGGTGTTGCCGGTACCGCCCCAGGCATTGGAGCGGGCTTCCTTGATCAGACCAGTGCCGGCGCATTCGCGGACCGCCATGATGCCGTCCGCGGCGGACTGCTTGTCCTCAAAAGCCTTGGAAATCGCCAGAACCGTGCCGTCGGCGCCGAGGAGCCGGAACCGGACGTTGGCCTCAGCGTCCGTGAAGATCTCGAATTGTCCTGCCATCTTGTATGTCCTTTCGGGCAATGCAGCACGGCGGGAGGGTGAGGCACTTCCATGTGCCATGCCGTTGTCTCGACACGTCCCCGCAGCGCACCTGACCATCCTTCCCGCTGGGGTCTGCGGAAGGGAAGGGGCGAAGGTCCCTATGTGGAAAGTGCACGATTCCTCTGGCGGTGGGCTCCGCGACGGGCGCTAGATTGGGAGCATGGCTGAGTTTCCGAAGGGCGATTCCGGTGAGTGGGTCCGGCTGACGGCGCGGGTGGACGGTGTGGTGCAGGCCGTTGGGTTCCGCTACTGGACGGTGCACCAGGCCGATGAGCTGGGGCTGACCGGCACGGTCCGGAACAACACCGACGGCTCGGTGGGCATCGTGGCGGAGGGACCCCAGTCGGTGGTGCTGGAGTTCCGGCGCTGGCTGCGCTCACCGGAAGCCCCGGGGCGGGTGGAGAACGTGGACGAGTCGATCTCCCGGGCCACGGGCGCGTTCAGTAATTTCCGGGTGGTGTACTAGGCCCGGTGAAGCGGCTTAGGAACTCCAGCACCGCGGGGTGTGCCGGGTTGATGAGGTGACCGCCGGGGACCAGTACGCTCTCGGCCGCGGGTAGCAGTTCCGCGAGGCGGACATTGACTCCCCGCAGCACGGCTGGCGAGTCCTCCGCGGAGACCAGCAGTGTCGGCTGGCGGACGGTGGCCAGCTCCTCCGGTCCCAGCGCGGGCGGGTTTTCGCTGAGATCCAGTCCGTCGCCCTTGATCTCGGCCAGCACCGCCGGGCTGGTGTCATCGAACATGTCCCGGAGATCCGCGGGAAGCCCCTCCCACAACTGGTCTCCCATGACCTGGCGGATGACGGCGGCGGCCGCGGAGCGCGGGTCCGTTGCCGCTGCTTCCAGCACCTGGTCCCGCAGCTGGTCGGCCCACGCCTGGGCGCCGGGGTCCAGCCAGAACACGGCGGGTTCCAGCAGGACCAGTGCCGTCACCTTCTCCGGGTGCCTCTGCGCGAGGGCGAGGGCGATCTCCCCGCCGGTGCTGCGTCCGATAACGACCGCCGGTGTCGCGTCGAGGGCATCGAGCAGGGCGGCCGCATCGTCGACCTGGTCGGCCAGGTCGACGGCGGTAAAGGGTTCGGGACGTTCGCTGCGGTGGAAGCCCCGGCGGTCGTAGATGATGCAGCGGCCAATCTTCGCCAGCTCGGCGGCCGGTTCCTCCCACAGCACCGCGGAGCTGGGCGTCCCGTGAATACCCAGGACGGGCAGCCCTTGGCCGTGCTCTTCGAAGTACAGTTCGACGCCGTTGACGCTCACCCGGACCATGGATTAAGCGTAGGTCCGTCGCCGCGTGGGGTCGAGGTCCGCAACGGCGTTCGGGCGCGCTCCGGTGTTTGCGCCCTCCGGGAATCAGGCGCGGGTGAGCAGGCCGTGGCCCAGGACGGCTTTGCGGGACAGCGTCCGGTAGCCCTCGCGGTCGAACAGCACGGTGAGGACGTCGCCGTCGTGCCCCATCACCAGTCCCGGGCCCCAGAGGGCATGCTCCACACGGGAGTTCAGCGGGAACTCCCCGGCCCCGGCAGCCCCGCCGGCAGCACCGGCAGCACCGGCAGCCCCGACGGCGCCGCCGTCCGCAGCATCGCCGTCCGCAGCATCGCCGTCGTGCTCGCCACGGTGCTCCTGCAGCGCGGTCCCGTCCGTGCAGGTGTCGCAGTTTCCGCAGGGCACGGGCAGGTCCTCGCCGAAGTAGCCGAGCAGGAACTGGCGGCGGCAGCGGTGTGTTTCGGCGTAGCTGCGGATCATCGCGATGCGGGACTTGTCGACGCGCTCGCGGGCGGCGGCGAGGTCGACGGCGCGTTCCACCACCTGGGCGGGCTCCGCCTCGGGGTCAAGCCGGACGCCGTCGTGGGTTACCGTGACGGCGCCGGTTTCCTGCAGCAGGTTCAGCAGGCCGGTGATACGCCGGGCGGGGAAGACAGTCTTTACGGCCAGCGTCCGTGGCGGGAGCGGCTGGCCCGCCCCGCGCAGCACGGTGAGGACCGCCAGCAGGGCGGCTTGGTCGGGGGTGTGGGTGGCGAAGAACCGCCGCAGGCCAAGGTCCTCGGAACGGTAATGCAGCACGGCGACGGCGGGCCGGCCGTCCCGCCCGGCCCTGCCGATCTGCTGGTAATAGCTGTCCAGGGATTCGGGGATGTCCGCGTGGAGGACGAAGCGGACGTTGGGCTTGTCAATGCCCATGCCGAACGCGGTGGTGGCCACCACTACGTCCAGGCCGCCGTCGAGGAACTGCTGGTGGACAAGCTCCCGCTCGGTCGGCGTGCGGCCGGCGTGATAGGCCGCGGCGCGCAGGCCGGTCCGGGCCAGTCTCGCGGCGTACTTTTCGGTGTCCTTCCGCTTGGCGGCGTACACCAGCCCGTGCCCGCGTCTCGCGGCGACCAGCTCGGTGACCTGGCTGACGACCGCCCGGCGCTTCTCCTTGTCCTCATGGTGGCGGAGCACCTCCAGCCGGATGTTGGGCCGGTCGAAGCCGTGGACCAGGACCAGCGGGCTGGCCATGCCGAGGCGGGCCAGGATCTCCTCGCGCACCGGGGGAGAGGCGGTGGCCGTCAGCGCCGCGGTGGTCGGGTTCCCCAGGCGCTCGCGGACCTCGCCGAGACGGAGGTAGTCGGGCCTGAAATCGTGGCCCCAGGAGGAGACGCAATGGGCCTCGTCCACCACGAACAGGCCGATGTTCAGCGCCGCGATCCGTTCCACCGTGCTGGGTTTCGCCAGCTGCTCCGGGGCGAGGAAGAGGAACGCCGCCTCGCCGCTTTCCACGGCTTGCCAGGCGCGTTCCTGCTCCGCGGCGCTGTGCGAGGAGTTGACGGCGACGGCGCCGCCCGCTCCGGCGGCCTCCCGCAGCCCGTCCAGCTGGTCCTCCTGCAGGGAGATCAGCGGGGACACGACCACGGTGGGCCGCTGCTGCTGGCGGTGCAGCAGGAGGGCGGGCACCTGGTAGATGGCCGACTTCCCGTAGCCGGTGGGCATAACGGCGAGGACGTCCCGGCCGGCGGCGAGGGCCCGCATCCCGGTGAGCTGGCCCTCGCGGAGGTGCGGCAGACCAAAGGTGACGTCAGCGATCCGGCGGAGTCCGCCGTCGTCGTGGGCCTCGGTCATGAGTGCAACTCCGTTGCGGCAGATTGAGGTGAAGTGAGGCGGGGCAGGCTGGTGCCGGCCGTTGATTTCAGGGTAGGACTTCCCGGAAGACTTTCAAAAAACTCCTGGGAGTGGCAGCAAAGCACGTCCAGGCTCGACCGGGGCAAAGGACCCTCGGCAGCGGACCCGTTTCTGGGTAGGGTGGCCCCATGCAGAAAATATCGCTCGATGCCCTTGCCCGTCAGCAGCTAGCGGCGGCGGTGGCGGCACCCAGCGGGCGTGCTGCGGATACGGCCTTTGGCGGCCATGAGAAGACACTTCGCCAGACGGTGATGGCGTTTCGGGCCGGGACGCAGCTGAGCGAGCACCAGAACCCGGGCGAAGCGACCGTCTTCGTGCTCCGCGGCTGCGTGCGGCTGCGCTCCGGCGGGCATTCCTGGCAGGGGAAGGCCGGGGACCTGCTGATCGTGCCGGACGGTCTGCACAGCCTGGAGGCGGAAGAGGACTCGGCGATCCTGATGACCGTCGCGAAAATCAAGACCTGACGATCTGGCCGCAGGCCGGGAGACCAGCCGGGCCGATCGGGCGGGGCAAGATTACCGCAAGGAGCTGGATATGACTGTCGTTCCCTTTGACGAGGTGCCACAGACCCGGCGGTGGTGGGCGCGGGCCGCCTATCTCGCGGCGATCTGCGCGGCGGTGGTCCCGCTGGTGGCTGCGGGACTGGCAGGCACCGTGGCACTGCTCCTGACCGGTGCAGGCGGCGTCGTGGTGACCGTGGTCGGGATCTACTAGTTCCTCATCAGCCGCGGTTTTCTGCGCTGGTGTGCTCTGGCGCTGGGGGTGCTCGCCCCGCTGGTGGTCCTGTTCCTCTTCCTTCAAGCGGGCTTGCTGTGGGAGGTGATGATCACCGTGGGACTGGTGTTTGTGGCGTTGGTCTGTGCCCGCGCTGCCCTCCGGGAACGCCGGGAGGGCGCAAAGATGGTCGAGTACCCGGCCCCACCTCGCGGCATCCCTTTGTGGTGATGAATCCGCGCTCCGGTGGGGGGAAAGTGGTGAAGTTCGAGCTGCAGCGGAAGGCGGAGGAACTCGGCGCCGAGGTGGCGTTGCTGGAGGGTCCGGGCAAGGTGGACGTCGCGGCCCTGGCCCGGGATGCGGTGGAGCGGGGAGCGGACCTGCTCGGCGTCGCCGGCGGTGACGGAACCCAGGCGCTGGTGGCCGGCATCGCGGCCGAACACAATCTTCCGTTCCTGGTGATCAGCGCCGGCACCCGCAACCATTTCGCCCTGGATCTCGGCCTGGACCGGGAGGACCCCACGGGCTGCCTGGACGCCCTTCGTGACGGGGTGGAGCTCCACGTCGACCTGGGCAAGATCAACGGCCGCACCTTCGTCAATAATTCCTCCTTCGGGGTCTACGCCGAGGTGGTGCAGAGCCCGGAGTACCGCGATGACAAGGCCGGTACCGTGCTGCAGATGCTCCCGGATTTGATCAAGGGCGATAAGGGCGCGCGGCTGCACGCCAAGCTTGACGGCACCACGGTGGAAGGGCACCAGGCGGTGCTGGTGAGCAATGGCCCGTACGGCAGTCACGGCCTCGCGGGCCTGGGCCGCCGCACCCGGCTGGACCGCGGCGTGCTCGGTGCGGTGGCGCTCTCCGCGTCCAACACCCGGGAAGCTGTCGGGCTGCTGCGCCGGGCGACGAATCGTGGCCTGATCCAGCGCGCTGCGGCGGAGGTGGTGGTCGACGCCGATGTGCCCGAGATTCCGGTCGGAGTGGACGGCGAGGCGCTGCTGCTTCCCACCCCGGTGCGGTGCACCATCGAACCTGCCGCCCTGCGCGTCCTGGTTCCGCGGAATCGTCCCGGTGTCCCGCCGGCCCAGCCGGCGCTGGACCTGGTTCGGCTCCGCGAGCTGGCGTGGGGGCACCGGTCGGCGGCGCATGTCGCGGAGGCCGCAGGCGGCTGACGGCACGGAAGTGCTAGTTGCGCCTCGCCCATAGTTGCAGCCAGACCAGCAGGCGCGTCTCGGGATCGTCCAGGTCAATGCCGAAGAGGGGCTCAACACGGGACAAGCGGTAGCGGACCGTGTTGACGTGCACGTCAAGGGACTTCGCGGCTTCCACGGCGATACCGCTGCAGCTCAGGTAGGCGTAGATGGTTTCTTCGAAAGACTTCTTCTGGTCCTCGTCGTACTCCGCGATCCGGAGCGCGTGGGTCCCGGGCAGCTGACCCGACGCCGTCAACGACGTCACCATCTGGCGCAAATGCAGACTGGAGCCGAGGGATTCGTCGTCGGCGACGATGTCGTCGGAATCGGCCGCTACGCGTCCCTCGGCGACGTTCCGGACCAGCTCGGACAGGACCAGTTCGGCGTTGACCCGGGACTCCTCAAGCCTCTCGATCGTGGCCGCCACACCCAGTGCGGCCAGGACCGGGCGGGAGAGCAGCCGCCGGGCGTTCTGCACAATCTTGAGAATCGAGCTGCGCTGGAATTGCCGGGATGATCCCGTGGTCTGTGGCAGGACGATGTAGACGATGTTGTCCGAGAACCCGCAGACGGCAGACGGCAGCCGGATGGCGCAGGCGGTTCGGATCGCATCAAAGAGCCGCAGGCGGGACTGCAGGGTTTCGGACGCCATGGCATCCGAGGGCCAGATGCCCAGGGCCGCAACGCGGACCGAGGGCGCCGAGATCCCGAGCCGGATGGCGGCGAGTTCGGCGCGCTGCGGCTCGAACAGCAGCGGCTGGACCAAGTCGATCTGGCGGGTCAGGTTTGAGACATAGGTGGTGCGCTTGTGCAGGATGTGGAGTGCCGCAACATTGGCGGCATCCCGCAGGATCCGGTGCGTGTCCTCGTTGTGGTGTTCCGCCCGTTCGAGGAGCCAGAGCGAGCCCAGGACGGAGTCGCCGGCCCGGATGGCGATGGCCGTGCGCCGGAGCAGAGGGTCCGCCGTCGTCACCTTCAACGCATCGGCGGCCGCATGGACTTGGCGGTACTCCTTATCGGTTTCAGCGGAAGGCGGCACGTGCAGGCGCAGAATGGAACTCCTGCGCGTCTCATCGATGGGCTGGTCCGGGAGGGTCGAATAAGCCAGGATCGTCTGATCGGGGGCCGCGATCGCTATGGCACCGCCGGTCTGGGCCGCAACGGTGTTGGCCAGATCGAACAGGTCGCCTGGACGGATGTCCACCAGCGTGCGTCCCGACTGCCGGTGCGGGACGACGGCGGCATCCATGATCTCCGCGAGCTGGTTCCACGGGACCGAGTCCGAGGCACGGAAGAGGGCGGTCCCCGATTCGCGGGCGGCCACCCGCAGGGCCTTGTCCGAGCTGCCGTTGGCCTTGTAGACGATGGCCACGTACCCGGCATCACTGAGCTCCCGGACCTTGGCGCCGAGACGCTTCCCTGACAGGGACAATCCGATGGCCAACGCGACGGCGCCGGGGAATGGGGCGGGCAGGGCCGTCGAATCGTAAAGCACAGCGCCCGCCACGATCTGCTGGTCATCGGCCGGCATCTCGACCAGGCTGACAATTTCCGACCCCGCCGATCGGGCGACGTCCGCCAGGGTAGGCAACGGGTGCCTCGCAGCCGCCGTCGCCGTCCCGCCTGCCTTTACCGTTCCAGCAGAAGGCGTTTGGTAGTTGCTACTAATGGTGAACCCCTCAATTTGTCGCAATCTCCATAGTGGCGCGGCATTCCACTTCTTACGCTGAACCATAACGCAGGACAGCAACAGGGAAAGGCCCTCATTGAAAATCAGCGACGCCAGGCAGCTCATCCAGGTCAAAGCTCCGGTCCTCTCCCGCCAGCGCCGGGTGCTGGCCAACGCTTTCAATGTGGAGGAATACCGGAAAGCGGCACAGCGGGTCCTGCCGGCCGGGATCTTTGACTACCTCGACGGCGGCTCCGAGGACGAAGTGACGCTCCGCCGCAACCGCGCCGTCTTCGATTCCTGGGCGCTTATGCCCAGTTGGGGCCCGGTCTCCGGACCTGATACCAGCACCACCCTGCTCGGTAAAAGCAGTGCCCTGCCCCTGACGTTGACGCCCACCGGGGCCACCAGGCTGTTCCATCCCGAGGGTGAACTGGCCGTCGCGGCCGCCGCGGACCGGGCCCGTATCCCCTACGGGCTGGCAGGCCTGAGCACGGTGGCCATGGAAACGATTGCGCAGGGCCACCCGGGCCTGGACCGCTGGTTCAACTTCGGGCTTACCTCCGATGCCCAGGCCTTGAAGGACAAACTCGCGCGTTGCGACGCCGCCGGGTTCACCACGCTGATTGTCGGCGTCGATACGCGGGCTCTCGGCGCCAGGGAACGGGACCTGCACAACGGCTTCACGGCCCCGCCCGCGCTGACGTTGTCAACCATCGCGGACATCGCCCGCCGGCCGTCGTGGTGGATCAACTTCCTGAAATCGGACGGGATCAGTTTCCCGAACCTGGACCCGCGCAGTGCCGCGGCCACCTCCGTGGTCACCCCGTCCATGTGGCAGCACATTCTGGGCCACTCGGATGCGACCAGCGGATGGAATGAACTGGAATCCTTGCGGCAGGCCTGGCACGGCAAGATCGTGCTCAAGGGCTGCGTCAACCCGGCCGACGTCGCCCAGGCCGCCCGGATCGGCCTGGACGCCGTCCAGCTGAGCAACCACGGCGGCCGGCAACTCGACCACATGCTGAGCCCGATGGATGTGCTGCAGGAATCCCGGCAGCGGGTGGGCGACTCGATCGAGATCTATGTGGACTCGGGAATCCGCCGGGGCAGCGACGTCCTCAAGGCGCTGGCCCTGGGCGCCGACGCCTGCTCGATCGGCAGGGCTTACCTGTACGGACTGGTGGCGGCGGGCTCGCCCGGCGTCGGGCGCATCATTGAGATCTTCGCGGACGAGCTGCGGCGTACCATGACGTTAGTGGGCGTTTCCAGCATTTCGGAGTTGAAAGCTCGAGGCGGGGAAATTCTGCGGGACATCCGTCATTCCGGAGAAATCCTTGAAACAACAGCGTCAGGCAACACGCACTAACTAGTTCTGAACTTGCAGGCACCCAGTGCCCTCCTCCCGCAGACTTGCGGGAACCAAGAGACACTCTGAACAGCTAAGGAAACCATGCGCACCCGATACCTACTTCCCGTTCTCACCATGGCCACAGCACTCGCGCTCTCCGGCTGCGTCGACAACAGCGCACCGGCCGCCACCGGCGCGGCATCCGGCAGCTCCGACGCCATCGAGGTGAAAAAGAATGACGCCATCGCCGCGATGCTCCCGGAGAAGATGAAGACCGCGGGCGTGCTCAACGTCGGCATGGCCAACAACTACCCGCCCAACGAGTTCAAGGACGACAACGGTGCGCCGGCCGGCTGGGCCGTGGACCTCACGAACGCCCTGGGCCAGGTCATGGGCCTGAAGGTCAACTTCGACATCGGCACCTTCGACAACATCCTTCCGGCGGTGAAGGCCGGAAAGGACGACATCGGCGTCTCCTCCTTCACCGACACCCTGGAACGCGAACAGCAGGTCGATTTCGTCAACTACTACTCCGCCGGAATCCAGTGGGCCGCCCCGAAGGGCAAGACCGTGGACCCCGAGAACGCCTGCGGGCTCAAGGTCGCGGTCCAGGCCACCACCTACCAGGACACGCACGAGGTGCCGGCGAAGTCGAAGGCCTGCACCGACGCCGGCAAGCCCGCCATCACCATCTTCAAGTACGACGCCCAGGACCAGGCCACCAACGCCCTGGTGGTGGGACAGGTTGACGCGATGAGTGCTGATTCCCCGGTGACCCTGTACGCGATCTCCAAGACCAAGGACAAGCTGCAGACCGCCGGCGACGCCTTCGAAGTGGCACCCTACGGGATGCCGGTCGCCAAGGGCAGCGAATTCACGCCCGTCCTGCAGAAGGCCCTCCAGACGCTGATCGACGACGGCACCTACAACAAGATCCTCTCCAAGTGGGGCGTAGAAGCCGGCGGCGTCAAGACGGCGGACCTCAACGTGGCAGCCAAAGGGTGATAGCGGATGAGCGAGCCGGAATCCGACCGGATGATTGAGGCGGAACCCGGCAAAATCGGGGAACCCGGAAGGACGCCGCGGGCCGGACGGGGACGGCACGACGACGACGCGCCGCCGGAAGCGATCGTCGCGATCCCGCTGCGCCACCCCTGGCGGAACGTGGTGGCGGTACTCCTCGTCCTCGGGCTGGCGGTCTTTGTGCTGGACGCCGCCCAGCGCTCGGACTACGGCTGGCCGGACGTGGGCAAGTACATCTTCGACCGCCGGATCAGCCAGGCTGCCTGGGTGACGTTGTGGCTGACCATCTACGCGATGATCGGCGCTATCGTCATCGGCCTGCTGCTGGCCATCATGCGGCTGTCGCCGAACCCGGTGCTGAAGAGCATTGCCTGGCTGTATATCTGGATCTTCCGGGGAACCCCGGTCTACGTGCAGCTGGTCTTCTGGGGCATCGTGTCCCTGATCTATCCGGTGTTCACCCTCGGCATTCCGTTTATGGAGCCGTGGGTCACCATCCCGAATGAGATCTTCACCAACCTCTTCATCACCGCCGTGATCGGGCTGGCCCTGAACGAGGCCGCGTACATGTCCGAAATCGTGCGCGCCGGGCTGCTGTCCGTGGACCAGGGCCAGGAGGAAGCGTCGACGGCGCTGGCCATGTCCTGGGGCCAGACGATGCGGTTCGTCGTGGTTCCGCAGGCGATGAAGATCATCATCCCGCCCACCGGCAACGAGGTGATCTCGATGCTCAAGACCACCTCCCTGGTTGCCGCGATTCCGTTGAGCATTGACCTCTACGGCGTGTCCCGCGGTATCTCCGCGGTGACGTTCACTCCGGTGCCGCTGCTGATTGTGGCATCCCTCTGGTACCTGCTCTTCACCTCCATCCTGATGGTGGGACAGCACTTCATTGAGAAGCGGTTCTCGCGCGGAACCGGGCGGGTCAAGACGGGCAAGGAACCGGCGGCGCCGGGACCGGCACCGGCGGTTCCCGGCGGGCCCACCCCACCGATCGGCACAGATTTTGGAGGAAAAGGATGACGGACGCGCCGATGGTGCTTGCGGAGCGGGTCTCCAAGAATTTCGGCACCAACAAGGTGCTGCGCGGGATCAGCCTCGAGGTCGACCCCGGCGAGGTGCTCTGCATCGTGGGCCCCAGCGGTTCGGGCAAATCCACGTTCCTGCGCTGCATCAACCACCTGGAACGGGTTGACGGCGGCCGGCTTTCGGTCGACGGACAGCTGGTTGGCTACCGCCAAAAGGGAGACAAGCTCTACGAACTGAAACTCAAGGAAGCAGCCTTCCAGCGCCAGGAAATCGGAATGGTGTTCCAGCGGTTCAACCTGTTTCCGCACCTGACCGCAGTGGAGAACATCATCCTCGCCCCCATGCGGGTGAAGGGTATTTCCAAGGCCAAAGCCACCGCCCGGGCCATGGAACTGCTGGAGCGTGTCGGCCTCGGCGACAAGGGGGACGCCTATCCGGCGCACCTGTCCGGCGGGCAGCAGCAGCGGGTGGCCATCGCCCGTGCGCTGGCCATGGACCCGAAGCTGATGCTCTTCGACGAGCCGACCAGCGCCCTGGACCCGGAGCTGGTGGGCGAGGTGCTCGACGTTATGAAGGAACTGGCCAAGAGCGGCATGACCATGATCGTGGTGACGCATGAGATGGGGTTCGCCCGCGAAGTGGCTGACACACTGGTGTTCATGGACGAAGGTGTGGTGGTGGAGGCCGGACCACCCCGGGAGATGCTGAGCAATCCGCAGCACGACCGGACCAAGGCGTTCCTTTCCAAGGTTCTCTGACACCGGGACCTGTGGCTTCGCCGCCGCGAGAGTGGAAAAATGAAGTCGTGGAAAGCCTCGCGGACAGTAAGGTCTGGGCTGACTACAACGCGGCCCAGGCGGACCGTCCCGTGCGCTCACTCTGCCTGGACGCCATGGCCTACGCGGGTCCGGGCAACGGCCGCCGTGCCATCGACCTGGGCTGCGGCGCCGGGAAGGAAACGCTGGCCCTGCTGCGCGCTGGCTGGCACGTGCACGCCGTCGACTCACTGCCGGACACCCGGGAACGGCTGCTGGGGATCGCTCCGGCGGACGCGGACGGCCGGCTCAGCATTGAGGTGCGGGCCTTCCAGGACCTCCGGGTACTCCCGCCGGCGGGCCTGATCTTCGCCGGTTATTCGCTGCCGTTCATCCACCCGGACAGGTTCAGCGAGTTCTGGGCCGCGATGCTGGAGGCCCTCCGGCGCCCGGGCATTCTTGCCGTGAACCTCTTCGGGGACCGGGATTCCTGGGCCGACATCGCCGAATGGAACTTCCACACCGAAGCGGCGGCGCGGCAGCTCTTCGACGGGCTGGAGATCCTGACGTTCGAGGTGTACGACGACGACGGCCAGTCGTTCCGGGGCCCCAAGCACTGGCACATCTACGACGTGATCGCCCGCAAGCCGTGACGCGTCAGCCGGCCCGTGGCGGCGGAATTTGCCGTCCGGTTCGATTTTCGCGGGCACCGTGGGACAGACTGTTGCCGTGAGCAACTCTCCCCGGACGGGCCTCGCCGTCGCAGGACTCAGCCTGGGCACGGCCCTGAACCCGCTGAACTCCTCGATGATCGCCGTCGCCCTGGTGGTGCTGCGCGCGGACTTCGGGCTCGACGTCGCCACCGTCACCTGGGTGATCACCTCCTTCTACCTCACCTCGGCGGCGGGCCAGCCGCTCATGGGCCGGCTGGCGGACCGGTTCGGCCCGCGGCGGCTGTTCATGATCGGCATGGCGCTGGTGGCCGTGACCTGCGCCCTCGCCCCGTTCTCGCCGAACTTCTCGGTGCTCTGCGTGGCCCGAGCCTTTATGGCCCTCGGCACTGCCGCCGCCTACCCGAGCGCCGTCGTGATGGTCGGCGCCCTGGCGAAACTGGCGAACGTGAAGTCCACCCGGCCGCTGGGCCGGATCCAGATGGCCAACACCTCCGCGGCGGCCGTCGGGCCGGTCGTGGGCGGGCTCCTGGTGGGGTTCGTCGGCTGGGAAGCCCTGTTCCTGATCAACGTCCCGCTGGCCTTGGCAGCGATCATCCTGGTCCGCCGCTTCGCCCCCGCGGACGAGGACCGGGAACGCGGCCGGGCCTCGGAGCTGCTGCGGGACTCGGACCTCCCCGGCATCCTGGCCTTCATCGGCTCCATGGTCCTGGTGATGATGGCGCTGCTCAACGTGCTGCCGGACTACCGCTGGTGGCTGCTGGGCGCAGGCACCCTGCTGGCCGTGCTCTTCGTCTGGCGCGAACTGCGCTTCGCCCCGCCGTTCCTGGACCTGCGGCTGCTGGGCAGGAACCGGCCGCTGCTGCTGGTCTATCTGGGCTTCGCCCTGTTTAGCGCCGTCTACTACTTCGCGTTCTTCGGCCTGCCGCAGCTGCTGCAGGAAGCCGGCGGCTACGAGCCCGGAATCGTCGGCCTGTTGATGCTGCCGCTGGCCGCGATGTCGGTGGTGGTGACGCCCTTGGCGGTCCGCGCCATCGACCGGATCGGGGTCAAGCGGGTGCTGGTCTCCGGCGTGGTTCTCCTCATAGTGGCCTCCGCGACGATGTGGCTGCTGAGCGCCTCGTTCGCCATCCCGTTGGTGCTGGCGCTGACAGCGTTCCTGGGCGTTCCGTACGGGGTGGCCAGTATCGCTTACAACCAGGGCATGTACCTCTCCACGAGGCCGGAGGAACGCGGTGTGGCTGCCGGGATCTTCCAGACCTGCCGGTACCTCGGGGCCATCACGGCGACGGTGCTAATCGGCATCTTCTACGGCACGGGCGTGAACCAGGCCAACTGGGGGCTGATGGTTTTTGTCATGCTGGGACTCGGCGCGGTGGTGTTCGTGGTGTCGCTGCTGTGGCGGGAGCGGCGGAGCTAGGGGTCCGCGGGCGCGGACTCCGACGCCGTCTGGCCCGGTCGGCCCTCATCGTCAAAGTGATACTGCCGTAGGACGTTGGACCGGGCTGGGTCCTTGAGCTTTTCCATCGCCCCGACCTCGATCTGGCGGATGTGTTCGCGGGTGGTGCCGCAAACGCTCGCCACCGCGTCCAGGGTTCTCGCTCCGCCGCCGTCCAGACCGAATCGCATCGCAATGACTCGGGCCTCCCGATCCTCGAGCGTGGCGAGCACGGCTAGCAGCTGCGCCCGCAGTTGTTCATGGAAGGGCGCATCGGTCGCGTCGGGGGCGGAAACATCCCACAGCTGGTCGGCCAGGGCCTCGGTTCCGCCCTTGCCGTCGGGCACCTGAGCGTCCAACGAACAGACCGGCTGGTCCACGGTCAGCAGACACTCAATCTTGGCGATCGAACTGCCCATGAGCTCCCTAAGATCCTCGCTACCGCAAACGGCCCCTGTCATAGCGGCGGTCCGTTGAGCTGACCGCACCTTCTGCAGCTGCCCGACGACGTTCGTCGGCAACCGGATCAGTCTTGACTGGTCGGCCAGCGCCCGGGTGATGGCGTTCCGGACACATACCGTGGCGTGCGTGGAGAATCTAAAACCCATGGCGAAGTCGAACGTGCGCACGGCATTGAGTAATCCCAGGTTTCCTTCCTGGATCAGGTCGTCAAAATCAAGGCCCCGGCGGGTGTAGTGCTTGGCGATCGATACGACGAGCCGGAGGTTGGCGTGGAACAGCGCGTTGCCGGCAAGCCTGCCCAGAACGACGATGGCCTGAAGCTCCCCGCTGTCCTGGCCGGGCCGCGAGGTACCGTCCGTCAGGAGCTGCTCCGCGAAAAGCCCGGCTTCGATCTCTTGTGCCAGTTCCACTACCTGCTCCGGGGTGAGCAAGGCGTACTTCCTCAGCCGGCGCAGGTAGGCCTCGACGACGTCGTCGGTGAGCGTTCGCATTGCCTCGTGGATCCGGTCAGCCATGTCATCCCCTGTTGGACGGGTCAAGCTTGTGAAGGCAGACTACGGCCCCGGACTGACAAAAATCGGGGGGGTGGGCGGGCCCGGCCAGGAGGCGAGCAACGCGATCTTGACATGCCCGAAGACCAGGAATAGGTTCTGCCTTAACAGGGCATTTCGCCCGTTCCACATAACTTTTTCGCAGTCTTTCTCGGCGCTCCGCGCGGGTCCCTGCCCGGAGTGGCAGTCCGGCGGCGTTGGTTCGTACGGCATGCCCGAGCAACTCGCTGGGGAATCCAATTTCGGTCTCTCGCCTACAAGGAGTCGGAAATGTCAGAAGGTATTGGACTGATAGAGCGGTTTTACAGGGACGTACTAGAGAGCGGAAACCTAGACCTCGTTGATGAGCTGGCGACGGAGAGCTACGTGGATCACGAGGAGGGCCTCCCCGGGCAACCGCCGGGACGGGAAGGCGTCAAATTCTTCGTGAACACGATGCGGTCGGCTTTCCCGGACATCAAGGTCAAAGAGATCGTTCCCTCGCTGAGCGCCGGAAACCTGGAGGCATGCCACGTGGTGCTGACGGGCACCCATCGTGGGGAGCTGGCCGGCGTCCCGCCAACCGGCAAGCATGTTGAGTTCGATTGCACCGACATCATCCGCGTCGAGGACGGCAAGGTAGCCGAGCACTGGGGCACCACCGACAACATGAGCATCATGCGGCAGATCGGCGCCATGGCCATGGCCTAAGTAAGACCGGAGCACGACGGCGGCCGGAACGACCGCCGTCGGGCGCAAAGAGAGGCTGTCCACGTTCCGAAAGGGAATGCCGACAGCCTTTCGTTGCGCCGGGTTCCTGTTGCCCTGTTGCCCAGTCACACTGCCGGCAATTTTCACCCCTATTTCGGCAGGCCCAGATCGGTCCATAATGGCCACATAATCTTCGGGGGCCTTGGCGCCGGTGATGGGTGGCGCGGCGTTGAAGAGTCCCAGGTGGCCGCCCCGGCTCGGCGCAACGGGCGGTCACGGCCCCGGTCAAGGACATTCCGGGGACCGACACCGGGGGGTGCACGCCATCGCTGCGATACATCAACGCACAGAAGGGAATCATCATGCTCAAGGATTCAAACATCATGGCCGTCCTCCCCGCGAAAGACATCAACAGGGCGAAGGATTTCTACCGGGACAAGCTGGGAATGGAACCCTCCGAGTCCATGGAGGACGACAGTGTGATGTACCGCTGCGGCAACGGAACGGGCTTTCTCGTTTACCAGACAGAGAACGCAGGGACAGCCAAGAACACCCAGATGGGCTGGGAGACGGACAACCTCGAACGCGAGATGGAGGAACTGCGGGGCCGCGGTGTCGCCTTTGAAGAGTACGATTTCCCGGGCCTGAAGACGGAGAACGGCGTTGCCACCAGCGATTGGGGCAAGTCCGCCTGGTTCCTGGACAGCGAGGGCAACATTCTCAACATCTCCCAGCGCGCATAATCAGCCCTCGAGCTCGTAGGCCTTGGGCAGCTTCAGCCCGCGCTCTTCCATAACCGTGCGCAGGCGGGTGGGGTAGTCGGTGATGATGCCGTCCACGCCGAGGTCCATCAGGCGGTGCATGTCCGCCGTGGTGTTCACGGTCCAGGGGATGACCGGCAGGCCGAGTTCGTGCGCCTCCGCGATCATGCCGGGGGTGACGGAGCGGAAGGCGGGGGAGATGACGTCGTAACCCTGGGCTGCCGCCGCCTTGGCGAGGGATCCGCCGTAGGTGTCGATGTCGATGCCGCCGAGGTTGGGGCTGGCGCCGGGCTGGCCGACGGCGAGCCAGGCGTCGCCGCTGGACAACGCAACGAGCGGCAGCTCCGGGGCGATTTCCTTGGTCAGGTTCAGCGATGACCAGTCGAAGGACTGCACCGTGATGCGGTCGGCCATGCCGGAAGCCTGGACCTCCGCGACCACGGCCCTGGTCAGCGCCACCATGCCCTCGCCGCCGATCTGGCTGCTTTCCACCTTGGTCTCGATGTTGAAGCGGACCTTCTCGGCGCCGGCGTCGCGCACCAGCTGGAACACGTCCTTGAGCTCGGCGATCCGGTTGCCCTCGATCACATCCTGCTCCGGGTACCCCTTCAGCTGGGCGAAGCCGCAGTCCAGGGTTTTGATCTGGGCCAGCGAGAGTTCGGCCACCCGGTCGCCGACGTACGGGAAGGCGGCGTCGCCCGGCGTCGCCGGCGTCGTGTCCAGGCATTTGTCCGCCTGGATGGTGTCATCGTGCCAGACGATGACCTTGCCGTCAGCAGTCAGGTGGGTGTCCAGCTCCAGGGTGGTCACTCCCAGCGTCAGCGAGTTCGCGAACGCGGCCAGGGATTCCTCGGTCCATTCGCCGCGGCCTCCCCGGTGGGACTGCAGGTCAAAGGACCCGTTGCTCTCATTGGTCTTGATGCTGGTTTTCGCCTTGACGGCGGCCGTTCCGGCAGCGTTCGACGACGGCGCGGAGCTGGCTTCGGTGTGTGAAGCGGCGACGGCGGGGCCCGCCAGGGCGGCGATGAGCGCGGTAGCGGCCGCGGCAGTTAGGGATGTGCGCATGGTGATGGTTCCTCCCGGATGACGGTTGCCGGCGCTGCGCCGGCGACCCGACAACCCTAGGAAGACGAGATGGACTGCCGTGTTCGGGGAACTGGACCCCGGGTGAACACTTCGACACCCCTTACGACGCGGGGTCAAATGGCCAAGGGGCGGAGCCACTGACGCAGTGCTCCCCGGCTCCCGGACTCACGAGGTGCCGGAGTCACCGTTCCACACCCGGCGGCGCCGGGTGTGGTGTACCCGTTTGGTCACCGTCAGCGGTGTCCAGATTGGACCGTAGGCCCTCGAGCAGTTCTTGAATGTGCTCCGGCCGCTCTATGTTGGCGAAGTGGCCGCAGCAGGGGATCGTGACCATCTGGGCGTGCGGAACTACAGCCGCCAACCGGACCAGGTCGGATCGGGGGGTGAAGATATCGTTGTCCCCGCGGGTCGCCAGCACCGGGCAGCGGATAGCGCGCCATTGCCCAAAATCGTAGCGCGCTGCGGCATGGGCAGCCGCGACAAAGCTGGATGGACGGGCGTCCGTACCGAGCCGACGAATAACCCTCGCGGAAATGGTCGCGGGATATTCGAAGAAGGGGGACAGCAGAAGTCTCATCGCTGCTGTCGGGGCAATTGCATGTACCAGTGCCGGGCCCCACGGGCCGAGGGCGGCCAATGTGCGCATAAGCAGCAGCATGCCGACCAACGCGGGGGATCTGCGCAGCCTGCGCAGCGGCCTCCCTGAAGCCTCGGCCGCGTCGAACGTCGTCGCCGAAATGGTGGCTACACCGGCGGTCCGATTCGGCCAGGCCGCGGCAATGTGCAGCGCCAGGAACCCGCCCATTGAGTGGCCCACCAGGTTCCACCGGCGGTAGCCGAGTGAGCTCAGCACGTCGGTGATAGCGCGGGCCACCGCCTCGATGCTGAAATTCTCCAGCCGGACACCTTTCGTGGAGTCGCCCCAGCCCGGGAGATCTATCAGTACCCGGTCGTTGGCCGGAGCACCGACGAGCAGCGGGAGGAATGAAGTCCAGGATCCCGCGGCGCCGTGAAGGTAGACATCCGGGATGCATGACGAGGAACGCACGCCACCCTCGCCCTTTTGGATCCGGACCGCGCAGGGACCCAAGTCCGTGGGCAGGATGTGCAGCCGCAACGTGGCCACTTCCCTAGGGGCGGTTTCCTGCTGAACGCTCATGCTCACCTTCTCTCCGTGGTTTCAGAGGAGATTCGGAGCCCCGGGCGTACCGGACCGGTCCTGCCGTGTGCGCCCGGCCTCTGACGGTCCCGGACGTTCTTCTAAGAAACGAGAACCTTCAACGCCATCAGGTCTGGCGGGTACGGGTCCTGCCTGAGATTTCCTGACCGATGTGCTCGTACAGTGCGAGCATTGCTGAGACCCTGGTCCCAGGGCAACCGAGAGCGTCATCGAGCCAGGCGAAGAGGAAGTCGCTGGCAGTCAGCAGGTCAACTCTTGTGAAATCACCCAGGCGGGCAGGGCGCAAGGTGATGCCGGAGAGAGTGAGCCGCGAGGCTGCGCCGCTTTCGGGGGAGCTTGTTTCAAGTGAGACTCGTCCGTGGGCGGGCCCTCCGCCGGCCCGGCCGACGTTGGCTTGCAGATCCGTCCGGAGCCAGGCGAGGGAGCCCGACTCTACGAACGCGGCGCTGCCCAGGTGCACACGGATGTGCGAGCTGACCCGTAGCTTACGGATTCTTGTAGTGACGTCGACCAGGGCTGCCCGGGTGAAGCGGGTGAGGCTTCCGTCGATATCGACGTGGACGGTGTCACGGGGTGGGTCCAGGCTGATGACGGCTTGGAGTTGGTGGTCCAAGGTCACGCTCAACAACGGCACCAAGGATGGTTCCGCCGTGCCCTGTTGTATCGGCTCGTGTTTGGCGGTGTCAGTCGGATTCTCAGCGGGTTGCCCCGTTGAGGGCATCGCTTGACTACGCGGGTTCAAGTTGCGTCCTCAGCTTCTGGAGGCCGCCTCTGATTCGGGATTTGATCGTGGGCAGGGGTACGGAGAGCATTACCGCGATCTCCCGGTAGGTCAGCGAACCGAAATAGGCCAGGACAATGGATTCGCGCTGCAGTGTCGATAGGCATGCCAGTGAGGTGATGAGTGTCCGGGCGTCCATCTTCTCTGCCACAGTGTCGAGGACGCCGTCGTAGGCAGCCGGTGCGGTTGACGCCCAGCGTTCGTCCCGGTTTCGGCTACTTTGGGTCGATCGGACTTTGTCCACTGCCCGCCGGTGCGCGATGGTCATCAGCCAGGCCATTGGGCTGCCGACGGGCGCCTGGTATTTCGCTGCATCCTGCCAGACAACGATGAATACTTCCTGGACCACCTCTTCGCTGAGTTCCCGGTCGATGACGACCCGCCGGACCAGCCCTGCGACCTGCCCGGACGTGTGGCGGTAGAACTCACTGAACGCTTGGTGATCCCCCTGTGCAGTGCGCAGGAGCAGTCCGGTAAGGAAGCCCCGGGCCGCCTCGGGCCCTGACGGGACGATCTGCTCTTCCAAAAGGTTCATGGCGCCTTCATAGTTTCGGACCGACAGCCATGGGCGGGCTGCCGACGTTGCGCACAGGCCCAATGTCATAGCGCCCTGTTCTCGGTACGGTCACGAAAGCCGGGGGCGGATCTCTCCAACCCCTGGTAGAACGCTCGTTCTCGCATCGTTGCTTTAGAATAGAGAACGATCGTTATCTAGGCAAGCGGAGAGACCGGGGAGGTTCGGGCGGTGAGCACAGCAGAGAGCGCCGGCGCCCCGCGTCGGCTCGCCGAAAGGCCCGACGACGCTGCGTCCCGGGAGTTGGTCCTAGCCGCGGCCGGTCAGCTTTTTTATGCCCGGGGCTTCACCGCCGTTGGGATGGATGAGCTTCGGACCGAATCCGGCATCCCACTCAAGCGCCTCTACCGCTTGTTCCCCTCCAAGGAAGCCATCGTGGAAGAGGTGCTGTTCGCCTGGCAGCGGATGTGGACCGCCGGCGTAACGGCCCAGGTTGAATCAACCCTGGAGCCACGCGAGCGGCTGTTGGCCGTCTATGATTTCCTGGCTGGCTGGTTCGCTTCCGAGGGATTCCGGGGGTGCGCTTTCATCAACTCCTTTGGGGAAGTGGGCGGCGCTTCCGGGAACATCACCGACATCGTTAGGCAGCACAAAAAGCACTTCCAGACATATCTGGCGCAGCTGGCGGACGAAGCCGGAGCCCCAGCATCGCTGGCTCCGCAACTCGCGATCCTTGCCGAAGGCGCCATAACGACCGCGGCGATAGCTGCCAGCGCCGAACCTGCGCGCCACGCGCGGGCGGCGGCGGAAATCCTTATCGACGTCGCACTGCAGGGCAGCGCACGCGGCAATGGCCCCACCCAAGACACGCCTTAATGTATGGATCGGCAGGGCGGAAAGGCAGCTTCTGACCTCATCCGTCCGATCGCCGCGACCCGCTCAAGCGTCGCGCGACGGAGGTCATCGGACTGACTGAATCCTGCCATGGCGGCCACTTTGCGCTCCTAGGCCAGGATGTCCAGGACACCCCGCACAATAGTTGCGGCGGAGCCAAGATAGGCGAGAACTATCAGCAGCAGTTGGGCAGTCCTCGCCGGGACGTGCCTGGCGCTGACGTCGCCCAGCACTAGCCCGGCGAGGCACGCGATGGCCACAGCCAGCCACATGCCCCACGGGAGGACAGGGAAGGTTTCGGGAGCCGTAATCGCCTTGGACATCAACGAGAAGCATCCAATGGTCAAGAAGTAGGGCTGCATCGTGGCCGCGAACGAACGGTGGTTCCAGCCGGTGGCGATGGAGTACATGCTCACCGCAGGCCCGCCCACGCCCGCCGCCGTGTTCATGAAGCCGCTCAGGCCTCCGGCGGTCCAAAGATAACGGCGACGGGCCGGTAGTTTCGCAGATTTCAGTGCCAGCAGGACGGTCAGCCCGACAGCCAGAAGGAGACCGATCGAGATTTGCAGGACGGCCGGGGGATCAGCCGGATCAGGAACGCCGCCGGGATGATCCCGAGGAGCGCCGAGGCGGCCAGAGCGGCGTACCGGCGCCAGTCGATGTCCCGGACCACCCGGAAGATGATGGCACCGGCTGTCACGGCGCCGCAGAGGTTCACCAGCACCACGCCTTCCACCGGTCCGAGGAGCAGGACCAGGAAGGGAGCGGCCACCAGGGCGAAGCCCATTCCAGTGATGCGCTGCATCCCGGCCCCCATGACGACGGCGGCCAGCACCAGTCCGGTGGTAAACACTTATGGCGTCCAGGCCGATTTCAGGTTCACGTCAGAGTTCTCATTTCTTGGGCTAGTGAAATTCAAGCATGGGTCTGCCGGGGCGCTTGACGCCGCCGCCCTTAGGTGCGGCTACCCAGAACCGCCTGCAATTTCTCGAACGACTCGGTCCATCCGCTTCGGTGCAGGGCCAGCCGCTCTTCCGTCAGGAACGGTCCCTGCGAGAGCGCCAGGCGTGTGTCCTCGCCGGTAATCCCGAGGGAGAGGTCGACGACGGTTTGCCGGTCGTCCGGTGTCGGTTCCTCCCAGCGGAACGTGTACACCAGGCGCCAGGGAGGATCAATCTCCAGGAACTCGCCGGAGAGGTGGAACGGTTCGCCCTCCGGCGGAGCCATGCGGAATCCGTAGCGGCCACCTTCCGTGAGGTTCAGCTCGGCTGCGGGGATGGTGAAGCCGTGCGGACCCCACCACTTCACCAGTTCGGTTGATTCCGTCAGCATCCGGAAGACTTCCTCCGGGGGAGCATCGAGCGTGTATTCGAGGTTCAGGACAAGACCGCCGGTTTCCTCATTCATCGCTCAACTCTGACAGCCCGCGGACGATCACGGAAGGGTCCCGGCGCGGGCCGCTGGTCGTCCCTTCCCGGTCCGTCCTGGCCAGGGACGTCTCCGCCTGCGCTAGGCCGCAAGCCCGCTCTGGACGCCAGCCGCGGGCTGCGGAGCCCGGGTGGCGGCGAGCTGCTTCGCCAGGTATTTGGCGTCCCGGCCCACGCCGGGGAGGGTTTCCGATGCTTCGGCGAAGATGAGCTCCTTCCCCAGCAGGTACAGGCCTGGCAGGGCATCCACGATCCCGCGGTGCTGCTGCTCCCGCCAGTCCGCGGGCAGCGCCGGGATGTCCAGCCAGGGGTAGGCCTCGGCGAAGCCGGTGCACCAGATGACATTTGCCACCGGAAGGCGCCGGCCGTCGTCGAGTACTACTTCCCCGTCCGCAACTCCGGTGACCCGGGGCACCAGGTGGACGCCGGCGGCGGCCAGGTCCGCGACCTTCGTGCGGATCAGCGGCCTGGCCATGGCAGCGATCTTGGGCAGCACCTTGCGCCCGACCGGCGTGCTGGTGGTCAGCACATGCAGCCCGGCGAAGCGGATCACCGGGAACACGAAGCGGGCCGCGGTCCGGCCGTGCCGGAACGGCAGTTGGCCGCTCGGCTTGCCGGCCAGCCAGGTGTCGTGTGTGCGGCTGGTCTCCAGGGCGATCTCCGCCCCGGAGTTGCCCACCCCCACCACCAGGACGGGGCCGGGCCGGAGCTGGGCCGGGTTCTTGTACTGGTGGGAGTGGAGCTGCACGACGTCGGACGGCAGTTCCGCCGCGAAGCCCGGCGTCCTGGGCAGCTGGCAGGCACCGGTCGCGAGGACGACGTTCGCCGCCGTCCAGCGCTGCGTCCCGGCCGTGACCTGGAACCGCTGCCCGTCGTGGCTCAGCCGGGTGACGGCCGTGTTGGGCCGGACCGGCAGGTGGAACCGGGAGGCGTAGTCCTCCAGATAGTCCGCCTGCTGGTCCTTTGTGGGGAAAGCGAGGGGGTCGCCCGGGAAGGGCCGGCCGGGCAGGCCGTCGTACTTGGCGGGGGTGAACAGGCGCAGCGAGTCCCAGCGGCTGCGCCACGCGTTGCCCACCCGGGTGCCGGCGTCGAGAACGACAAAGTTCCGGTGCTGCTGAGCCAGGTAGTAGCCCAGCGCCAGGCCGGACTGACCGGCGCCGATGATCACGGTGTCGACGGCGGCCGTGCCAGCGCCGCCGCCGGTGTCGGTTGTTGGGGTGGTGTTCATGGTGGTGGCTCCTTGGTGTTGCAGGTGCAGTGGGTGGTTATGAACGCTGTGCCGGCTGTGCCGGCTGTGCCTGCTGTGTAAAGGGGGTGCCTGCGGGACCGGAACGGAAGCGCAGGTACCAGATGAGCAGCAGCGCGGAGGCGACGACGTAGAAGAAGTGCAACAGCCAGATCGGCCCCAGCGGGAGGCTGAAGACGTAGACGGAGTGCACGGCGTTGGCGACGTTGCTCAGCGCGAGGTAGCCGAGGCTGTAGGAGTCAAGATCCCTTGTGCGCAGGGCCTTGAGCAGCATGGGCAGGTAGCTCACGGCGAAGAGGCCGGTGGAAACCATTCCTGCGAGCACGTAAACGTTCATGCCATTAACGCTATTTTTCCTCGCGCCGTGGCGAATCGGGCGAATCACCCATTTCGCCCGTGCCGGGGAGGTCAGGCGGGCCGGTGGATGGGTATTTTTGTGCAGGGAGGCACGTCAGGCGAGTCCGTGCTGGTAGGCGTAGGCCGTGACCGCGGTCCGGGAGGTCAGGCCTAGCTTGGTGAAGATATTGCTCAGGTGCCGGGCCACCGTCTTTTCGCTGATGAACAGTTCGGCGGCGATGGCCCGGTTGCTTAGCCCGGCGGAGACGAGCCGGACCACCTCGGCCTCGCGGGCGGTGAGCGGCCCGGCGTCGGCGGCGTGGTGGGCGTTGCTCCCGGTGGTGGGCGCCGGGGCTGTCCGCGCCGGGGTTGTCCGGGCGTCCGGCGCTCCGGGCACCGATTGCTCAAGCACCGGTTGCTCAAACTGCGGTTGCTCGAGCCCCGCCAGCGCCGGCGCGGCGCCCAGCTCGGAAAATACTGCCCGGGCCGCCTCACGCTCCAGTCGGGCGGATTCCTCATCGCCGAGCGCGGCGCACAGCCGGGCCAGCAGGGCTCGGCAGCGGGCAGCTTCGAACGGTGCGTCGAGGCCGAGCCAGCGGGACCACGCTCGGCGAAGCGGGACCAGGGCAGCTTGGGGGTCCCCTTCGTGGAACAGGACGGCGGCTTCGGACTGCTCGGCGAGGGCGTGCAGCATGGGCATGTCGATCGAGGCGCACAGCGAGACCAGCTCCTCCACCGCGGCCCGTGCGGCCACTGCGTCGCCTGCTGCCAGTTCGATCTCCACCCGGGCGGCGAGCATCCGGCGCCGGTACGCGGGGTCGACGCCGTCCATGGCCTGCCGGAGCAGGGACTGGGCCTGCTCCGGCCTGCCCTGGGCCAGGCGGAGGAGCGCCAGTCCGGGCTGCGGCGGGAATCCGGTCTCCTGGGCGTGCAGGTAGCAGGCCTCGGCGGCGTCGAAGTCGCCCTGGAGCCGGTGGATTTCGCCCTGTTCGTAGAAGCCGCCGTAGGTGGCCATCAGGTCGCCGTGGAAGGCGAAGTCCTGCGCCGTTTTGGCCGCGTCGAGCGCCTCGGTCCAGGCACCGTGCAGCCGGTACAGCTCGGCCCGGTGCATCTGGCACTGGCCGCTGAAGAACACCAGGCTCTGCTGCGCGTCGCACCACCGGTCCAGCGCCCGGGTCCACTCGTGGGCGCGGTGCAGGTCGAAGGCCAGATGGCAGGTTTCGATCACCGCGCAGTAGATAATCCCGGCGGGGACCGGGGAGATTTCCCCGACGGTGACGGCGACCATGGCTTCGTCGAGCAGCGCCAGGCCGTCGTCGACCTCGCCCAGCATGACCTTGGTCTGCCCGAGGCCTAGCGTGCCGAGGGCCGCGGAGTCGGCGTCGCCTCGTGCCCGGCCGAGGTCGGCGGCCCGGGTGAAGGCTGCCGTGGCGGCGGCGCCGTCGCCCTGGTAGAGGGCGCCCAGCCCGGCGGGGACGGACAGCAGGCCCTCGAAGCGGCAGGGCTCGGGGAGGTCCTCGACGATCCGGTGGGCGCGGGCGAGCCAGCCGGCGCTGCGGGCCGGTTCGCCCAGCAGGATCAGGCTCAACCCGGTCCAGACGGCGCAACGGGCGGCGGCGGGGTAGTCGCCGTCGGCGAGGTACTTCAGGTGCGCCCGGGCCAGGATGTCCACTCCCTCGGAGCCCCGGCCGGTGAGGATGACGGAGGTGGCCAGCTGCTCCAGATCGCCGGCCGGAAGCTGGGCGTCGTGGTCGGCCGCGGTGTACTGCCCGACGGCGTCCGGCCAGCGCCGTTCGGCATAGGCTACCCGGCCGTCTGCGAGTGTAGACATCGCCCCTCCCCGTTCCCGGTGGCGGGTCTGAGCCTGTGGGATTGCCCGGCTTTCGGCGCTGCCCGGCGTGCCCGGAAGCGGTGGGCGGTGTGGCCCGTCATCTGCTTTTCAGGCTACCGCCGGCCGCCTCAGGTGTACATGAGGGAGCCCGGGGTGGTGAGGAGTTCGCCGGTTTCCAGCCAGGTCTTCAGGCCGGAGAGGATCATCGGCCAGCCGCCGTAGAGCTGTTCATTGGCGCCCTCGCGGAGCTGGTCGTGGGTGACGGTCAGCCGGCAGGAATCGCCCACCGGTTCGATCTCCCAGGTGACCCGGGACGTGCCCTCAGCCTTGACGTCCTCGCCCCAGAGCGCGCGCATGCTCTGGACGAGCCGGCGGGGCGGGTCCACCTCCAGGTTCTCGCCCTCGCCCAGGGGTTCCCCGCCCCGGGGCGCCATCTGGAACCGGGATCCCGTCGTCCAGTCCGAGGTGATGACGGACCCGAACTGGTACTTGCTGCGGATCTCGCCGTCCGTGATGGCTTCCCAGAGCCGTTCCGGGGTGGTCTTGATGTAGATTTCGAAGATCTTTTCCATGGGACTTTCCAATCTGGTTTTGAGGTCGCTGAGGCCAGCGGCCCATGGTTCGGCATATTTGCTCACCCAGCGGTCGTGGACCAGCCGGATGGGCACCGGATTCAGGAAGTGGAGTTTCTCCCGCCCCCGACGGCGGGTCACCACCAGGCCGGCGTCCTCCAGGACTTTGAGGTGCTTCATCACGCCGTAGCGGGTCATCTCGAAGCGGGCCTCAAGGGCGTGGAGGGTCTGCCCGTCGTCCCGGAAGAGCTCATCCAGGAGATCGCGGCGGGTGGCGTCGGCCAGGGCCTTGAATACGGCGTCCATAACTCCAGGATAGGTGACTGATTTGTCACATGTCTAGGCGGGGTGCGGTCAGCCGGTCAACGCGGGGATGATGGCGCCCGAAAAGACTTGCCATGCGAGCGCTGTCTTGGCGATGAGGCTGAGTGTGATGTAGACCCGTTCGCCGTAGAGGTAGTCGCGCCACGGACCCACCTGGCGGTACTGGAGCCACTGGTTAATCGCGAAGGTGTTGAAGAACAGGAATAGGGAGATGATGATGCCGTAGACAAAGGCCGGCGGCTCCACCGTGCTACCCGACCCAGGGGACAAGAAGTAGACCAGGATCACGATCCAGGGCACCACGCCGGCCAGGGACCCTAAAATGAAGGGCAGGAAATTGCCGCTGCCAGGTTTTTCGTATTTTTCCTGCAGCGCCCCGAATCCGATCATCGCGGCATTGACGGCGAAGAGCGAGAGCAGGGCGGCGATATCGGTGATCCCTGTGGTCTGGGCAATCAGCCAGATCATCACGGACGAACTGAGTGAGTATTCGACCCAGCGGAAATAGTTGTTGTTCGCTCGAAGCCCGGCACCGTAGCGCGGGAAGAACAGGGGCGACGCTACGGCGAAGTGGAACAGCGCGGAGAGGGCGAGGAACACAACAACGCCCGCACCCACGTTGACGGCAAAGAGTTCTACGCGCTCGGGTGGCACCGGGAAGCCAGGAGGACCCGCCAAGTAGTCCGCGGTTACACCGAACGTGACCTGGGTGCTCAGCATGGTGAGGATGACCGCAAAGCCGATGGCCTGGACCAGGTGAAGTGAGCCAGCCACTACGTTGTAGGGGCGAAGACGGCGGATGCTGTCGTCGGCGGACCGGGTTGTGCGCGCCATGGGGGTGCTCCTCGATGAGCGGACGAACAGTGTCGTTGTTGCCCACGGTAGCAGTCGAGTGCCTGCGTGCGCGGGGCATCAACCTGACCGCCACACACCCGCAGGCGCCGTCGCACGGCCGCCCGCCGTCGTAGCCCTGGGCTGCCCCTGCCCCTGCCGCTGCCGCTGCCGCTGCCATGGCGAGGGATCCGCCGTAGGTGTCGATGTCGATGCCGCCGAGGTTTGGGCTGGCGCCGGGCTGGCCGACCGCGCGCCAGGCGTCGCCGCTGGACAGCGCAACGAGCGGCAGTGCCGGGGCGATCTCTGTGGTCAGGTTCAGCGATGACCAGTCGAACGACTGCACGGAGATGCGGTCCGCCATGCCGGAGGCCTGGATTTCCGCGACCACGGTCTGGGTTAGCGCCACCATGACCTCGCCGCCGATCTGGCCGCTTTCCACATTCGTCTCGATGTTGAAGCGGACCTTCTCTCCCAGCTTCAGCGAGCTGGCGAAGGCGGCCAGGGATTCCTCGGTCAACTCGCCGCGGCTTCCCCGGTGTGACTGCAGGTCAAAGGACCCGTTGCGCTCGTTAGTCTTGATGCTGGCTTTTGCTTTGGCGGCAGCCGTCCCAAGAGAGTTCGACGACAACTCGGAGCCGGCGTCGGCGTGTGAAGCGGCGACGGCGGGGCCCATGTTCGGGGGACTGGACCGCGGTGAACAGTTCGGCGCCGGGCCGCGCGGGCTTCCGGCTCACGACGTCCCATCCCAGGTGCTCGGTTCAGGAGCCCGTTTCGGCCCCGGGGAACCCCGGGATTCCGCGGGTGCCGGCTGATATGCGTGGAACAACTAGGGAGGGAGGGGCGCCGTTGAGCCCCGAGGACCCCAATAGCGGCTGTGTCGTGTGAACCGCTGGGCAAGCTCAGCGGGCGGGGTGGCTGCCTTCGTTCTAGTTACCCGCGCCGCGCGTGCCGGTGGTGCAGCTCGTAGCTGTCGAACACATCGGAAGTTGTGGTTCCTGCATGGCCGAATTTGCCGCGCAGGACCTCCGCGAGGGCGTCCAGCGCCGCGTGGAGCATCCGTCCGGCGAACTGGAGCTCAGGGCTCTCGCTCCGCTGGGCCTGCGATGCCAGTTCCTGCGCGTAGGCCACCGTCGCCGGCAGGGACCCGCGCTGCTCGACTTCACGGAAGTAGTAGGTTTCATGGAACGCCAGCAGATCCACGCTCACCGCCGCCACGTTTCCGGCCATGGATTCCAGCAGCCCGGCAGCATGCCCGGGATCCAGCGACAATACACCCGCGGGACCTGCCGCCTCCCTGAACAGGTTCAGCTGGTGGGCCAGGGTCCGGCGGCGGTTCAGGGCCGGGAACATCTGCAGGATCCAGGTGACCGTTGCCGTCAGCAACCCGAAACCGGTGACGGCCTGGAGGGCCACAACCAGCCGGAGCAGCGGATGCGCGGGCACGATGTCACCGAACCCCACAGTGGAAAGAGTGACAAGGGAGATGTACAGCGCTTCGCCAAAGTCACCCCGCTGTGGCACCCCGGCTCCATGAACAAATCCGTCCGGCAGATGCGGCAGATAGAGCAGGGCCCAGCCGATGGCCGCCAGGCTGGCCCAGGCGCCAATGACAGCGGCCATGGCCAAGGGTGCTGCGATGAAAGAGCCCCGGCCCCGCAGTTTTCTGGACACGAGCCAGAATCCGCGCATGATCGCCCGGCCCAAAGGACCGGAACCATGCGGGTAAAGGAGCGTACGAAAGACATCAACGAGCATCAGCAGAACCAGCCCGGCCCCCAAAACCGTCCAGAGCGTGCCTTCGAAGTCCATTGCCTCATCCTATGGGCGGCACTGCTTCTAACTCGCGCTGGACATTAGCGGACAGGCCGACGAACAGCCATGAGTTGGTGGCTGAGGTCTTCGAGCGAGGAGTACGGCGTGCTGATGGCATTCCAGCGGTGGGAGCGGCGACGTCGGGCTGGCGCCACCGCGAGCTGAACCACCGCGAGCATACCGGGCGGCCTCGCCGGGTTCGGCGCGGTGGTCTGCCGGGGTTAGTTGGCAGCCGCCGGAACAGACTCGCTGTCGCGTGAGGCAGGAGTGCTGCTGCGGCGCCAATAAGCTGCGAGAACCGCACCGGAAACGTTATGCCAGACTGAGAAAATAGCACCCGGCAGAGCCGCTTCGGGAGTCAGATACTGCCGTGCGAGCCCTGCTGCAAGGCCTGAATTCTGCATGCCGACCTCAATCGCAGTGGTACGCCTGGAGGGAACCGGAAGCCGGAACAAACGGGCCGCAGCGTAGCCGAGGGCATACCCCAGGCCATTATGCAGAATAACGGCCGCGAGAACCAGAAGTCCGGCTGCGAAAATGGCCTTTGCGCTTCCGGCAACCACCGCAACCACCACAGTGGTGATAGCGAGTACCGAAATCCAGGGAAGGGCAGGCAGTGCACGGTTGACGAGGCGCGGCAGGAAGAATCGGATCAAGAGTCCCAGCAGCACTGGGAACAGCACGATCTGGACGATGGACCACGCCATCGAACCGGCGTCCACCGGCATGTACTGACCGGCCAGCCACAATGCCAGAACCGGGGTCAGCAGCGGAGCAAGCAGAGTTGAAACGGTCGTCATGGCGACGGACAAAGCGACGTCACCCCTGGCCAGGTAGGAAACGACGTTGGAAGCCGTTCCGCCGGGGCAGCAGCCCACCAGGATGACGCCCGCGGCCAGCGCAGGGGGCAGCCCCAGCGCCGCTGCGATCAACCAGCCCAGGAACGGCATGATGGCATATTGCGCAACAACTCCGATCACCACCGGGATAGGGCGTTTGGCAATGACGGCGAAGTCAGGGGGCGTGAGTGTTAGCCCCATCCCGAACATGATGAGTCCTAGGAGAGGGTTGATCCAGGGGGCGAGCCCTGTGAAGGCTGTTGGGGCGGCAAGCGCTACGGCTCCTCCGGCCAGGATAAGCACGGGAAAAAGAGCGACTGCGACACGGGCGCTGCGTTCTTCAGCGGCTGATGTCGTCTTTGAAGATTCGGATAGAGAAGACATACCTACCGGATTAGCACAGGGAGGGTTGGGTTTCAGAATCAGCGTGTACTGATGACGTAAGCGGGGCGATGATCGTCGTCAATATTACGAATGAGAAGAACAAATTCTTTCGGATGTTCGAGATACGTTGTCGTAAATTCTCAAGGTCGACAAATAGCGGCGAGAGCGGGGGGCAGCACTCCCGCAATGCTCGCCGGAAATTGAGCCCCTTTGGATGAAGGTGGCTCCAGGGCTCCGGGGTGTCAGCCGCCGGTTCGGGCGGCGCACCGGGCCGCCAGAAGCGCTAAGGGCCGCCCACCTGGCGTCCTGGTGGCCAGCATGTCACCACGACGGCGCCGCCCGCGTCCTGGGCGTGGGCGTTGCCCCTTGGCACAGTGACAAACAGAGGAACCCCGCAGTGGCGGGCACTGCGGGGTTCCGCGCTGGCTGGATACGGGTTACTCGGAACCGGGTTTCTGTTCCCGGTCCCGGAGGTTCTTCTTGATCTCGTCGAACTTCTCCTTGATGACCCGTTCCGCGTCGGCGAGGGTTTTGCCGGCGGTGCTCAGGGGATCCATCTGGAGATAGACGTTCTGACTGACAGGCAGGTCGTACTCGTCCTTCAGATGGGTGCCGCCGCCCACGCCCTGAAGAGACAGGTACACCATGGCGTCGGTCCGGGCCACGCCGGAGAGTGTTCCGAAGACAACTGTGAAGTCGTTGGATTCAAAGCTCACAGTCTGACCGATATGGCTGCGGTCCAGGTCGCCGGCTGCTACCGGCTTCTCGGACGGACTTGGGCTGTAGCTCATGAACTTCTCCTAATAAGTCGAGGGACACGTACCACTGCAGTCTATCTACGGGGCCCGTGGAGGTGCGGCGATTGTCACGAGCAGCCACACTCGGCGGTCTTGGTGTTTCGCGCCCCAGGGGGCGAGCCATCAGACTGTCCTCATGGAGTGGACGCGTGTGAAGGACTGGCTGATCGGTGCTACGGGGATGGTCCTCGTCCTGGGGGTGATGGCCGCGATCCTCTGGTGGGCTGTGAGCGACCCGGCGGGCGGCGGCGAGGCAGGGCCAGTGCCGGCTCCACCGGCGGGCGCCGACCGACCGCCGGTCGCACAGCCTCCCGCCGGCCTGCGCGACGACGAAGTGTGGCTCGCCGACCTTGTGCTGGACGCTGGGACAGTGGTGACCGCGGGCTCCATACTCCGCGACGTCCGGACCGTCGGGCAGGACATGGTCGCTGGCCCGGACGGTCTGGTCGCTGCACAGCTCGCCGTCGATGCGACCGTGCCGTTCGAGGTAGTCGCCAACAAGCTCGGTAACGGGACAGTCGTCCGCTCCGCCGGCGGCGGCCAGGCCATGGTGATTCGCACCGTCAATGTCTTGGGCCGCGAACTACGCGTCACCGCCACCGGCACGGTCGAGGTCGAGGCCGGCAGGCTCGTTGTCGAACCACGCTCGATCGACTTAGGTGGACCGGACTTCCTCTCCGACGCCACCGCCGCCGTCGTGCGCGGGCTCGTGACCATCGAGCACGACATCGAGGGCTTGCCCGAGGGCCTCGTGCTCCAGGACGTCGCGGTTCAGGACGACGGCTTCCGCGCCCATCTCCGGGGCGAGGACGTCAAACTCGTCCCGTAACGTCGTGAGTCGCCAGAAAGGAAGTACGACGGCGGCACTCTGGTTGGGTGCCGCCTTGCCTGTGCCGCGGCCCGGGAATTGTGGTCCCCTCAGAGTGCTGACGGCCGGCCCCGCATAGTAAGCAACCACACTGTCCGCGGGACCGGCCACAGGATAGCCAGTGCAAGGACTGGCACCAGGAACACTCCGACGTCGGGGAACTGACGGATGATGACGAAGAGGTGGGTGTCGAACCGGGCGGGGGCGTAGCTGAGGCACAGCCACAGCGCAAAGACGTCGAGGGCGAGGGCCGCCGCGGCCCACGCCAGGGGAACCCACGGCTTCCGGACAGGGGCATGGTTCCGCGGCACCAGGAACCGGAGCACCAGCCACAGGCTCAGCAGCTCCGCCAGCAGCAGTCCGAGCGCGACCGCCCAGCTGTAGCGCTGCAGCCAGTCCTCGTGCACCACCGCCGGCACCGGTGCGTGGCCGTGGAGAATCCGCAGGAGGTTGGTGTCGATTGCCTTCAGCCGTGACGGGGCGGCCGTGTCATTGCCGTTGATGACCAGCGCGACGCCAAGACGGGCGGACGGAACCATTGCCAGGTATGTGTGGCTGTTGCCCCATTCGCCCTGATGTTCCAGGAGAAGAGGCAACGTCTCCTCAGGGACGGGCGGTGCTGCGGGATCGGTGGACTCCACCAGCGGCCGGGTGAACCAACCCATGGCGTAGTGCTGGGATTCGCTCACCTGCACCCGCGGCTCGAACATCGCCTCAACGCTCTCCGGCCGGAGGATCCGGGCGTCGCCGTACCGGCCGCCGTCGAGCAGGGCCATCAGTTCGTGGCTGAGGTCCTCGGCCGAGGAGTACATCGTGGAGGACGGCATTCCGGTGGTGGGAGCGGGGACGCCGGTCTGCTGCCAAAACGCGCCGAACCACCGCGAGTAGCCGGCGGCCGCGTTGTCTGCGCGGGCATCAGCCCGGGTCGGATGGCTGTCGGCCATTTCCAGGGGTCCGAAGACGTGCTGCTCCAGGTAGTCGCCGAACGGCTGGCCGGAGACCGTCTGCACTAGGAGGCCCGCGATGTTGAAGTTGGCGCTGGCATAACGGAAGGCCGCGCCCGGTTCGCCCGCCAGCGGGGATTCTGACAGGGCGCGCACCCCGTCTTCGAGGGCTTCCGGGCCCTGCGCGTCGGAGGCCTCGAAGGCCGTGTCCTTCGAGGCCATGCCGCTGGCCTGATGGAGGAGGTGGCGGACGGTTATGGCGGACGAGCGGCTGTCGTCCAGAGTGAACCAGGGCAGGTAGGTCTGCACCGGCTCATCCAGCCGCAGCCGGCCGGCCTCCACCTGCTGCATCACGGCGATGGCGGTGAGGGTCTTGCTGGTTGAGGCCAGCAGTACCGGCGTCTGCGCGGTCAGCGGCCGTCCGAAGTCATCGGCACGGCCAAAGGCGGCGGTGTGCACCCGGACCCCGTCCTGCACGATGGCGACAGCGGCGCCCGGAATTCCGAGGGCCTCGATTTGCTCCTGAAGGAAGGAGTCCAACTCCGCGTAGGCCTGCTCGGGATGCGGGGGTCCGGTGACCGGCACAGCGGAAGGGGCAGGCGCCGGCGGTGTGGCGCCGCCGAGGATACCTGCGGCCAGAATGCACACCAGGAGCCAGCGCGATGACCTGGAAAAAATCCGCATGCCCGCACCTGCACTTCGGCTGACCGTCCCTTCACGGTAGGGCCGGTCCAAGGGGAAAACAATGGCTCACGGAGCCAGACGTGGCCTACTGCGGCGGCAGAACGACAGTCGTTCCTCCGTATTCGAGCGTTACTTCACGCGAGACGTCCACATCCGCCGGGGTCCTGATGACGTAAGTGCGGGGAGCCAGGTCTGCGGTGCAAGTCGGTCCGCCACGGGTGTCGATACCAAGCTTGAGGTGATGTGCATCGAGGACCTCGATGGAAGACGGGTAAGCGGGGCAGCTCGAACTGCCGCCCAATACGACAGCGAATTTCGCCCCGTCATCGAGCCAGCCCGCTTCAGGGAAAGGATATAGGGGACCCCGAGTAGAAGAGCCTGCCATCGCAGTGATTGCTTCCGCCGGAAGTCCGCCCGGGAGTTCAGATTCGGCGATCGAACCGGGCACCACCGAGCATCCCGCTAACAGCGCGGACATGCCTATAAACCAAAGCCGGATGATCTTCCCCATACGACGAGGCTACGGGGTCTGCTGTGGACCGTCACTCCCAGGGATTGTTGGCGAAGCCGCCTCGAACGACTTGGGGGCTGACGGCGGACGGCAGGGCCGCTCGCTGTTGAAGTACTCGAGGCTCCCGCCTTCGAGCTTTGCCGTGACCGTATCCCTCAGTGTGCTTACGATGGTTCGCAGACAGTATCCGCCGACTGACTACAGGAGCCTTGGCATGACTCAGCGAACGGTTTCAGACCTCATCGTGGAACGCCTCAAAGCCTGGGGCGTGGACAGGGTCTTCGGCTACAGCGGAGACGGCATCAACGGTTTTATGGGTGCCCTTCGCCGGTCGGAGGACGCCATCGAGTTCGTGCAGGCAAGGCATGAAGAAGCAGCAGCCTTCATGGCGGTGGGGCACGGAAAGTACACGGGCGGAGTCGGAGTCGTGACGTCCACCCAGGGTCCCGGCGCCGTCCACCTGCTCAATGGCCTGTACGACGCCAAACTGGACAGTGTCCCCGTGGTGGCGATCATCGGCCAGCAAAGCACCACAGTGTTGGGCTCGGGCTACATGCAGGAAATCGACCTGCTGACGCTCTTCAAGGATGTCGCCGCGCAGTTCGCGCAGCTGGCCAGCTCCCCTGAGCAGGTGCCCATGCTGATAGACCGCGCATTCCGCACGGCACTGGAGACGAAGTCCCCCTGCGTCGTGATCGTGCCCCACGACATCCAAACCGCGGAGGCCCCCGAGCTGGCGCATGAACACGGCGTCGTGGTTACCGCTCCCATTTGGAGCCCCGCCCGGGTGCTGCCGGGGGAGGAGGAACTGGACGCCGCCGCAGGGATCCTTGCAAACGGCGAGCGGATCGCACTCTTCGTCGGCCAAGGTGCCCGCGCCGCGCAGGACGAGGTGGTTGCCCTGGCCGAAAAGCTGAACGCAGGAATCACCACCAGTCTCTTGGGCAAACCGTACGTTGACGAGACGCTTCCCTTCGCCACGGGCACCATGGGCCACCTCGGCACTACGGCGAGCGCGCACCTGCTCGAAAACTGCGACACGTTGCTGATCATTGGATCCAACGATCCCTGGACGGAGTTCTATCCCAAGCCGGGCACGGCCAGGGCTGTGCAGATCGACATCGACGGCCGCAAGATCGCCAACCGGTACCCGGTGGAAATTGGCCTGGTCGGCGACGCCGCCGGAACGCTGCGCGAGCTGACCGCGCGGCTTGACCGGACGCCGAACCAGCCCTCACGCACCCAGTGGCGAACCGACGTCGAAGCCCAGGTGCGTGACTGGCGCGAGCTGTCAGCGGAACGCGCCGGCATCGCAGCCGAACCCGTCAACCCGGAACGGGTGGTGCGCGAGCTCAACGGAAGGCTTCCCGCCGACTCCCAGATGAGTCTCGACGTCGGCAGTTGCGTCTATTGGTATGCCCGCCAGCTGGTGCTGCCCTCCGGAGTCCCGGCGCATTTGTCGGGAACTCTCGCCAGTATGGGCTGCGCCATTCCGTACGGACTCGCCGCGAAGCTGGCCCATCCGGAGCGGCCGCTGGTGGCGCTGGCCGGGGACGGCGGCATGCAAATGTTGGGCCTGGCCGAGTTGATCACTGTCGCGCACCGGTGGCGGGACTGGGCGGATCCGCGGTTCGTGGTGTGCGTTTTCAACAACCGCGACCTGGCCGAGGTCTCTTGGGAACAGCGCGAAACGGAGGCCGAACCGCGGTTCCCCGCCAGCCAGGTCATCCCGGACTTCCCCTACGCCGGCTATGCGGAACTGCTGGGGCTGAAGGGCGTCCGGGTCGACGACCCGGCGCAGCTGGGCGCTGCATGGGACGAGGTACTTTCCGCTGACCGGCCCGCGGTCCTGGAAGTCCTGACGGACCCGAACATCCCGCTGCTTCCGCCCTTCCCGGCAGGAGCCGAGAAGCTGGAGGGCATGCGGTCTGCGCTTGCGGAGGAAGGTCCCGACGGCGAGCACGCCCGGAAACTGCTGGACATCTACGCGGCGGGGGAGTCGCGTCTGCGGGACTCCCAGGGCTGACATCATGGTCCTGAATTCTCCTAGTCGCCACCCCGGCAAATGCGTAGAATCCACAGTGTCTGCATCCACCCGCGCGGGGCGTTGCTGGGGCGCGATGGCAAGGACGTGAAGCGGTCAGCAAAAGCACCGGTGGGCCTGACCGCGGAATCAGGAGCGTGTGATGAAAACAGTTCAAAACGCCGCAGCGGGTGCAGCTTTGACGGCAGTTCTCGTTGGCGGCGGCATGTATCTCGCAATGGCTGCTCCGGACGGCGCAGCGACCACCACAACCCTGTCTGCTTCCCCTAACAAGGGTGGCCACCACGCCAACGGCATCACCGAGGAGCTGCTGACGGGTGATACTGCGGCCCGTGTGGAAGCGGCAGCGAAGGCCGCTAATCCTGGGGCGACTGTCGTCCGCGTCGAAACCGACGCGGAGGGGGCGGCCTACGAGGCACACATCCGGAAGGCCGACGGGACATCAGCGACGGTGAAGCTGGACGCGTCGTTCAACATCACGGATACCGAAACGGGTAAGCGACGCTAAGGGCCGCCCACGTCCCGATGCGCTATCACCTATGGTCGTTCTCAGCGCTGAGAACGACCATAGGTGATAGGGCAACGGGTGTTCCTGTTGAGAAACGTGGACAGCCCGCTCTTTCACCCGGTTCGGATTACTAGTCCCGCAGCACCCAGACCGCGGTGTCCGGCTGCAGCCAGCCGTCCTTCGTCAGTGGCGAGGCGCTGAACAGCACTGTTCCGGCCGGACGCCGCGACGTAAACGTGAGTCTTCCCACCTTATTCTGAGTAGCTCACGATAAGCCTGTAAATTTAGGTACAGGTCACCGTAGCCCTTGAGTACCGCACCGGTGAACATACCCGGGCCAGCGGGGCAAGCGACACAATGCGCAACCGCCCTCCTGCTTGAGCGGCACAAGAACCTGTATGGCCCTCATCCCGAAACCCCACGGAGAACCCATGACTTTGCTGACCGAACGCCCCGAAGCTTCCTCATCCACCACCGAAACCACCCTCAAGGCCGCTACCGCTAGCACTGTCGCTGACACCGCAGTGCGCGGCGGCAGCTACGTGACTCTCCCCGCCGGCAGCGTCCCCGCCGGCGTCGAGGGCAGCTACGTCACCGTCGCTGGCGGGCGAAACCTGCCCCCCGTCACCCGTGGCAGCTATGTCACAGTAGACGGCACACCCGTTGTTGCCGCCAGCGTCATCGAGGGCAGCTACGTAACGCTTCCAACGGCGGCCTAGCGTCCAGCGCCCTGCGGGGATAGCACCACCGCCGGGCATATAAGGAGGCCGACGGCGGCACTGGGTGTCGTCGTCGGCCTCCTTTTTCGTGCCAGCCGGGCAGCTACCCCGCCACCGCCGCCTTCGCCGCCCGCGAGGCCTCCATCCACTCGCTCAGCCACGGGGCCCGGACGCTGGCAGTGATCCGGCAGTCGGCCACGAAGGTTCCCTTCGCGCCGGCATCGATCCAGTCCTGCAGCGCGGAAAGGTCGGACAAGGAGCGGATGATCGCGGACGCGGCACCCAGCGCGCGGGCGACGCCGCTGAAGTCCACCTCGGGGATCAGCATGGGCTTTTCGGTCAGGCCCTGGGAGCCGTACTGGTGGATTTCGGCGCCGTAGGCGGCGTCGTTGTAGATCACGACGATGGCGCTGGTTGCCGCGCCGATGAGCGATTCGAGGTCGGACAGGCCCATCAGGAAACCGCCGTCGCCGGAGGCCAGCACCAGGGTGCGGCCGTCCTCCACGGCGCGGGCTGCCCCGACGGCGCTGGCGAGGCCCAGCCCGATGGTCTGGTACGCGGTCCCCACCATCACCAGGTCCTGGGGCCGCGGGATGTTCCAGTACATCGGTGCCCAGCCGAGGAAGTGCCCGCCGTCCTGGACCACCGTGCGCCGCTCCGGCAGCACGGCGTCCAATGCGGTGGCCAGGGCACGCGGGTCCAGCCGGCCGTCCGCGGTCTCCTCGGAGCCCGGGTGGTGGGCCGGTCCTTCGGCCAGCCGCTTGCGGGCTTCCGCGCGCCACGCTCCGCCGCGGCCGGCGTCCGGCGAGGCCGCGCCCTCCAGCATCCGCAGGAGGTGTCCGGCCGCAGACTTCGCGTCCGCGCTGACGAACGTATCCACCCTCGGGTGCGTCGGCTGCAGGGCGGTGTCGATCTGGATGACGGTGCTGTCCGGGCCGAGCAGGTGCCCGAACCGCATGGTGAAGGCGCTCAGGCTTGCCCCCGCCACGAGGACCACATCGGCCTCACCCATGAGCCCGGCTGCGGTGTCCGTGCCGAAGCCGCCCGCCACGCCGAGGTATCCCTCGCCTTCGAGGAGGCTGAGCGCCAAGGCGGTTCCGGCGGTCACGGCGCCGAGGCGGTCGGCGAGCTCCCGCAGTTTCGGGCCGGCTCCGGCGAGGTGCGCGCCGCGGCCGGCGAGGATCAGCGGCCGCTTCGCCCCTGCCAGCAGGCGGGCTACCTGCCCGAGGCCGCCGTCGACGTCGTCCGTCACCATTCGTGCCGAGGGTGCCGGAAGTTCCTCGTCCGCAGCCTCGAGGGCCGCGAGGTCGTAGGGGATGGCGATCACGACGGCGGTGCGCTTGGTGAGTGCGTACTCCACCGCCTGCCGGGTGATGGAACCCGCGGCGTCGCGGGTGACGGTGAACGTGGCGGCACCCAGGCCTGCGGCGATGGCCGTCTGGTCCACGTCCCAGGGCCGGGCGCCGGTGGTGGGGGCGTCCCCGGTGACCAGCACGACGGGGATCTGCGCCTGGACCGCCTCGGCGAGGGCGGTGAGTGCATTGGTGTAGCCGGGGCCGTATGTGGTGGTGCCCGCGGCGAGACGTCCCGACGTCCGGTAGTAGGCGTCGGCCGCAGCGATGGCGGCGCCTTCATGGCGGACGGCGGAGAAGCGGAGGCCCAGCTTTTCCGCGGCGTCCAGGAAGTAGGCGTTTCCGTTGCCCATGACGCCGAAAACATCGCTGAGATAGCTGCTGAGAATCTGCGCCACACGGCCGGACACGGTGAGAGTAGTCATGCAGGAATCTTGTGCGCTAGCTCTCTTATAGGCAAGAGGGTCGCGTTTTACTAGGAGATTTGGCAGGCAGAAGAGGCCCAATTGAAAATATGACCAGTGTGGCCTGCGTCACTCGCACTTAGCCGGCAGTGCGGGGCTCCTGCTCGGAGAGCCGGCTCAGCAGGCCGTCGTAGCGGGGCGGCATGAGTTCCAGCACGGAGATGGCCGTGCTGGTCCGTTGAATCCCCTCGATTTCCAGGATCTGGTTGGTGATGCGATAGAGATCCGCCGTGCCGCGTGCCACCACCTTGGCCATGAGGTCCGCGTCGCCGGTGGTGGCATGCACCTCGATGACCTCCGGGATTGCGGCGAGCCCGTCCTCCACCGCACCTGTCCGGGTCTGGCTGATGGACAGGGAGAGGAAGGCCATCAGGTCATAGCCGAGTGCGGCGGGATCCAGCCGCCGGCTGAAGGAGCGGAGGGCGCCGCTGCGCTCAAGCCGTGCCAGCCTGGCGTGGACCGTGTTCCGTGCGACGCCGAGTGTCCGGGAGAGTGACAGGGCGCTGGCCTCCGGATCCTTGTCCAGGGCGAGGATGATCCCGCCGTCGAGTGAATCCAGGGTGCGGGGGTGCAGGATGGTCATATTTTCACCAGAGACGGTAGAAGTTGAGCAGAAGTCCCAATGGTTTGAGCGTACCTTGCATTGTGGGCGGAGTCACACCCATGATCAGTCCTCATGACCCGTGATCAGCTCCTCACCGCACCGGACACTGCACTCCCCGCCCTTCGTGGCGCTGTGTCCGGCCTCCCGCCGTATGTCCCGGGCCGGCGCAGCGCCGGCATGGACGTTGCTGCCCTTGCCAGCAACGAAAGCCACTACGAGCCGCTGCCCGCTGCCGCCGCCGCGGTGGCCGCAGCGGCCGGTACCATGAACCGCTACCCCGACAGTGCCGCCGTCGAACTCCGTGAACGGATCGCCAGCCACTTCGGCGTCACCGCCGGAGAGGTCGCGGTGGGACCCGGCAGCGTGGGGGTTCTCCAGCAGATCATTACCGGCCTGTGCGATGCCGGGGATGAAGTGATCTTCGCGTGGCGCTCCTTCGAGGCGTACCCCATCCTGGTGGAACTGGCCGGCGCCCGGCCCGTCCGCGTTCCGCTGGACATCTTTGAAGGCCACGACCTCGATGCCATGGCCGCGGCCGTGAGCGCCCGTACGAAGGTGATCCTGCTCTGCACCCCCAACAACCCGACCGGCGTGCCGATCAGCCACGAGCGCATCGAGGCCTTCCTGCGCTCTGTCCGTTCCGACATTCTCGTGGTGATCGACGAGGCCTACGTGGAATACGCCGAAGCGGGCAGCGGCCCCGATTCCCTGGCGCTCTACCGCCAGTACCCCAACGTCTGCATCCTGCGCACCTTCTCAAAGGCCTACGGCCTCGCCGGCCTGCGCGTGGGCTACGCCGTGGCGGCGCCGGCCATCGCTGAGGGACTGCGCCGGACCGCCCTTCCCTTCGCCGTGAGCGCGCTGGCCCAGAAGGCCGCCGTCGCGTCGCTGGACGCCGGAGCGGAGATGGAAACGCGGGTGGCCGCGGTCAAGCAGGAGCGCGCCCGGATGGCCGCGCAGCTCGAGGCCCAGGGCTGGAAGCTGCAGCCGAGCCAGGGCAACTTCCTGTGGATCCGTGCGGATGAGAGCCTCCAGGCAAGGCTCGTGGATGCGTTTGACCGCGCGGGCATCATGGTCCGGGCCTACCACGGTGACGGGGTGCGGATCACCGTCGCCGGCCCCGCCGCCAACACCCGCGTGCTCCGGGTTCTGGAAGCCCACGCAGCCTAGGAATTTTCTGACCCCCTTATCAATCCGTTCCACAACCAGAGGACTCTCCATGGAACAACAGACAAAGACGTCTGGCCGCCCGCTCGGCGCCACACTCAAACCCCGCCAGCTCACCATGATGGGTCTGGGAAGCGCCATCGGTGCGGGGCTCTTCATCGGCTCCGGGGCCGGCATCCAGGCCGCCGGCCCGGCCGTGCTGATCTCCTACCTCGTGGCCGGCGCCCTCATCATCCTGGTGATGTGGGCCCTCGGCGAGATGGCCGCGGCCAACCCGGACAGCGGAGCCTTTTCCGTCTATACCGCCAAGGCCTACGGGCCGGTGGCCGGTGCCACGGTGGGCTGGCTCTGGTGGCTGCAGCTCGTGGTGGTCATCGCCGCCGAAGCGCTCGGCGCGGCAGCCCTGCTGGCCACCATCTTCCCGGCCCTGCCGGTGTGGCTGATGGCCTTCGTGTTCATCGTGCTGCTCACCGCCGTGAACCTCACGAGTGTGAAGAACTTCGGCGAGTTCGAGTTCTGGTTCGCCCTGCTCAAGGTGGCAGCAATCGTCGGGTTCCTCCTGGTGGGCGCAGCCCTGCTCTTCGGCTGGCTGCCGGGAGTGCAGTCGCCGGGCCTGTCCAACTTCGCCGGTGCCGGATTCGCACCCAGCGGTTTCGCCGGGATTGCCACAGCACTGTTCGTGGTGGCCTTCGCGTTCGGCGGCACCGAGATTGTCTCCGTGGCGGCAGCTGAGACCGCCGAGCCGGCCCGCAGCGTGAAGAAAGCAGTCCGCACAGTGCTGTGGCGCATCCTGGTTTTCTACATCGGTTCCATCTTCATTATTGCGGCCGTGGTTCCCGTGGGTTCGGCGGGGCTGAAGAGCCCCTTCGCGGCGGTCCTGGACGCCGCCGGCATGCCCGGCGCGGCCACCGCCATCACCCTGGTGGCCGTGGCGGCACTGCTCTCCGCGCTCAACGCCAACCTCTACGGCGCCTCCCGGATGGCGTTCTCCCTCGCCGAGCGGGGTCAGGCGCCGCGCCTGCTCGCCTCGGTGTCCAAGGCACGGGTCCCGGTTATCGCAGTCCTGGCAAGCGTCGCCTTCGGCGTTGTCACGGTCGGGCTGGAGCTGGCTTTCCCCGATCAGGTCCTTCCCGTCCTGCTCAACATTGTGGGCTCGACCTGCCTGCTGGTGTGGACGTCCGCGCTCCTGGCCCAGCTGGCCCTGCGGCTCCGCGCCGACCGAGAGGGGACGGAGCTTCCCCTGCGGATGCCCGGCTTCCCGTGGCTGACGGGCTTTGGCCTGCTCATCCTCGCGGCGATCTTCACGGTGGGCTTCATCGGCGAGGATTCACGCCCCCAGCTGCTGAGCACTTTCTCGCTTGTGGCGCTGCTGGCGGTTGCGAACTGGCTGCACCAGCGGAGGAAGGTTCCGGTTTTTGACGCTTCAGAGGGTGACAAGCAGCCGGCGCTCGTCGACTAGTTCACTCTCCTGAACCGACTCCCGGATTCAGGGCACTGAAGGGCGCGTCCGGTCTTGCCGGGCGCGCCCTTTCGCAGTCTCTGCCCCGCTGGCCATAATGGCGACCAGCTCGGCCGCCGCACGAGTCAGTCCGACCTACTCCCGAAGGTCCATTCCCGCCCGTTGTGCTTCTGCACCCGGGCCGCTGCAGAAGTGGTTCGTGACGGTTGACACAATTCCGAACCGCTGCCTACAAATCGATTGACTTTCAATAGTTAATAACCGAAACTCGATACATGCAATTTACTCAGGTGGCAGTCATCGCACTTCGGATCGTCCTCGTCGTAGCGTTCCTCCTCTTGGTTCTGTTCCAAGTCATGTCCTTTCCCGGGCAGTTCGCCCACATGGCGCAGGAGAATCCAAACCGTGCCTACCTGCAGTGGCCGCTCACCATCTTCTCGATCCTGGAGGTGGCTTGCGTCCAGGTGGTGATCGTGAGCACCTGGAAATTGCTGACCATGGTCAAGCGCGACAGCATCTTCAGCACCGACGCACTGCGGTGGGTGGACGCGATCGTCTGGGCCATCACCGCCGGATGGACCATGCTGGCGGTACTGTCCGCGTCCGTGGTCCTCAACGCGGATGACCCCGGTCTGCCGCTCCTGCTGTTCCTGCTGCTGGTCGCCGGCGCCGCCCTGGGCCTTGTGGTCGTTGTGCTGCGAGCGTTGCTCCGGCAGGCCACGGACCTGCGCACCGACATGGAAGCGGTGATCTGATGCCCATCGTCGTGCGCATCGACGTCGAACTGGCCAAACAAAAAATGAGTGTGGGGGAGTTTGCCGACCGCGTGGGACTCACCCCGGCGAACGTGGCGGTGCTGAAAAACGGCCGGGCCAAGGCTGTCCGCTTCAGCACCCTGGAAGCAATGTGCCGGGTCCTCAAGTGCCAGCCCGGTGACCTGCTGGAGTTCGTCGAGGAATGACCGGGTTCCCTGCGGCGGTGGGCCGTCCACGTTCCCGTTGCACTATGACCTATGGGTGTTCTCAGCGCTGAGAGCCGCTACGAGTGATAGAGCAACGGTGTATCTCTCGCACGACGGCGGCCGGCAAGTCCGCCACCTTTGACCGTCTCGCCCGATTGCGTGGAGTGCTCAGACGGCGCGGGCCGAAAGTTGGTTGATTCTGTGGTCATTATTGTGAACTGCAGCGGTCGACCGCTCAGTGAAAGCTGAGCCCGACTCGCTGTCAGATCCGGATGGGGCTACCAATCGAAGTCGATTGTTGTCATTGCGACTTGTCGAGGATGCGGTAGCCATGTTCAGTGGCCTCAATATGCACTGGCATGCCAGGTACCACCAGCTCAGCCATTAGCGCAGTGCTAAGCCCCAGTCGGCCCGACCTGCCGTTGCCGGGGTGCCAGGATGCGGCCCGCTTTTCGCCCCTGACGAAGATTGTCAACGTGGTCGGGATAGCCGGGAACGCGTATTTCGACCTTGCCGGAATTCGAAGGTAGGAACGGTTTCGGTCTTTTGCGGTCAGAGTTTGCGATGGGATGATCACCTTGCCCGCCGACAACTCAAAGGAGGTCGCGCCCGGCTCGAGTGGATTGATTGCCGCGATTGCAGACGCTCGAACTGGAGCAGCAGGATTTGGATCTCCTTTGCTCGGCCGCGGCTCTTTGTAATGGTCCAGCCCGTGGGCCTTGTTGCCTAAACCCGGAATACGGACGTTGGCGAATGGGCCGACGCGGTTCCTGTCCAATAGGTTGGACCGTGAGGCATGTGACAGTTGTCGTGCGAATTGATTGATGAGTGCATCCTCGGCTGCGCCGGGGTCGGAATGCCGTGCGTAGTGCACTGTCAGCTCGGGAAGAATAGTCAGCATCTTGAGCCACCAGCCGCCGGCATGTGGCCCCGTCGCGCCAATCTTGGTCGAATAGTAGGCTCTAGTCCTAGCTGACAGGGAGGTTCCGGCCTTGCCGATATAGAGAATCGGTTCGTCGGGCAGCCAGAACTGTTGTAACCGGCTCCCGAAGGAATCGAGCGTTGCGGACATGCCATCAACCTCGAGGAATGGACAGACGTCTAGCAACTCTTCAAACGCCCGACTGCTCAGGGGCAATTCGACGGCCCCGCCATGTGAAGCATACGGATCGGACGTCATTGAAATTGCGTATACCCCAGGCTCGTCAGAGGGAAGCCGCTGCTGCCACTTGACAGCTCCAGCCCACTCCAAGCCGCATTTGTCGAACAGGGCACCCACGGAACTCGTCATAAACTAAAGGGTAAGCGCAGATGAGAACCTCATATCCGTCATAGTTGAACTTGCGTCGTGTCGTGAAACATGACAAACCCCGCGTATCTGCGATAGTTGGGCCATGACAACACCAGAGCTCCCTGGGGTGGGCTCACAGCAGACCGCGCCCCACCAGCAACAACAATCATCTCTCGCGCAGCACGATCATGGGGCGCCAATGCAGACACCCTTGCCTGAGCCGACGAAGGCGAAGAAGCCGCGAAACGTCCTCGGGCTCATCGCTCTCATCACCGCGGTGCTGGGGTTCATTTTCGCCTGCATCCCCGGCGCCCTCATTGTCGGTTGGATTCTGCTGCCGATCGCATTTATCCTGGCTCTCGTATCGCTGTTCATCAAGGACAAGGCCAAGTGGATGGGCATCGCGGCCCTGATCGTATCCATCGTGGGAACGATCGTGGGGTTCATCGTCTTTTTCGCCGTCCTTGCCACGTCGGTCGACGACGCTATCGGCAGTGGGGATACCAAAGTGGTACAGCCGTCCAGCGCCGCAAGCGATGCAGGTGCAGCGACAGCGGAGAAGCCGGCCGCTAATGTCGGAACCCGCGAGAACCCACACCCGATCGGTTCGGTCATCGAGTCTGACGAATGGCGCGTCGTGATCAATTCTGTCACCCTGGCGGCCACGGATGCCGTTGTCGCTGGAAACCAATTCAATGATCCGCCGGCTGCGGGGTCGGAGTACATTATGGTGAACTACTCCACTACCTACATCGGCGATGACCCGGACGGGCAGATGCCGGCCTTCGTGTCAGTCGACTACGTCACAGCAAACGGCACGACCGTAAGTGGAACCGAAAAGCTGGTCGTTGCACCGGAGCCCATCGACTCCATGAGCACGCTCTACAAAGATGGCACTGCAACAGGAAATGAGGCCTTTGAGGTGCCGACCGCCACGGCCGGACAAGGCGTCCTCGCCGTCAGGCCAAGCATGCTCGGCGACAAGGTATTCGTCGCCGTAAAGTAATCACATACAAGAAAGGCTCAAAGCCCCCGGCATATCACCGGGGGCTTTGCCGCGCCGCGCCGGGAGCCACGACCGTCCTGTTGCTGGGACGCTGACCGTGGGGCCCGAGGCAAGATGGCCTCAGCCGCGTAGCACCCAAGCGGCGTTGTTCGGCTGCAACCAGCCGATCTCGGTCAGCGGCGCGGCGCTGAGCAGCACCGTTCCGGCGGGGAGCTGCACCGCTTCGATGCCCATGGCGACGGCGACGAAGAAGTCGGCGCTGCGTGCGCAGACCAGCAGATTCCCGGCCTCGACCCGCCACGTGCCGCCGTCGTTCGGGCCGAAGACCTCGTTCTTCCAGAGCAGCCGGCGCAGCTCCAGTGCCTTGGTCACCAGCGCCAGCGAGGACTCCGGGTCCTGCTGCTGGAGTTCGATCGCGTGTGTTCCCCAGGCCGCGGGCTGCGGGAGCCAGGCTTCCGCAGCAGGTTGAGCCAGCGAGAAGCCGTGGTTCAACGCCGGGTCCGCGGTCCAGGGCAGCGGAACGCGGGCACCGTCGCGGCAGACGCCGCCGCGGGCCCACATCGGATCCACCCGGGACTCCAGCGGGACGTCGACCTCAGGCAGTCCGAGCTCCTGCCCCTGGTACAGGTACGCCGGACCGGGCAGACCCAGCAGCGCCACCAGCGCGGCGCGGGACCGCATCGCGCCCAGCTCGCCGCCGCCGAACCGGGTGACGGAGCGGACGATGTCGTGGTTCTCCAGCGCCCACGTCGGGGTGGCGCCGTGGAGCCGGCGGGCGGCTTCCAGGTCGTTCCCGGCAGCGGCCCACGCCGCCGGATCCCAGCCGAGCTTCACAAACGCGAAGGCAAACGCCTGCTGCATCTCGTCCGCACGGGTGTAGCGGGCGGCGCGGGCCGGTTCCAGGTTGACTTCACCCACCAGCAGGCGGTGCGGCTCGTACTTCTCCGCAAGGGTGCGCCAGCGGCGGTAGACCTCGTGGACTTCCTCCTGGTCCGAGACCTGCGGGTTGGACCGCAGCCCGTCCACCACCCCGTCGGTGGAGGGTGAGTCCGGCAGGCCCTCGGCCTTGAACAGGGCATGCGCGACGTCGATCCGGAGCCCGTCCACGCCCTTGTCGAACCAGAAGCGCAGCACGCCGTCGAAGTAGTCGCCGACGGCGGGGTTCCGCCAGTTCCAGTCCGGCTGCCCGGCCGAGAAGAGGTGAAGATACCAGTCGAAGTCCGTTTCAGAACCCGGGTTGGTGCGGCTCCAGGCGCGGCCGCCGAAGACGCTCTGCCAGTTGTTCGGCGGGACGTCGCCGCCAGCGGTCCCCGGGACAAAGTGGAACATGTCCCGCTCCGGGGAGCCCGGGCCGGCCGCGAGGGCCCGCTGGAACAGCGGGTGCTCCGAGGAGCAGTGGTTGGGAACGACGTCGAGCAGCACCCGCAGGCCCAGCGAGTGGGCGAGCTCCAGCAGGGTGTCGAACTGCTCCATGGTGCCAAACAGCGGGTCCACGCCGCAGTAGTCGGACACGTCGTAGCCCTGGTCCAGCTGCGGGGAGGGCTGGAACGGGGTCATCCAGATCCCGTCCACGCCGAGCGAGGCGATGTACGGCAGCCGGGCGGTCAGCCCGGCGAGGTCGCCCACGCCGTCGCCGTCCCCGTCGGCGAAGGAACGCGGATAGACCTGGTAAATCACGGCGGACTGCCACCAGTCCGCGGCCGGGGTGAGGGCCGTCTCCTCGACCAGGCCCGCCGGAGGGTGTCCGCTCATTTGCTGGCGCCCGCGGTGAGGCCCTCGACGATCCGCCGCTGGAAGATCAGCACCATAATGACCAACGGTACGGTGACGATCACGCCGGCGGCCATCTGCTCGCCGAAGGGCGCCTGGAATTCGGTGGCGCCGGTGAACTTGGAGATCGCGACCGTGGCGGTCTGGATCTTCGGGTCGTTGATCATCGACAGCGCGATGATGAACTCGTTCCAGCTGTGGATGAACGTCAGGATCGCGGTGGTGAAGACGCCCGGCGCGGCGAGCGGCAGCAGCACCCGGCGGAACGCCTGCCACTTGGTGCAGCCGTCGATCATGGCCGCCTCCTCGAGGTCGAACGGCAGGGCCTTCATGAAAGTGGTGAGGTTCCAGACCGCCAGCGGGATCGCGAAGGACAGGTTCGGCACGATCATCGCCTGGTAGGTGTTGATCCAGCCGATGTCGGTGAAGAGCCGCAGCAGCGGCACCACGACTGAGATGCCGGGGAACATCGAGGTGGCGATGATGACGCCGAGGATCACGGACTTGAAGCGGAAGTTCAGCCGGGAGATGGCGTAGGCGGCGAACACGCCCAGGACCAGCGCGAACGTGGTGGTGGTGCCGGCGACGATCAGGGAGTTCAGCAGCGCCTGGCCGAACATCGTGGAGCCGTCGAAGACCTTGGCGTAGTTCTCCAGCGAGAACGGGGCCGGCAGCAGGGTGTTGTCGAAGATGTCCGCGGTGCGGCGGAAGCTGGAGACCAGCATCCAGTAGAACGGTGCCAGGCAGTAGGCGAAGATCAGGGCCAGGCCGGCGTAGACGCTGTAGGAGCGCCAGGTGCGCTTGGCTTTGGGCCGGTCCGACGGCGGCGCGTCGGCTGTGCCGTTCGAGGAGCCGGTGCCAGCGCCGGAGTCGGCCGCGGCGTTGCGGAGGTCGGAGATGGTCATCGGGTGGCCTCGGCCTTCTTCTGGTCAGCGTTCGCCTGATCGGAGGTCATCTGGTCAGCCGCCGCCGCGTGGTTGGCGGCGATGCGGTTCTTCTGGGCGGTCTTCTTCGAGAGCAGCTTCAGTTCCTTGGCGCCGGTGACGTCGGCGCCGAGCACCTTCACGAAGACGATCGCGACGACGGCGACGTAAAGGAAGAGCATGACGGCGAACGCGGAGGCCGAGCCGTAGCGGAGCTGGTTGGATTCATCCCAGGCCAGCATCGAGAGGGTCTCCACGGATTCCTTGCCGGGGCCGATGAGGACGAAGGGCAGGTCGAACATGCGCAGCGCGTCGAGCATGCGGAACAGTACGGCCACCAGCAGGGTGGGCTTGACCAGCGGGAGGGTGATGGAGCCGAGCTGGCGCCACCAGCCGGCGCCGTCGATCCGGGCGGCTTCGTAGACTTCGCCGGGGATGACCTGCATGCCGGCGAGGACCAGCAGGCCGATGAACGGGGCGGTCTTCCAGACTTCCGCGATGATGACGGCGAGCTTGGAGGCGTTGCCTTCGGCGGTCCAGAGGATTTCGGTGCCGAGCAGGGTGTTGGCGATACCGTCGGACTGGAAGATCCAGCGCCACAGCAGCCCGGAGACGGCGGTGGGGACGGCCCACGGGACCAGGATGCTGGCGCGCAGGAAGGACCGGCCGCGGAAGGCGCGGTTCATGGCCAGGGCCAGGCAGAGGCCCAGGACGGTCTCGAGGAACACCGTGGTGACGGTGAAGAAGGTGGTGTTGGCGAAGGCGTTCAGGAAGCGCCGGCCGGATTCGCCGACGAAGAGGTCGGCGTAGTTGGCCAGGCCCACGAAGGATTCCACGTCGGAGACGAAGCCGTCCGCGTCCAGGCCGGATTCGGCGCGGAACAGGGACTGGTGCACCGCGGAGAGCAGCGGGTACACAATCACCAGGGCCAGCACCAGGAGGGTGGGGGAGAGCAGCATCGCGGCCATGCGGCCTTCGCCGGGGGAGCGGTTGCCGCGCTTGCGGGGCCCGGGGGCGTGGGGCGTGCCGGTCTGCGCGCCGGAGGGCGGGGCGGTCGTCGTCGTCATGCTTGGTACCTAACTGGAGTTGCAGCGTGCCTGGCCGGCCGGGGTGGACCGGCCGGCCAGGCTCGTGGTCTGAACTGCGGGGGCTACTGCTGGATTACTTGGACAGCTCGGTGAGCTTGGCCTGCATGTCCTTCAGGGCAGTGTCTGTGTCCTTGGCGCCGGTGATGGCTGCGTAGGCCTCCTCCTGGATCGCCTTGGTGGTGGCGCCGTACTGGACCACCTTGGGGCGCGGCTGGGCGTTGTTCAGCGAGGTCAGCAGGGTGGGGAAGAACGGGCGCTTGGCGACGACGGCGGGGTCCTCGAACAGCGAGGCGTAGACCGGGGCGCGGGAGGACAGCGCGAGGCGCTTCTGGGCCTGCTCCTCGCTGGTGAAGAACTTGACGAACTCCAGCGCCGTGGCCTTGTTCGGGGTGAACGGCGAGATGGCGAGGCTGCGGCCGCCCAGGGTGGAGACGCCGGGGCCGTCGGTGCCGGGGATGGAAGTGATGTCGAACTTGCCGGCGACCTGGCTGGAGCCGTCCGTGGCGCTCAGGGAGGCGTGCAGGAAGGGCCAGTTGCGCATAAAGACGAGCTTGCCCTCCTGGAACGCGCGGCGGCCCTGCTCCTCGAGGTAGGTGATGGCGTCGGAGGGGAAGAGCCCCTCTTTGAAGCCGTCCACCAGCAGGTTCAGGCCTTCCTTGGCCTCGGGAGTGTTGACGGTGGGCTTTCCGTCGGCATCGACCACTGTGCCGCCGGCGGAGGCGACGGCCTCGGAGAAGTTGACCGTCAGCGCCTCGTTCTTGTCGAACTGGCCGGTGTAGCAGGACATGCCGGCCGCTTCGGGGAGGGCCAGGATGGCCTTGCAGGCGGTCTTCATTTCATCCCAGGTCTTGGGCGGGGCGGCGATGCCTGCGGCCTTGAGCAGGTCGGAGCGGAAGTAGAACAGTGCGCCGTCGGTGTAGTACGGGGCGCCGACCAGGGAGTCCCGGTACGTCGCGGCGTTGACCGTGGCGGGAATCATCTTGTCCGTGGGGACGGCGTCCGCGGGCAGCGGCAGGATCCACTTGTTGGCGGCGAACTCGGAGGTCCAGACGACGTCCAGGTTCAGCACGCTGAAGGTGTCCGACTTGATCTGCGCGTTCTGGATGAGCTGCTGGCGCTGCTGGTCCGCGGAGTCGGGCAGTTCGATGAACGTGACCTTCTCCTCCGGGTGGGCGGCGTTCCATTCCTCGATGCTCTTGTTCGCGGCCCCGGAGGCGTCGCGGTTGGAGACGTAGTTGATGGGGCCCTTGCCCTCGAAGGACGCGGCGGCGGCCTTCGGGGTGCTCTTCGCTTCCGTGGCGGTCCCGCCGCAGCCGGTGAGGGCGACGGCGGCGACGGTCAGGGATGCGGTGGTGGCGAGAAGAGTCTGCCAGGTGTGGCGGCGCTGCCTCATGTGTTGCTCCTTGTTATCTGGGGTGGTGCGAGTGGTTTGGTGCATGCGGAACTGCGGCGGCTGGCCGTTTGGTGGCACGGGGGAGTGCCGGCTGCCGCCTGTGGGTGGTGGCCTGGTGGTGTTAGCTGGCTGGTTCTTGGGAGCCGGGCGGGGCTGGACTGGGTGACGCGGTGGAGCCTCGCTCGATGAGCCGGTGCGGCATGATCTTGGGCCCGAGGTCGCGGGAGCGGAGCAGCTTTTTCACGGCCATCCGCCCCATTTCCTCGAGCGGCTGGGCCATGGTGCTCAGCGGCGGGTTCACGTGCAGCGAGGTGGAGGTGCCGTCGAAGCCCAGGACGGAGACGTCCTCCGGTACCCGGAGCCCGCGCCGCTGCAATTCATTGACGACGGCGGCGCCCATCTCATCGCTCATCGCGAAGACCGCGGTGAGCCCGGGGTCCTGCTGCAACAGCTCGTCGACGCCAGGGGCGCCGCTTTCGTAGAAGAAGCTGCCGGTGGCGGTGACCGGGGTGCAGGCGGCTTCGGTCATGGCGCGGAGGTAGCCGCGCTTCCGGGGCTGGGCAACGTAGACCGACGCCGGATCCCCGGTCAGCAGGCCGATGCGCCGGTGGCCGAGCCGCAGCAGGTGACGGGTCGCGTCGTAGGCTGCCTGCTCGTCGTCGATGGCCACGCTGGGGGAGCCGGACTTGTCGCTGATGGCGACGGAGATGATCGGGACGTTGGGCCCCAGCAGCTGCCGCGTCTCCGGCGTGATCACCGCGGAGATGAGGATGACGCCGGCGGCCCGGTAGGTGCGCAGCGTCCGGAGGTAGCCGCCGATGTAGGCGGATTTGGCGCCGGTGCGGCCGAGCATGACGGCGTAGCCGCGTTCCTGGGCCTCTTCCTCGACGCCCTGCATGACCTGGGAGGCCAGGGCATCGGACACCATGGGGGCGAGCAGCCCGATCACGGACGTTTGCCGGGTTTTGAGGCCCCGGGCGAGGTAGTCCGTTTCGTAGCTGAGGCTCTTGACCGCGTTTTCGACCCGTTCCCGGGTCTCGTCGGAGTAGCCGACGAGCCCGTTGACAACCCGGGAGACTGTGGCCGGGGAAACACCGGCATGCTTGGCGACATCGCGGATGGTGACCACTGTTCCTCCTCCCTGAGGGTGTCTTTGTTGTCTGCTGAACGCGTTACGTAATCGGTTTCGGAAAACGGTTTACGTAATCGGTTTCGTTGGGTGCAGGGTCAACAGTAAACGGTAGGTGGGGGATCGCGTTGCGTTTCGTAAACGGGGATGGATTGCGGTCGAGCAAGGCTCCGTAGCTGAGTTACTACGCCGAGCGTACAGTTCACTGCGTTGCTTCCGCCACAGATCTGGATTCCTGGCGTCGTCCCCGGCGGCACAAGGGTAGCGGGCTGCCCTTGTGCGGGGAAACGGATTCGAGGTTGGCAATGTAACCATGCTTGACTTCGCGCTCAACTTTTGCCGCAAACTGGCGGGAGCGCCGGGCGTTTAAGCCCTAAATGCCGGCGACCATTGAACTTGACGGGTCATTTTTCAGAGGGTTCTTGAGGGGTCCACAATGCCTGGTCGTCGCGAGCTTCCACTCGAAATCGATCCACGAACCTGTAGTACGCGTCTCGGTAGTCTTGAGCGCTCACAGCGGATACCTTTACTTGATCCGTCCCAAATGAAACAGAGGGCTTCTCAGATGCGGGTAACAGCGTGTCGACTGATGGTAGAGCGTCAGTGAGATCGTTAAATGCGGCGACAGAGTCACTGGTGACGTCGCGCGACACTCGCGCATGCTCCGCGTCGAACTCCTTCCATTCTGCCCTTGCGCCTTCTATAGCCTTTCTGGTCGCTGAGTCGTCTGCGAGGTCCACGGATGTTGGAACGTACTTGCGCTCCGTACCATCTGAGGATAATTTGACGGGTTCTACCATGACGCCCAGTTCGTCAAGGGCCTGATAGTACTCGTGAGCGGCGTCAAGGAATGGCCCGTACGATTTTTCCCGGTTCTCCCTCTTAATCTGCTCAACTGCCCGGTCGGTCTGGATGATGTCGAGCCCGTAGGGAGCGAATACTGCAGTAATAATACCTACAACGCCCGAAACGGATCCGGCAATAATGGCAGCCTTAACCTCGCTGCTCCATGTACGCCAACTGCTCACTTGTTACCTGCTTTGAAATCGTTGAGGTGCGCCTACCGCGAGACATCCGACGAGAAGGCGGCGGCACCCGGTTCAAGCGGATCCACACGTCGAACCCTATCTGCGATCTCCGTGACATTGCGAGACAGGTCGTCTCTTAAGTCCTTCAACAGGAAAGCGTAGAAGTTTGGCACGTGATCGCTCTCCTCTAAATAGACGTTGCATGCGCCGATCATCATGGATAACGATTCCTGTGCCGGAGAGCTTGGCCGGATCAGACCTCGGGCGCGACGAATGTGGTCCCGCATATCGATTACACTCAAACTCGCTCGGTCAAAATCCGGATTCCCTGCGGCGTTGGGAATTTCGCGCGGTGTCTTGACCGTAAGCGCGCGCCGATGGTTCAGATCACCAATGAGTCCGCGCAAAACGTGTCTCTCGTTGTATTGCTGCTGCAAGAGGAATGTTCCGTACGCGATAGCAACTGTTAGCAATGCGCCGATCAAAGCAACCAATACATCGGGCCAGAAGGTTTCCCACATGATGTCATTCTCCTGGAGGCGTTGTTCGTTCGGTACGGCGACACGAAAGTGGAACGAGGTGGTCCCCGGTGAGTGAATCGACTGCCGCCGAGTTTTCGTGTTTGTCCGTCCAGCCAATACCCTGGCGCAGTGACTAATTTCATTGGGGGAGGGGCAGCGGGGAAGCTGCCGGAGGGCTTGTACGAACTTCTCAACACTGATGCACTCGGCCAGCTTCTCAACACAGGGGCAGAGCTGCAGCCAATCTTTGCTGACATAGACGACGAAGACAGCCCGGACATCCTCTCCCGCCACGTCGCCGATGCAGTCCGCCAAGCCTTAACAGCGGCAAAACCCACCGAACGCGTGGCCCTCGCAAACAGGCTCCTCCAAGAGCTGCAGCACGGCGATCGCATCTCTGAAGGCCCCACGCAACTCCAGTCCCTCCACCTTCCGTACACGCTCAAGCGCCAAAACATCCGCCGCCCCACCACCAAGCTGAGCGACTCGGCCCTGCTCACGAACAGCAAGGACGATCCGAATCTCGCAGCCGAGCTGAGAACCGAGATCGAGTCCGCCAACACCGTAGACCTGCTCTGCGCCTTCGTCCGCTGGACAGGCTTGCGGCTACTGCACCCCGCGCTTGAGGAGCTCAAGGAACGCGGCGCCAAACTCCGCGTCATCACCACGACGTACATGGGCGCAACCGAACGCCGCGCCATCGACGAACTCGTGACTCGATACGGCGCCGAGGTGAAGATCAGCTACGAAACCCAGGCGACGCGGCTGCACGCCAAGGCCTGGCTGTTCCGCCGGGACTCAGGATTCGACACCGCCTACGTCGGCAGCTCCAACCTCAGCCAGGCAGCTCTGCTCGAGGGCCTCGAATGGAACGTCCGCCTCAGCTCGGTCGGCACGCCCGCGCTGCTGAAGAAATTCGAGGTCACCTTCGATAGCTACTGGGCGCAGCGCGCCTTCCAGAGCTACGATCCGGAATGCGACGGTGAAAAACTGGACGCAGCCCTGGAACGCAACGGCGGCCGCCGCACCGCCGTCCCGGGGGCAGCCACCGGACTCGAGGTCCAGCCGTACCTCCACCAGGAGGAGATGCTGGAAGACTTGGAAGCCGAACGGCTCAAGGGTTTCAACCACAACCTCGTCGTCGCAGCCACCGGCACCGGCAAGACCGTCATCGCCGCCCTGGACTACAAGCGCCTCTGCGAAACTGCAGGCCGCGATCTGAAACTGCTTTTCGTCGCCCACCGCCAGGAAATCCTGAAGCAGGCCATGCGCACCTACCGTGACGTCATGCAGGACGGCGCCTTCGGCGAACTCTACGTCGGCGAGCACAAGCCGCGGCAGTGGAAGCACATCTTCGCCTCCGTCCAGTCGCTGTCCTCGCTCGGCATTGAACAGCTGGAAGCGGACTTCTTCGATGTCGTGGTCATCGATGAATTCCACCACGCCATGGCACCCACCTACCGCCGGCTGCTGGACCACCTGCAGCCGCAGCAGCTCCTCGGGCTGACCGCGACACCGGAACGCGGCGATGGAGTCGACGTGGCCCAGCAATTCTTCGACGGCCGCACTGCCAGCGAACTGCGCCTCTGGGATGCCCTGGACGCGGATCTGCTGGTGCCGTTCCACTACTTCGGAGTCTCGGACGATGTTGACCTGAGCCAGTTGGAGTGGAAACGCGGCAACTACGACACCGCGCAGCTGAGTAATCTCTACACCGGCAACGACGCCCGCGCCGCCAAGGTGATCCGCGAACTGCGCGACAAGGTGACCAGCACGGACCAGATGCGGGCCATCAGCTTCTGCGTCTCGGTCCAGCACGCCCACTACATGGCGCTGGTGTTCAACCGCGCCGGCATCGCGTCCGTTGCTGTCGACGGGAGCACCGACGACGCCAACCGCGCGGCGGCGCTGGAGCGGCTCCGCCGGCGGGAGATCAACTGCATCTTCGCCGTCGACCTCTTCAACGAGGGCTTGGACCTGCCGCAGGTGGACACGATCCTGCTGCTCCGGCCCACGCAGAGCGCCACGATCTTCCTTCAGCAGTTGGGGCGCGGGCTGCGCCGTGCCGAGGGCAAGGCGGTGCTGACCGTCATGGACTTCATCGGCCAGCAACGCCGTGAGTTCCGCTTCGATCTGCGCTTCCGGGCGCTCACCGGCTACGGCCGCAAGGAACTGGAAAAGGCCGTCGAGGACGAGTTCCCCTACCTGCCGTCTGGCTCCCAGATCGTTCTGGACCGGGTGGCGCAGAAAGTCGTGCTGGACAACATCAAGGCGCAGCTGCGGTTCAACCGGGCACAACTGGTCCGAGACATCGCCTCGTACGCAGAGACCGAGCTCGAGGTTTACCTCGAGCGGTCCGGAAACGACGTGAAGACGATCTACCGGTCCACGAAGGACTCCTGGACCGGCTACTTGCGCCAGGCCGGTTTGATCGAGGGATACTCTCCGTTTGAGACGGTTCTCACCGGGAAGATCGAGGAGCTGACCGATGCGGACGAGAAGAAGCTCCTCAGCCGGATGGCGCGCCTGATTCATGTAGACGATCAGGAGCGTGCGGAGGCCTACTCAATGCTGGTCTCTGCCGACGTGCCCCGCTACGCGCAGCTCGACATGCGGGAGCAGGCGTTCGCCCGGATGCTGTTCTATACGCTGTGGGACGACGGCGGCGGCTTCCAGTCATACGACGCCGCCCTCGACTATTTGCGCGGCTACCAGTTTGTCTGCAGCGAGATCCGCCAGATCGTGAAGCTCGGCGTGGCCGCGTCTAAGCATGCCGCCAAGGGACTCGGTGCGGGGCTGCAACATGTCCCCCTGCTCTCGCACGCCACGTACCGACGTGAAGAGATCCTGGCAGCCCTGCAGTACGGCTCGCTGGAGCTCGGTAAGAATGTGCAGCACCGCGAGGGCGTGGCCTGGTGCCCGGCGACGTTCACGGACGCCTTCTTCGTCACGCTTAACAAGGACCACAAGAAACACTCAGCCACGACCCTGTACAAGGACTATGCGATCAGTCCGGAGCTGTTCCACTGGGAATCGCAGAGCACGACACCTGCCCACAGCCCAGTAGCTCGCCGCTACTTGGACAGAGCGGCTCATGGATCGTTGATTCTCTTGTTCACGCGAGACACCGAGAAAGACGAAACCGGGCTGATCATGCCCTACTCGTGCCTCGGGCAACTGGATTACGTCCAGCATAAGGGGGAGAAGCCGATCGCGATCATGTGGAAGTTGCACCGGCCTATGCCGGCGGATGTGTTTGCGACTGCTGCTGCCGTGGCGCAGTAGTGCCATGTCGCGTGGGCGTTCATTTCTCGCATGATCGTGACCGTAAGCATGAATCCGATGTCGCCGACTTAGCAGTCGCCGCGAGTGTGCGTGCTCACCTGTACCGTCCCGCAGCGCCGCCTTCAGCTTGAAGCGACTCGTGCTGCCATCGTGAGCCGTAATGAGCTGCGATGTCACGCGCGCGGGCTCTAATTGGGTGGCGCCGACTTGCTAGAGTCGCCCCGCCGCCTAACAAAAGTGTTCCCAATCGAATAGCGGGCCGCCGGTAAGGGGACGGAAGCGCCCCGGGCTGGAAATCCGGATGATCGACGCGGGCGCGACAACCAGGGCAGCCCTCTGGGATAGGTTCAAAGCAGGAAGAACGACTGGCCCTGCCGGGTCATCAAAACCGGGGAGAGAAATGACGACAGCATGGATAGTCCGCCAGGGCACGGGCGGCCGGAACGCAGAAGAGATGATTGAGGCCGGCTACATAGGGGTCGACTTCATCGGCGACTATGACATCAAGCCCCACCTTGGCCGCGGGGCCGAGGCGTTCCGGGGTGCGATGAACAGTGTCTTCCTTGATATGTACCCGGACAAGAGCCGCATCTCTGCCGGCCTCTCGATGGGGAACTTGTGGGCGGCTTGCGAAGGCATCAGCGAAGGCGACCTGGTCCTTGCCCCGAAACCTGGCCGGGCCTACCAGTACGGAAACGTCGCCGGGGACTATGAGTATCATCCCGGCACTGAGCTTCCGCACCGGCGCCGCGTCGACTGGAAGGGGTCCCTGAACAGGGATGACATGAGCCCCGCCCTGGCCTCCTCGGCCGGCTCGTTGATGACGGTCTTCCAGCTGACCGCGCACACTGCAGAGCTGGCCACTCTCACGCAGCTGGCAGACCCGGCGCAACCGATCGCCCAAGCGATCTCCGCCCAGGTCGAGGACCAACTCGCGTTCCAAATGGAGAAGCAGCTCGAGGACTTCCTGGTCCATAACTGGCGAAGCACCGCCTTGGGTCGGGAATACGACATCTACGAGGAGGACGGCCAGCCGGCCGGCCAGCAGTACCCTACCGACACCGGACCCCTGGACATTCTCGCGATCAGCAAGGACCGTACCAGGCTCCTCGTTGTTGAGCTGAAGCGGGGAAGGGCCAGCGACGCCGTGGTCGGCCAGATCCAGCGTTACATGGGGTTCGTCCAGGAAGCCTTACTCGAGCGAGGACAGAGCGTTGAGGGTGTCATCATCGCCCAGGAGGACGACCTCAAAATCCGTCGGGCACTGTCCATTGCAAGGAACATCCGGTTCATGAGGTATCGGGTCGAATTCCACCTGGAGTCCTGACGGCTTTCCCCCGCCGCCGTGGAGATTAGCCGTCGGCGGCCGGGAAGCCGGTACCCCCAGTCGAAGACGTTTCCCTCGGCACTGACTTTGAGCACCTGACGCCAGCTCGCGTACCGTGAGTCCTCAATGACCGACTGCAATTTGCTGAATGAGAGGATCAGCTCACCGAATCCCTGGAATGTCGGCGCCAGGGAATCGGCGATTTCAGTGACGTGAAATCCGAGAGTGACTTCGCCCCTTTCGCCCAGTTGATCGCGTGACCAACCCATTCGATGACCAGCCGACCTCGGAATGAGGCCAGGCACGGGGAGGGCAACAGGTCATAGAAGCGCCGCGTCTCGGTTCGTTCGGCCACGGCTTCGCCCTGGTTCTCATACGCGCAACTGAACCTGCAGCGGTTACCTCCGACGGCGATGAAGTTCAACTAAATGGGAAGGGGTGTCTTGGGGAATTCACTGCCTACAACCACCTGCTCGCGGACGTATGCCATGGCATTCGCCCGTGTAAGATCATCGGGCCCGCCCGGTTAGACCGACCCCTCGTGGTGTAGGTGTGCCGCAACAACAACACGTGGCTCGGATCGATTCTTGCCGATTCTCAGGAGGTTGCCCATCGTAAGACCCCCTCGACGGGGTGCGGCTGCGTATGGGTTGTTGTCATCCGACTGTTTCTGACTTTCGTTGATACGGCGGTCAGCGCCACCGGCCAGATCCCGGACGACGTTTCAGTCTTCTGAACTGAGCCGCGCTTCCGCTGAAGTCTTTGCGGCCGCGGTGGACCACCTTGTCCGGATCACCCGCCGCGTGAAGATGCACCACAAATGCACCATGAAGGCCCAGGAAATGCAGAAAACCCTCGGATTACCGGGGGTTTTCCTTGGCGGTGACGGTGGGATTAGAACCCATTGAGGACTCGTGCGGTGGCGCGACATCTGCTAAATCTTAGGATTTCATCACACGAGATAACGCATAGTCCGCCCGATGTTGTCAGAATGTTGCTGGCCGGGGGGCGGGAGTTCTTACTGCCCCACAAGCTGAATCGGCCAGTCCGTCAGCTTGGATTTAGCGTCTCCGTGTCCCGAAGTGGCCACGGCACGAAAGCCTTGGGGGTCAAGTTTGTTATCCCTTGCAGCGCTCGCCACCCACTCGTGAGGGAAATAGCGCGTCTTTGACTGCCCGGGCCCCAGGGTCCAAGGCAGAGGATCCTCCCACGGCTGGTACCGAGTCGGAGTCATCTGCACTCCCCCCGTATTCGGCACCAGCACGACGGACTGAATGACCGTCGTTCCTGTACGTCCCTTGTTGGTCGCTGTGACAGCGACGAAATAGTCGGCGGGGTCCGTGCCGACTATGGCCGTGCCAACTTTGAGTTCGATTCTGGCGCTATCCGACCACCGGAACCAAAATGTCAGCCCCACCGAGGCCAAAGAAATCAGTATTGCGATTGCGGGCATGAGCGCAGCCCAGGGGTCGCCGCCAACTACTTCTACTTGAATCACGTCTAGGAACACGGTCTGAGTCTAGCTACTGTCGTGGCAGTTCCTTTTCTTCACTATTTCAGGCCTTGGGCCTTGCGGTACGTGTCCCGCGTCTCTTGGAAGTACGCTAGGTGGCCGATCATCCCCGGGTGCCATGTGTCGTGGCGGGACCACTCGAAACTCTGCCGGCGCCATTCCAGCGGATCCGGGAACACCGCGTCAGCCCACAGACGCCGGGGAATAGGCAAGCCGCTCGAGTCCGGGCGCTTGCGCCTAACCACGCCGTCCGCCACGCACGTCACGCTCCGCTGGCAGGTCATCGTCCGAACTGCTGGTGGATCCGCCCTGGACCACGGGTAGAAATGGTCACCGTGCTCAGCGGGCAGCGGGCAGCGGGCAGCGGGCACCGCCGCCGGAGGCCGGACTCCATCTCACACTGGCCACCGGCGCGTGCCATGCCCTCCCGGCGCTGCTGGCGGCTGAAACGCCGGACCGGGTCCCGGCGTTTGATGTCTCTAGCGCGGATGACGGCCGCAACCATTGTCAGAACCACCAGGAAAAGCCCGGGGACGGTGACCGCGGCCAGTACGTAAGCTCAGGCCCCGAGCTTGTGAGCCAATTCGGTGATGCTCGACGCCGAGAGGTCCCAATCGCTCTCCGGCGTCAGATCCGCAGCCTGGCCCGGGCCGTATTCGGTGGGGCGGGCGATGAACGCCGTCGCGAGTCCAGCCTCGCGGGCAGCACGCAGGTCGTTGTTGTGGGCGGCCACGAGCATCACTGCGCCGGGCCTGAGGTCCAGGAACTCCGCAGTCCGAAGATAGGCCGTGGGCAATGGCTTGTACGTGCGCGTCATGTCCGAGCCGATGATCACGTCCCACGGAAGGCCGGCGTTTCTGGCCATGTCCAACAGCAGCGAGGTGTTGCCATTGGAGAGGGGGCCCACGATGTAGCTACGGCGGATGGCGGCCAGACCTTCCAGGCTGTCCGGCCACGGGGGCAGACGGTGCCAGGATCTGTTCAACTCCTCCAGGGTTCTTGCGTCCAGCCCGTCCGGATCGAAGCCGTGGCGGCGGAGCACCTGGTCCAGATTTTCGCGGTGGAGTCTGTCCAGGGTGGCGAATTCGCGGTCTCCGGAGCGGATGGCCTCCATTGCCGGCTGGTAGAGGGCGCGCCAGTCATCGGCGAACGCCTCAGCGACGAGGTCCTGCCCATGTGTCGCGGCGAAGGCGGCCGCCTGCCGGGCGACGCCGGCGCGCCAGTCCACCACCGTGCCGAAGGTGTCGAAGAGGACGGCGCGTAACTCGCACCCGGTTGACGGTGAACGGTATGGCTGGAACGTCATATCCTGTCTCCTTCCCGAAACTTCCCTGACCGTTAGTCTGGCAGTATGCGCACTGGGCGAACGACCGCGCCTTCCCTTCCCCCCGGTTCCCTCACACGCCGGCGGCGGATTTCCGACTGCATTCAGCGAGGAACCGCGCGGGTTCGACCCGGCCCACTCAGGACAGCGGCTGCCGCGCACCGACGCTGACGGAACCGGCCGGCGTGACGTACTCCCGCCGTCGTTGTTCCATCCTTGCCTGCTGACCGGGCGAGGGAACCCTCGCGCCCTTCGTCCGGTTGCACCTGGCGCAGGCCGCGACGAAGTTCTGCAGGCTGGTGGATCCGCCCTTGGACCACGGGTAGAAATGGTCACCGTGCTCAGCCGGCAGCGGGCACCGCCGCCGGAGTCCGGACTCCATATCGCACTGGCCACCGGCGCGGGCCATGCCCTCCAGGCGCTGCTGGCGGCTGAAACGCCGGACCGGGTCCCGGCGTCTCACGTCTCTGGCCCGAATGACGAGGGCAACAATCATCAGAACCACCAGCAAAAGCGCGGGGACCGTGACCGCAGCCAGAACGCCGTCGACCATGCCGCGAAGAATTTCAGCGACGGTGGCAGCGCTGCGGCTGCCGGCCGGGTTCGCCTTTGGCACGAGCGCCAGGACGACGGAGGCGCCAACCACAAAACCACAGCCGAATAAGCCGCACGCAGAGCGTGGCGGCTCCAGTAGATGCGTTTCAGTTCCACCATTCAGTCGTCTCCCCTCGATATTCAGTTCGGTCGAAACCCTGCTGCGCTGCAGCTAGGGAGAGCGTACCGTCGGGCCCGCAAGTCTTAGATGTTTTGGCAGGTTTGCGAATGCCGACACCCGGGTTGCGAAGATGAAGGAAGCAGTCCTTGTGGAGTCGCTGCTCGCTCGTGCTGTTGAGTGGTTCAACCAGCGGGGCATCACCGTCGAGAGTAGCGTTTGGGTGTGTCATGAATTCCCTGGGAGACGGAAAGGGGCCAGCCGGACTCGGCTGACCCCTTCAGGTTGTACGTGCAGTTCAGTTGGTTCGAGAGGCCGCTGATTGAATGGCCTGGGCGAGGTCGCGGGGACGGCTCCACATAGGCCAATGCCCCGTCGGGAGGTCAATGACGTCGAGGTGCTCGACGTTCGCGACTTCGGCAAACATGGGATGGCCTCCTCGGGCCAGCTCCAGCACCTGCGCGCTCGGGATCGAGCAGCACACCAGGGTGGTGGGAACCTTGCGGCGGGCATCGTTCGTGAGGTCGACGGGCTGACGAAGCACGGGACCGGGCTCAGGGACTGCCCGGGCCTGAAAACGCTCGAGGACCTCGGCGCTCAGGCCTTCGAGGCTCGCCTGCTGTGCGAGAACGTCGAGGGACGGCAGCGGAAGCTCCTCGAACCCCTCCGGGAGGTCTGGGGCGAAGACGCTTCCCGTCGCCACAGGGCCGGAGTCAACCCACACCACCCGATGGACAAGGTCAGGGTGCCGGTCGAGGACGAGGCTGACGGGGGCGTTCGCCCCACTGTGAGCGACGAGAGTTGCGGGCTGATCCTTGGAGACCCCGAGTTGAGTGATGACGTCCAGTACCGCTGCGGCTTGATCGTCGAGAGTCTTCGCCGCACGCTCGGGATCGTCCCCGTCGAGACCAGGCAGTGTCATCGCGATCGCACGGGAGTGGTCGGTTGTCAGGTGTTCAAGGACTTCATCCCACGCCCAAGCGCCCAGCCAGTGGCCGGCGATGAGAATGATGGTCGGACTGCTTGTAGTAGTTGTCATGGCACTACGCTCTTATGCGCTACGGGCAGGTGTATGTCACTATTTGTGTCATGAATTTGTTGCGGGCTGAACGGTGAAGCGAGTCGAGCGGCTCCATGCCCTTTCCGAGATGCTGCGCCGTAACGGATCACGGGGTTGCTCGGCCGAGCGGCTGGCGAGAGAGTTCGGCGTGTCCGTGCGCACAGTCAAGAGAGACCTCGCTGCGCTCGAGAACAGCGGCGCGCCCGTATGGTCTCGCCCTGGTCCGGGCGGTGGCTACGGATTGGCCGTAGGCGCGTCCCTGCCGCCGGTCAGCCTGTCCCCAGCGCAGGCCGTGGCGCTCATGGCGGCCGTGTCCGCTGCCCCAGATGCTCCCTACGCCGATCTGGCAGCAGCCGGGATCCAGAAGATCCTGGACGTCCTCGATCCCAGAACCCGGGCACGAGCCGACGAGCTGGCCGGCCGCGTCTGGGTCAACGCGATTCCCTCCTCTTCGCGCACAATCAGGTCGGCGCTGGAGGAGGCGATGGCCGAGCAGCGAGTGATCCGCATTCGCTACACATCGAGCGACGAGACCACGACCACCCGCGACATTGAGCCAGTGCTGTTCGCCTCCACGAACGGCCAGTGGTACCTAGTTGGGTGGTGCCGACTGCGCAACGCAATGCGATGGTTCACCGTGTCGCGCATCGAGCGAGCCAGCGTAACCAAGACGGCTTGCGGCGGCCATACCATCCACGAGGTCGGAGAGCCCCCAGCGAACGCCAGACCGGTGCACGGTCGTGGCGAGTGAGTCACTCAATCAACCTCTTTGGTGAGGACACGTAGTCCAACACCGTCGAAGTGCCGGCTTCGTCCATTACCAGCTGTTCCCGCCGCGCAGGAAGTGAACGTTTGTGCAGATGCTCCCGGCCGTCACTGGGCCAGCGGCCCGAGCCAGAATAGCTACTCACCAGTAGCTATGGGGTGAATGAGAGTGTTTTGCCGTGGAAGACGAGCTTCAGCTGAGCGGCCCAATTTCGCGCACATGCGTGCAGTCCACGCCGCATGGGCCCTTGACCTGCCTAGCATTCTAGGACCGCGGTAACGATTCGACCGGCACGAAGAACCGGCAGCCGCGGCTGGTCCCACCCGCTGACACACGAACAAAGAGGTTTCTATGTCACTGCTCACCAGAACCCTGTCCATCGCCGCCGCCGCGGTCCTCGCCGGCTCCCTCACCGTGGCTCCCGCCCAGGCAGGCACCCTTGACGTCGCCCCGCCCGGCGCCAACGACTGGACGTGCAAGCCCTCCGCCGAGCACCCCTATCCCGTCATCCTGGTGCCCGGGACCTTCGAAAGCATGGCCAAGAACTGGTCCACCCTGTCGCCCTATCTGAAGAGCACGGGGTACTGCGTGTTCGCCCTCAACTACGGCGAGACGAACGGCGTGTATGCCACCGCGCCGGTGGCCGAATCCGCGAAGGAACTTGCCCCGTTCGTGGACGCGGTACGTGCTGCCACCGGCTCCAAAAAGGTGGATCTGGTGGGCCACAGTCAGGGCGGCATGATGCCCCGCTACTACATGGGCTTCCTGGGCGGAGCCAAGAACGTCCGTCACCTGGTGGGCATCGCACCCTCCAACCACGGCACCGAAGGTGTGATCGTCCCGCCGCCGGGCTTCGTCCCGCCTCCGGACTACACCGGCCTGGGCTGTGCCGCCTGCGCCGACCAGCAGGCCGGATCGGCCTTCATGCAGCAGCTCAACTCCATCGGCGACACCGTTGCCGGCCCGTCCTACACCGTCCTTTCCACGGTCTACGACGAAGTGGTCATCCCCTACAACAGCCAGTTCCTGAGCGGCCCGGCACGGCAGGTCACCAACATCACCATCCAGGACAAGTGCCCGGCCGACGTCTTCGAGCACGATCAGACGCCGAACGACCCCGTGGTGCACCAGTTCGTGGCCCACGCACTGGGACAGGCCTCCGGCCCCGCCGATCCGGCGTACCAGCCCAGCTGCCTTTAGCCGGCGTCAGCGCGGGCCGGAACGCAGCCTCGGTCAGCGGGCCGCGATGTGTGCCGCCACGAACTCGGCATCGTCGCCGACCACTGACAGCGTGGCCGACAGGTGTTTGGTGAGCCAGGGGAGGCCCACGGCGTAGAGACCCGGGACCTCGGTGACGCCGCGGCTGTGCCGCGGGTAGTTCCACTCGTCGAGTACCGGCACGTCGAGGAAGCTGAAGTCCAGGCCGTAGCCGGTGCACCAGATAACCGAGGTGACGCCGTCGGCAGCCAGGTCCAGGCCCGCCCCGGAGTCCGCCGGCAGCCAGTCGTCCACCGGCGCAGGATCAGCGGGCGGAGCGTCGATGCCGGCGGCGTGAATGTAGGCGTCGGCCAGCCGCCCCAGCCGCGCGCCGAACCCCGCCTCCACCAGGGCGAGGCGTGCGGGGAGGTCGTCGCTGAAGACGAGGTCGCCGTCGTCCGATGCCTCAAACCGGCCGTGCAGCCGGACGCCCCGGCGGCCGAGGTCCCGCAGATGGATGCCGTGGCCGCCGCCGTTGCCGGAGATCAGCGGGTTGCACATAAAGCGCGCGGCGGGGGAGGGGAGCTGGTCCGTCTGGAGGCCGGTGATGCCGTAGTCGGGGCCGTGGAGGTTGACCTGCAGGATCCAGTGGAAAACGTCCCGGCCGCGGTACCGCCGCGGGGCCTCGGGGCAGGCCGAGACGGAGAGGTGGACTTCCCGGCCGGCGTCGAGCAGGTCCTCCGTGATCTGCCCGCCGGACTGCCCGGTGCCCACCACCAGCACGGCGCCCCCGGGGAGCTGCCGCGGGTTGCGGTAGTCGTGGCTGTGCAGCTGGCGGATGTGCCCTGGCAGCGCAGCGGCGGCCGGCGGGATGCGCGGGAGCTGGAAGGCGCCGTTGGCCAGGACCACGTTCCGAGCCTGCCAGCGGCCGTGGGTGGTGTCCACGGCGAAGCCGCCGTTGGCCGCGGCGACCCGGGTCACCTCCGTGCCGAGCAGGACCGGCGCCGCGATCCTCGCGGCGTAGTTCCGGAAGAGCCCGATCACCTCGTCCCGGGGGATGAAGGCGTCCGGCTCGGGGCCGTCATAGGTCAGCTCAGGCAGCAGGAACGAGAAATTGGGGGTGTTCAGGTAAAACGAATCCCAGCGGTCCTGCCAGGCGCCACCCAGTTCCGGCCGCCGCTCCAGCAGATGATGTTCGACGCCGGCCCGGCTCAGCCAGTAGCTGGTGGCCAGGCCGGCCTGCCCCGCGCCGATCACCAGGGTGTCGACCTCGTGGACCGGGCCTGCGGCGGGGGAAAGCATGGCTAGTCCTTCGCGGCCTTCGCCTTCGGAACCTTGGGAGCCTTGGGCGGGAGTCCGGCCACATGCTCGAACGCCTTCTCCACCCAGGCCCGGGCCCGCGCCTGGTCGCCGTCGCCCTCGGCGTTCCAGATGTCCGGTAACCCGGTGTAGCCGCCCATGGGGCGCTCGGCGGGCCCGAATGGAACCGTCCGCTCCGAGCTTTCGAGCAGTTCCCTGTCCGCTGCGGACAGCTTCACCCCGATGGTGGGGCCGAACAGGCCGGCGAACATGTTGCCGTTCACGAAGGCGCCGAGGTTCCCGAACATCGGCTTGATGACCACCTCGGGAAGCTCCGGCAACACCGAGCGGAAGTGGTCCTTGTCGGCGTCGGACGCTTTGGGCATTTCCATGGGGTACCTCCGGTGTCTGCCGGTGAGGAACGGGTCTTTCTGCAGGATATGCCCGCCGCGGGACACAGTACAGGTGGCCACGCTTAGGTGCCTTGGTTGGCCCCCGCCTGGCGATGGACGGGGGGCGGCATCCTGAACGCACCTGCCCCTCGAGCCGGTGGGTGCGGCTATTCGTGCCATGAAAACAATCCCTGCTGCTGTCCGGCCTGCAGCAGCTAAACGCGACTACGCATCGATCACCAGATCGGTCCGCGCGGTGGAGCAGCAGGGCAGGAACTTGCCTGCATCGATTTCCCGTGCCCGGATCCCGCCCTGGTGGTTCATCTCGACCTCCCCGGAAAGCTTGACGACCTTGCAGGAGCCGCACATGCCTTCCTTGCAGTTCGCGCCGATCCTGACGCCTGCACGCTGGGCGACCCCGAGGATGTGTTCGGCGGGGTCGATGCGCACGTTGATGCCGGTGCGCATGAAGGACAGGGTGAGAGGTCCCGTTCCGACCGTGTCGAAGCTCGAGGCATCGGGGGACCCGGCTTCCGGCCCCACGTCCGGAGTGCCGTCGGGGGCTTCGGGACAGGGCGCGTCCGGATCGACGGTTTCCAGCGGCAGCCCCGTGGCCTTCAGGGTTCCTTCGGCGTCGTAGCCGGGCTCGTAGAGCCCGAACGCGGTGGGCTGGCTTTCGTAGTAGTCCTCGGCGGAATCGGCGATTTCTTCGGCAATTTCCTCCGCAATGTCCACTGCAAGCGCGAGCTCCGCCTGGTATTCAAGGATTGTCTGGCGGTCTCCCGAGAAGAATTCCATGTGGATGGAGGTGTCGTCGACGCCGACCTTCTCGAGGAGCTCGGTGGCGGTATTCAGGTACCCCTCGGGGCCGCAGGCATAGACCTGGCGGCCGTTGGCATCGGGAGCCACCTCGTCGAGCATGGCCGCTGTCAGCCTTCCGGTGAGCCCTTCCCACCCCTCGGGTCGGCTGCGGTCGCCCAGGGAGTAGAAGACCTTGATCCGTGAGTCCACGGAGGCGATGTAGGCCAACTCCTGGTGGAAGGCAAAGCCTCCGGCCGCCGCTCCGTGGTAGAGCACCACGACGTCGGCCTGTCCGGGCAGGGAGTGGATGGTCCGCAACATCGACATGATGGGGGTGATGCCTGCGCCGGCGGCCAGCAAGAGATAGCGTGCCCGCCGGTCGGCGTCGGGAAGGTGGAATGCCCCGACCGGTCCGAGCATCTCGAGGACGGTGCCGGGTTTGACGTTCTCGTGCACCCACGGCGAGACCAGTCCCGTGGGGTCACACTTGACGGTGATGTCGAAGGTCCACGGCTTGGTGGGGGAGCTGGACAGCGAGTAGCTGCGGTCCACCGCGTCGTGGTCCTCGCCGTTGACGGGAAAGGCGACGTTCACGTACTGCCCCGGACGGAACGCCAGGGGCGCGCCGTCGGAGCGGCGGAACACGAAGGTCATCATGCCGCCCACCTCGGGAACGGTCTCGACACATTCGGCCATGAACTCCTGCGGATGCCAGGGACCCAGCGCGCGGGCGGCACGGGCGGGTCCCTCGGTGCTGCCCATCACCCTGTTCCACGGCATCTCAAGACCGCGGATGCGCTGTGGTTCCTGGATTGCCGTGACGGTGCGGAGTTCAATCATGCCAAGTGCTCCTGCACGCGCTGCACATACCAGTTGATGAACGCCTCGACCTGGTATTCGCTCTTCATGTACGGGCCGGGCTCGTAGGCGGGGCTGCCGGCGCCCTTCTGGCACAGCTCCACGAACGCCTTGTCCTGCAGATTGGTCTGCTTCCAGGTGTGGGTGAGTTTCTCCAGGTCGTAGTCGACGCCTTCCTCGGCGTCGTCAGCCACTAGCCAGGTGGTGCGTACCAGTGTCTGGTGTTCGTTCACGGGGAAGACGGCGAACGTGATGACGTGGTCCCCGAGGAAATGGAACCAGCTGTTGGGCTGCAGGTGCATCGAGCAGCGGCCCAGGCGGAAGTCCCGCAAGTCACCGAGCAGCTTCTTGGAGAGCCTGCGCCCATCGGGCGAGAACGATTCGCCGTCACCGTCCAGCGAGTCTCGTGAGATGCGGATTCCCGCTATGCGGGTGTCGAGCTCCTCGACGATCTCATAGGGAAGGCCATAGCGGCGGCAACGGTCCTCAAGCGAGGACTGTGCTTCCTTGTTGCGGTCCCATACCTCCTCGAGATGCGGCGGGATCAGGCCCTCCGTCAGGCCCCAGGTGGGAAAGAGTGAACAGGCGAGTTCCGGGTGGCCGTCGCAGTGGTAGCACTCACGGTTGTTCTCCATGACGAGCTTCCAGTTGCCCTCCTCGATGATGTTCTGCTGGTAGGCGATTTTCGTCTTCGACAGATCGTGGGGCGCGAGGTAAGGCTCGAAGATCTCTCCGGTTTCGTCGAAGTCCGTCGGCGGTTCGTCCGCAATGCAGACGAAGATGAGTCCGGCGAACACGCGGCTGTGGGCGCGCTTGAGCCCGAAGCAGCCCTTGTCGAACTTCTTTTCCCCCGGCGCCGAGGCATGGATGAGATCGCCATTGGGGGAGTAGGTCCAGGAGTGGTAGCCGCAGACCAGGTTCCCCGTTGTCCCCGCGGGTTCGGTCAGGACCCGGGCGCCGCGGTGGCGGCACACGTTGTGGAGGACGTTCACGCCGCCGTCGTCGTTGCGCAGCACGATCAGAGAGTAGGGACCGTAGTCGACGGTGACGTAGTCGCCCGGCTCCGGGAGCTCGGCGATGCTGGCGGCAAAGATCCAGTGCTGGCCAAAAATGGCCTGCATGTCGATGTTGAAAATCGTCGGATCGGTGTAGAAGGGGGCATCGAGGGAGTATCCCACGCGCCGGAAATCGAACAACTCGGTGATTTCCGCCAGCTGCTCGGCAGGCACTGATGAAGCGAGTTTTCCACGTGAATTGAGTGGCACGTTCACTGGAGCAGACATGTGTTTCCTCCCGGGAGGGCTGGGTAAGTGTGCGAATCGTGGGGACCACGGGTTGGTGGGTGCAACCGGCGTTGTCGAAAACCTAGTAGTCATGAGATTAGGGACGATCGATCTGCAACAAAAGCGCAACATTTAGGATATAACAGTGCACAATAGGTGCATGATCGATCCACGGCTCATAACACTTCGGGTGTTCGCCCGGTGCGGCACCGTTGGCGCAACCGCGGAGCTCATGGGTTATTCCCCCTCCGCCGTCTCCGCGCAATTGCGGGAGCTGCAGCGCGTGCTTGGCATGCAGCTGCTGACGAAGGACGGCCGGGGTGTGCGGCTGACCGCCACGGGCCGCTTTCTCGTGGCGGGCTCGGACACGCTCATTGCGGAATGGGAGAGCCTGCGCGCCGCAGCCATGGAGGCCGGCGACCAGGTGCAGTCCCGTTTTGGCCTCGGCGGATTCTCCACGGCAGCCGCCCAGTTGCTCGCGCCGCTGGCCGCCACCCTGCGCTCAACACGCCCCCTGCTGGAGGTACAGGTACTCGAGGCCAACCCGGCTCGCTGCTTCGACTTGTTGGTGGCCGAGCGCATCGACCTCGCGGTAATCATCGCCATGCAGTCCGACACCTATGTTGAGGACGATCCGCGCTTCGAGCAGACCGTTCTGCTCGACGATCCCCTGGACGTGATCATTCCCGCCGATCACCCGCTGGCATCGCGGGAGACGGTGATGCTCGAAGAGCTGGCGTCGGAACCCTGGATCACCGAGGCCGCCGGTTCCACGTACCATTCCCTATTCACCGCGGCGTTCACGGCAGTCGGGGTGACACCGCGGATTGCCCATGAGGCCGTTGAATGGGAAACCCAGATCGCCTTCGTTGGTGCAGGGCTGGGCGTGGGCCTGCTGCCGCGACTGGCGCCCCTGCACAGTGCCGAAAACGTGGTTCGACTGCGCATTACTGGCAAGGGGAAGCCAATGCGCCGCATTGTCGCAGCGGTGCGCAGGGGCAGCATCGCATCGCCCCTGATCCAGGAGTCGCTCGGCATCCTGCAGGTCAGCGCCAATCGGATCCTCACCGCCCGGCCCGAAGACGATCTCTGAAATCACATGGCCGCGATTCTGGCGGGCCTGCTGGCTGGATTGTTATTTGCTATGCGTGTGCCTCGGCGGCACGGGCCGTAACAGGCCGCGTGCCGCCGAGGTGGGTTGCTAGTTGAGGAGCTATTTACTGTCCGGATCCGGATGCCGGGGCTCTACGGAGGGGATGCTCCCCGTGGGAGTCCCTCCCAGACAGTCCGAGTCGGGGCACTTTTCGGCGCAGTCGTGCTTTGTTACGAGGTCGAACTGCACGCCGCCGTGTTGTTCCACGCCAGTGCGTATGGCCCGCTCTACTACGGATGTGGCCAGGCGACGCCGCAAGGAGAGGGGATCGCGACGCAGGTCCTTGGTGAGGGCAAAGCAGAGCAACATCATGACGATGACGAACGGTAGCGCTGCCACGATGGTGATCCGTTGCAGGCCAGCCAAGGCTTCCGATGGTTTATCGCCGCCGGCCAGCAGCATGACCGCCGCCACGGCGCCGGTGAGGCAGCCCCAGAAGATGACCACTACGCGGCGAGGGTGCTCGGCGCCATTGGAGCTGAGCGATCCCATCACGATTGAGGCAGCGTCGGCGCCAGTGATAAAGAAAATAGCGACCAGAATCATGGCCAGCACGATAACGGCAGTGGTAGCCCAGTCAGGCATGCTCAGGTTCTTGATCAGGTCGAAGAGCGCTCCGTCGAAGTTGACGGACGGTGCCCCGTTGACCATGGTGACCAGGCCGGGGGTGTTGGCCTTGTCGGCTTCCTGCTGGATCTGGAAGGCGGCGCCTCCGAAGACGGCAAACCAGATCACGCTGACGACGCTGGGCACCAGCAGCACACCGGTGACGAACTGGCGGATGGTGCGGCCACGGCTTATGCGGGCGATGAAGAGGCCCACGAACGGGGTCCATGAGATCCACCAGGCCCAGTAGAAGATGGTCCAGCTGCTCATCCAGCTACGCAGTGACTCATCGCCGACCGCTTCGGTCCGGGACGACATCTCGGCCAGATCACGGGCATAGTCGCCGACCGCGGAGGGGACCAGGTTAAGGATGAAAAGCGTGGGGCCAGCGACGAAAACGATCAGTGCAAGGACGACGGCCAGGACCATGTTGATGTTGGAGAGCCACTGGATGCCGCGGCTGATGCCGGAGACGGCCGAAGCGACGAAGCACAGGGTCAGGACGGCGACGATCGCAACGAGCACGGGCGTGCCAATTTCGCCAAACCAGCCGTTGGAGGTCATGCCGCTGCCAATCTGCAGAGCGCCCAGGCCCAACGATGCGGCGGTACCAAACAACGTGGCGAAAATGGCCAGGATGTTAATGAACTTCCCGGTTGGCCCTTCGACCGTCCTGACGCCGAAGATCGACGTGAAGGCGACAGAGATCAGCTGCCTGCGACCCAAGCGGTAGGTCCCGTAGGCCATTGCGATGCCGACAACTGCATACATGGCCCAGGGGTGCAGGGTCCAGTGGAAGATCGAGGTGGCCATGGCAGTCTGGATGGCTTCGGGGGTCCGTCCGTCCACAGTGCCGGGCGGGGGAGAGATGTAGTGGTAGAGCGGTTCGGCCACGCCGTAGAACATCAGCCCGATGCCCATGCCGGCCGCGAACATCATCGCGACCCAGGAGACAGTACGGAATTCGGGCTTTTCGCCATCCTTGCCCAGCGGGATGTTGCCGAACTTGCCCAGGGCCAGCCACAGGACGAAGATCACGAAGAGCGATGCCATGAGCATGAAGAGCCACCCGGTGTACTCCATAACCCAGTTGAGGGCACCCGTGGAAGTGTCGGACAGGCTGTCGCGTCCCACGAAGCCCCAGATAACGAAGGCAATGGCGATGACGCCTGTGATACCGAACGTGACCTTGTCGAGAACGAGCTTGTGGTTCCGGCGATCCGCAACTGCTTGCTCGGTCTTGGCATGACGCAGCTCTTCGAGGATTTGCTCGTACTCGACGTCCGGTAGGGGAGGTGCGCCTCCCTCCTCCGGATCGAGGACAGGGGAGTTTCTGTCTACTTCGCCGGAGAGACTACTGACTGCTTCACTATTCTCCCCATTTCCAGGTTCTTCATTACGCAGAGCCTTTGCCACCCCGTTGTCAGCAGGCAACTCTTCGGGGGTATGGGATTTTAGGTCACTATTAAAAGCCATGAGCGGGTCCTTTGCTCGGTGAGGCACGGGCCGGAGGTCAAGCATGGCCCTCGGGAGTCAGGCCGGCCGGAGGTTGGGGGCTTCGTCCGGTCTGATGGTCATGATGTTGCCGTCGACGATGTGCACTTCGTGGGTGCGTACCGGCAGTTTGCCGTAGCGCCTCCCCGGAGCGAGTTACAGAGTGGGCGGACCTTGTGCATTGGAGCACCTTTTTTGTTCAGGTGAATAAGGTCGCGGCAAGGGGTAAGGACGGGATCGTTCCGCATTACTCAGAAATCGCAATTAGTACTGATAAGTTGATATGTTTTGATTATCAGTAAAGATATATCAGTTACATCGTATGGCAGGACTGGGTGTGTGTCCAGAGATTTCTTAGCGGCCGTGTATCAGGCTGAGCGCCTCAGCCCGGGCCGCCGGCAGGCGGAGCTCCCCGCGGACGGCTGAAGTGATGGTCTTGGCCCCGGGCTTGCGGACACCGCGCATCGACATGCAGAGGTGCTCGCACTCAACGACCACAATGGCCCCCAGAGGCCGCAGCGAGCTGACCAGCGCATCAACGACCTGGGTTGTCAGCCGTTCCTGGACCTGGGGCCTGCGTGCAAAGACATCGACGAGCCGGGCCAGCTTGCTCAGTCCCGTGACGAGACCCTCGGCCGATGGGATGTAGCCAACGTGGGCTACGCCGTGGAACGGCACCAGGTGGTGCTCGCAGGTGGAGTAGAAAGGGATGTCCTTGACGATGACCATTTCTCCGTGCCCAAGGTCAAAGGTCTTATCCAGCACGGCCAGCGGGTCCTCATGAAGCCCGCCAAATATCTCCGCAGCCGCCCGGGCCACCCGCGCGGGCGTGTCCACGAGCCCTGGCCTGTCCGGGTCCTCTCCGATCGCAAGCAGATATTCACGGACAGCCTGCTCAACCCGCGGACCGTCCACACCCTTGGACGCTGTTGCCGTCGTCATGTCGGCGCTCACGCTTCGGCCCGTTCCAGCCGCACGATGGCGGACTTGGATGTCGGTGTACCGCTGGTGTCAGCTACGGAATCGAGCGGCACGAGCACGTTGGTCTCCGGGTAGTACGCGGCCGAACAGCCCTTCGGTGTCGAGTGCAACGGGGCTTGCGAAGCCATGTGATCTTCCCTTCAGATCCCGGCAGGAAACAGGGGGCCGGGTTTGCTTGGTGGCTTTGTGGTGGCCTCGTGCAGCTTCGGCAGGCTGTCCAGGAGGCCGGGCAAGCGGCCTAGGTCGTTGAAGGTGTAGACGTGGAAACCGGCGAAAAGGGGATCACCCGCCAGCTCTTGGTGAACTTCGCGAATGAGTCGGCCGCTGTCGTAGTTCATCAAGTTCCCTCGCTGCCAGAGGGCGCCTGCCATGCCTGAACTGCGGGCCAGCTTGAGCGAACGGCCAACACCGAGGCGTGCTCCCATGGACACCAGCTTTTTGACTGAGACCGGCCCGGGCACCCCAACCCACACCGGGAGCTCGACGCCGTTCTTGCGGATCGTCCGAAGGTAGTTGCTGATCGCCTCGGCAGAAAAGCACATCTGGGTGACCAGGGATGACGCCGTCGGCGCCTTGATCTCGAGGCTGCTTAGGAGCTTGTCCTGGCCCAGGTGGGGGTGGCCTTCGGGGTAGCCGGCAATCCCTACTGAAAAATCAGCCGAATACGCTTTAACAGCCTCCAGGAGCTGTCCGCTCCAGCAGTAGGGACCCGCGGGGGTACGGCGGTCACCGGCCACGAGAAACAGCTCGGAGACTCCCGCCCCCTGCAACTCCAGCAGCAGGGAATGCAGTTGGGCCTCGCTGGTGATGCTGCGGGCGGCCAAGTGGGGAACCGCGTGGTACCCCAGGCGCGCCAGATGCGTGGAAGTTTCTACGGTGCGTTCAGGACCGTGGTGCGGAAGGCACGTCACACTTACCGAGCCCGGGGGATCAAATACCGGGGGGAGTGCCGTGAGCAGATCGGCTGAAGGAACAACTTCCAGCCGCACCCTTGCAGCAGCTTCGTTGCCCATGGCTCTCCTTCGTGGCGTACGGGTTGCAAAGCCCGTGCAGTCCGGGGCTTATCAATTGGAAGGCACGTAGCCCTTGACATTCTTAGGCTGACGTATTGATATATCAGTTGTTGGAATACTATGTACTGAGAGCCGGGGCGTCAAGGCTCGGACGCATCGGGAGGAGTCTTGAAAATGGCAAACGCTGGCGGATTACCGGTGGAGGCGGGGGGTTCCTCGGTGCCGCAGCGGCAAGATGACGAATCCTTTGCCGACTTCGCCTACAGGATCTTGTGCGATGAATTGATCGTTCTGGACATCAAGCCGGGGGAGCCCCTCAACGATGAAGTAATCTCCAAGCGTCTCGGTGTGGGCCGGACGCCAATCCGCGAAGCCATGAAGCGGCTTGAGAGCGACCATTTGGTGGTGGCCTATCCGCGGCGCGGAACGTTCGCCGCGGGCGTGGACATCAAGGATCTGGCTGAAATCTCCGAGATTCGCCACCTTCTGGAGCCTGCCGCAGCCGCGCGGGCTGCGCGGATGGCGTCGCCGAAGCTTCGGCAGGAGCTGAGGGACTTTGCACGGGAAGTAGAGCAGCTGCTGCCAGGGATGCAGTCGCAGCAGGACCTCATGCGCCTGGACATGCGGGTACACCGGACGATCTATCGCGCCACAGGAAGCCGGCACCTCCAGGATGTCCTGATTCGTTACGACAATCTGGCAACCCGGATTTGGAGCCTGGTGCTGGAAAAGCTCCCGCCGGTGTCCGAGCATATTGCCCAGCATATTGAGCTTCTCGAATGCATCGCGGCTGGGGACTCCGAAGCCGCTGCGCGGTTGACCGCCCAGCACGTCTCCGATTTCGAGAAGCTCATCAGGGCTGTGCTGTAGACGGCAACCGGCCGCGGAGGCAGCGGCGCTTCAGAGGGCGGCAACGACAACGGGTTCCAGGGCTGGCAAGTGCGTCTACCGTGGATTACCCGGCTGCTTCCAGAGCTAGATCACGCGACTGTTTCCGCGCAGCCTCGGTTGTGTGCAGCAGAAGCAGTGATGTGGTGACGGAGCCCACGCCGCCGGGGACAGGGGTCAGCGCCGCGGCAACACCGCCCACGCTGGCTGCGTCGACATCCCCCACGAGGGAACCGTCGGGAAGGACGTTGGTGCCGACGTCGATCACGGTGGCCGCTGAAGAAACGTGGTCGCCGGTCAGCAGGCCGGTGCGCCCGGCTGCGACGACCACGACGTCGGCGGTCTTGGTGTATTTCTCCAGCGGCCCTGACCTGGAGTGGCAGATAGTAACCGCGGCGTCGCGTTCCAGCAGCAGCAGGGACAGCGGCTTTCCCACGACGGCGGAACGGCCAATGACGACGACGTTCCGGCCAGCCAGTGGGATGTCAAAGTGGTCAAGGATCTCGATTACGGCGCGGGCAGTGGCAGGTGCGAACGCGGGCTGGCCGACAGCCAGTCGTCCCAGGCTTAACGGGTTCGCGCCATCTATGTCCTTCTCCGGGGCGATGTGCCCGACCAGCTCGTCCGTCTGGACGCCGGGAGGCAGCGGCGTCTGGAGGATGATGCCGTTCACGGAAGGATCGGCGCTGAGATCCTTCAGCACGGCGGCCAGGGCCCGTCCGCTGGCACCCTGGCCAAGGTCCACGACCCGGCAATGGATGCCGGCCTTCTCCGCGGCCCGTTCGATGGACCGGACATACCAATGCGTGGAGCCGTCGTCGGTGGCTACAACGACCGCGAGGGTGGGCCGTAGCCCGTCCGTTGCAAGGTCCTGCGCCTCATCATGGGCTTTCTGCTGGATGGTCTTTGCCAGTGTTTTGCCGGAGAGGAGTACGGTGCTCAACCGAAGATCCTTCCGCGCACGCGCCCCACGAGGGAGTCTGCTGCCAGGATGACCTTTTCCTCGATGCCGTCGGTCTGGCCAGCCAGCCGTGAACGGGCCGCGGCGTCTTTGATGGCCACCACGTTAATGTCGATGTTCACCCGGGCGGTGGTGGCGGCTGCGCGGGCTGCGTCTGCGGCAGCAGCGATGTCGCTGATCACATTGGCGTTCGCGACCTCGAAAAGCTCCGTGGCAAGATCCACGACGGCGCCGGCTAGCTTGATGAGTTGTGCGGGGGTTTGCGCGGCCAGGATAAGGGCACCCTGGATGGCTTCCGTCCGTGCGGCCTTGAGGTCGTCCGTCCCGGTCGGAAGTTTGTACGAAGCGATGACGCCCTGGAACGCATGTTGGTCAGCGTCAGCCAACCCCAGCGCCTCGGTCACCAGTCCGTCCGCAGCGCTGATGATCCTGTGAACGAGGTCGGCGTGCTGGTCGTATTTCGGGCCGGTGGTGTACCTGCCAACCATGGCGACGAGTGCCGCCCCCTGGGCGGCGTGGATGGCTGCGACGGCGCCGCCGCCGGGGGTGGGCTCGCGTGAGGCAAGGCTGGCAAGGTAGCCATTGATTGTTTCTGAACTGATCATGTGTCTTCCTGACTATGAGAGCCATGGAAGGCTGCGGCCCGGACCCTGGTCCGAGGGGATGGGTCCGGGCCGCTGCCTTGAATGGTCCGGCGGGGGTGTTAGCCGCGGAGCCTGGTCATCGTGGGGTCGTACAGCGGATCTGCGGTGACCGTGGCCTGGATGCGCCGGCCGAAGTACTCGATCTCAACGGAATCGCCCACGGAGACAGCGGCTGGGAGGTACGCGTAGGCGATCGGTTTGGCGACGGTGTAGCCGTAGGCGGCGCTGGTGACGTAGCCGACCGCCTGGTCCTTATAGAAGACCGGTTCCTTGCCCAGAACGATGCTCCGGCCGTCGTCGACCGTCAGGCAGCGCAGGTGCCGTGCGGAGTTTTCCTCGGTACGGCCTTCCAACGCTTCCTTTCCGACGAAGGATTCCTTGGCCATCTTCACGGCGAATGCCAGTCCGGCTTCCAGGGGATCGTGCTCGGTGGTCATGTCCGTGCCCCAGGAGCGGTAACCCTTTTCAAGACGCAGCGCGCCGAACGCTGCACGGCCTGCCGCGATGACACCGTGAGGCTGGCCGGCCTTCCACAGCGCATCCCAGAGGCGCTGCCCATTATCTGCGCTTGTGTAGAGTTCCCAGCCCAGCTCGCCGACATAGGACAGGCGCATGGCCGTGACGTTGACGCCGCCGATGACTACCTCCTTGGCGCGGAAGTAACGGAGACCGTCGTTGCTGAAATCGTCGGTGCTGACGGTGCTGATCAGGTCCCGGGCGAGGGGGCCCCAGAGGCCGATGCAGCACGTGCCGCCCGTCGTGTCGCGCACCTGTACCCAGTCGCTGGCGCTCCCGTTTTCAGTCTGATGGCGGGCTGCCCTCTCAAAGTAGGCAGTGTCCATATTTCCGTTGGCTCCGAGCTGGAAGGTGTCTTCGCTCAGCCGGGCCACGGTGATGTCGCTTCGGATGCCGCCGGCGTGGTCCAGCAGGAGGGTATAGGTGACTGCGCCGGGCTTCTTTGCCATGTCAGCGGTGGTGAGTTCCTGCAGCAGCTTCAGTGCTCCCGGGCCGGAGACCTCGAGGCGCTTGAGCGGAGTCATGTCGTACATGGCCACCGCCGTGCGGGTCTTCCAGGCTTCAGCGGCTGCAATTGGCGAGCTGAACATCCCTGACCAGGCGTCGCGGGCCGGCGGCAGCCAGCTGTCCGGCATTTCCTTCAGCAGCTCCGCGTTGGCTTCGAACCAGTACGGGCGTTCCCATCCGCCGCCCTCCAGGAAGAATCCGCCCAACTGCTTGTGGCGGGCGTGGAACGGACTTACGCGGAGGTTGCGGGGGGAGAGCTTGGACTGGAGCGGGTGGAGGACGTCGTAAATTTCCACGAAATTCTGCTGTGACGTTTCGCTGACGTATTCCGGGGTCAGCTGGACCTCTTCAAAGCGATGAATATCGCAATCACCCAGATCGATCTCCGACCTGCCGGTGGTCAACAGTTCGGCAACGGCGCGGGCGATACCGGCAGAGTGGGTCACCCACACGGCTTCGGCGACGAAGAAGCCGTCCAACTCCTTGGACTCGCCCACCAGGGATCCGCCGTCGGGAGTGAAGGAGAAGATGCCGTTGAAGCCATCCTCGATGTCGCTTTCCCGCAGCGCGGGCAGCATCCGCTTGGTGGCTTCCCATGCCGGGAGGAAGTCCTCCACGGTGAAATCCAGCCGGGAGGGCATGTTGTGTTCGCTGATCGCGGCGGGCTCAAAGGTGCCGAGTTCGTCAAGGTCCACGGGCATGGGGCGGTGGGCGTAGGAACCGATGCCGTAGCGTTCGCCGTGCTCGCGGTAGTAAAGGTCCTGGTCCTGGTGCCGCAGAATGGGCAAGGAGGCCCCGTTGGGCAGGGCGTTCTTGCCCTTCAACGCCGGCACCGGAGTGGTCTTGACGTACTGGTGGGCCAGGGGCAGAAGAGGGACGGACATGCCGATCATTTCGCCGATCTTGGCCCCCCAGAAGCCTGCGCAGGAAACCACGATGTCCGCGGGGATAACACCGTCGGACGTCTGGACGCCCGTGACGCGCCGGCCGGACTGTTCAATACCCGTGACCATGGTGTTGCCCCGGTACTTGACGCCCGCGGCTTCCGTACGCTTGATCAGCAGCTGAACGGCGCGGGCGGCGTTGGCCAGGCCGTCGCTGGGGACATGGAGTCCACCCAGGACGTCCTCCTCGTTCAGGAGCGGGTAGAGCTCCATACACTCCTCACGCGACAGCATCTTGCCGCTAATTCCATACGATGCCGCATATCCGAGCTTCCGCTTCAGGTCCGCGAGACGGGTCTCGGTGGTGGCGACCTCGAGGCCGCCGACCTGGTTGAAGCAGCTGACGCCGTCCTCGGTCAAGGACAACAGCTTCTCCACCGTGTACTTGGCGAAGAGCGCCATGGACTTTGAGGGGTTCGTCTGGAAGACAAGGCCCGGGGCGTGGGACGTGGAGCCCCCGGGCATGTTCAGCGGCCCTTGGTCCAGGACGGTGATGTTGTTCCAACCCCGGGTGACCAGTTCATCGGCCAGGTTCGTGCCGACGATTCCGGCCCCGATAATGACAATGCTTGGCGTCGATGCCATGTGGTTTCTCCTGCTGATATTCGTGTGTTGTCTCTGCGGGTTTGGTGGCTTCTACTTACCTGAACACGACGGTGCTGGTCCGATCCAGCAGGACACGGTGTTGGCAGTGCCAGCGCACGGCGCGGGACAGTGCCAGTGCCTCCGCGTCCTGGCCAACCGTTGAAAGGGCGGTCGGTCCGTAGCTGTGGTCGACCCTGATGACTTCCTGTTCGATGATTGGTCCCTCATCCAGTTCCGCGGTGACGTAGTGGGCCGTGGCGCCCACCAGCTTGACGCCACGATCGTAGGCCTGGTGGTACGGGCGGGCACCCTTGAATCCCGGGAGGAAGGAATGATGGATGTTGATAGCGCGTCCTGCCAAAGAGCGGCAAAGGTCGTCGGACAATACCTGCATGTACCGGGCGAGTACGACGAGGTCGATGTTATGCTCGTCCACCAATTCCAGCAGGCGCCGCTCGGCATCTGCCTTGGTCTCGGGGGTCACCGGGAGGTAGATGAAGGGGACGCCGGCGGCCTCGGCCATGGCCCGGTGGGTTTCATGGTTGGAAACCACAAGGGCGATGTCGCCGCCGAGGCTTCCGCCCCGCCAACGAAACAGCAAGTCGTTCAGGCAGTGGCCGAACTTGGACACCATGACGAGGAGGCGTTGCTTCGTCTCGTCATGAAAGCTGAATTTCATATCGAAGCGGTCAGCGATCGAACGGAATTCTTCCTCGAGCCCGTCCGGGGTGTGGGCAGAGGGGCCCGAGAATGCGGTGCGCAGATGCAGAGTCTCGCGGAGGCCGTCATCGAACTGCTGGTGTTCTTCGATGTTGAAGCCGCGCTCAAAGAGGAACGTGGTGACCGCGTGGACGATGCCTGCGCGTTCGACGCACGACAAAGTGAGAACGAACTTCTTCGTCGGCTCTTCGCCGAGAACCTCCGGCTGGGGCAGCGTGCTGGTAGATGCGTCAGTCGCCATTAGCGTCATGTCTCCGCCTTTAGATATATTCCTAGAATTGATACTGATATATTAGATTTGATCACCAGCGTATACTGATCATTGGGGGAGGTCAATAGCCTTCTCACTGGAATTGAAAGGGGTCCACGGATGGCTGTCGAAGCTTGGGTGCGTGCTGGTGATGATGCCGCAAGGAGGTCGCTGGCGGATGTGGCCTATGAACGCATCCGGGACCGGCTGCTGATGCTGGACATCAAACCCGGCGACCTCCTTAATGATGACCAGCTCGCGAAGGACCTTGGCGTCGGGCGGACACCGGTGCGCGAAGCCTTGAAGCGGCTGGAGCTCGATCGCCTCGTTGTGTCCTACCCGCGAAGAGGAACTTTCGCGACGCGCGTGGAGGTTACTGACCTTGCGTTCATTTCCGAAATCCGAACGCAGCTTGAACCCCTCGCCGCTGCCCGGGCTGCGCGCGTGGCCACGGCGTCTGCCAGGGAGCAACTGCGCGATGTTATGCGCGCCGTTGAGGCATTCGACGCGGGCGCAGCGTCCGTCGTCGAAACACTGCGGCTGGACGCCAGTGTGCACCGAGGCATCTATGCTGCCGCCGGCAATCCCCACCTTGAGGATGTCCTGATCCGCTACGACAATCTCGCAACACGAATCTGGTGCATGGTCCTGGATCGCCTGCCCGACCTGTCCCGGCACGTCCATGAGCATGTGGACCTGCTCCGCGCCGTTATCGACGGAGATGAGGCAGGGGCCGCTGAGCTCGCACGGATCCACGTCAGTGGCTTCGAGCACGCGGTACGCGAAGCTCTTTTCGCCGCCTGAGGCAGGCGCCGCCGGCCACGAAACTAAAGCGCAGCCCTGAACGGGCTGCGCTTTAGCCCGTTCCGGGCCGCTTTGGTCCGCTGCGTGGCCCCCAGCCCCGCCGGCCAGGCCGGCCGGGAAATCTGTTGACACCTACCGGCACGGATAGCATACTTGAGTCACTGAACTAATATATCAACAGGATATTAGAGAGACTAGGAGACATGATGGTCGATGTTTTGACCCGCTCGCTCGCAGAGACCGATCCCCAGATCCACGCCGCTGTGCACCAGGAATTGCTGCGCCAGCAGGGCACACTGGAGATGATCGCCTCCGAAAACTTTGCGCCGACTGCCGTCATGGAAGCCCAGGGATCTGTGCTGACCAACAAGTATGCCGAGGGCTACCCCGGCAAGCGCTACTACGGCGGCTGCGAGCACGTCGACGTGGTCGAGCAGCTGGCCATCGACCGCCTCAAGTCCCTCTTCGGCGCCGAATTCGCTAATGTCCAGCCCCACTCCGGCGCCCAGGCCAATGCAGCGGCGATGTTCGCCCTCATCCAACCCGGCGACACCATCCTGGGGCTGAACCTCGCACACGGTGGCCACTTGACGCACGGGATGCGCATAAACTTCTCCGGCAAGCTCTACAAGGTGGTCCCGTATGGAGTCGCCGAAGACACCATGCTGATTGACATGGCTGAAGTCGAGCGCCTGGCGCTCGAGAACAAGCCGAAGCTGATCGTCGCCGGCTGGTCCGCTTACTCCCGGCAGCTGGACTTCGCCGAGTTCCGCCGTATCGCGGACCTGGTAGGTGCCTACCTGATGGTGGACATGGCGCATTTCGCAGGCCTGGTGGCCGCGGCGCTTCACCCCAACCCCGTGCCTCACGCCCACATTGTCACGAGCACCACCCACAAGACCCTTGGCGGCCCGCGCGGTGGTGTGATCCTGACCAACGACGCCGACATCGCCAAGAAGGTCAACTCCGCGGTGTTCCCCGGACAGCAGGGTGGCCCGCTGGAGCACGTCATTGCGGCGAAGGCTGTTGCGTTCAAGCTCGCTGCTGAGCCGTCGTTCCGCGACCGCCAGGAACGCACCCTGGAAGGCGCCCGCATCATCGCAGAACGCATGCTGTCCGCCGACGTTGCAGAGTCCGGCGTGACCGTAGTCAGCGGTGGCACTGACGTGCACCTGGTCCTGGTGGATCTGCGCAATTCGGAACTGGACGGCCAGCAGGGCGAAGACCGCCTGCACCGGATCGGCATCACGGTCAACCGCAACGCCGTGCCCTTCGACCCGCGTCCGCCGATGGTCTCTTCCGGTCTTCGTATCGGCACGCCGGCACTGGCCACGCGTGGCTTCGGGAAGGCAGAATTCACCGAGGTCGCGGACATTATCGCCGCAGCACTCAAGCGCGAGTTCAGCGACGAGACCGTGGCGGAACTCCGGCAGCGGGTTGAAATCCTGGCCGGAAAGTTCCCCCTCTACCCCAACCTCTCCTCTGACGTGACCGAGGTGGCATGATGGCCGATCTGCTTCCGGAGCACCCGGAATTCCTCTGGCACAACCCGGACCCCAAGAAGAGCTACGACGCCGTGATTGTGGGCGGTGGCGGGCACGGCCTCGCCACGGCCTACTTCCTGGCCAAGAACCACGGCATGACCAACATCGCCGTCCTGGAAAAGGGCTGGCTGGCCGGCGGCAACATGGCCCGGAACACCACGATCATCCGTTCCAACTACCTCTGGGACGAAAGCGCGGCGATCTACGAGCACGCCCTGAAGCTCTGGGAAATCCTGCCCGAGGAGCTCGAGTACGATTTCCTGTTCAGCCAGCGCGGCGTGATGAACCTCGCCCACACCCTGGGCGATGTGCGCGAAAGCATGCGCCGCGTGGGAGCGAACAAGCTCAACGGCGTGGACGCCGAGTGGCTGGACCCGCAGCAGGTCAAGGAACTCTGCCCCATCCTGAACATCAACGACAACATCCGCTACCCCGTCATGGGCGCCACCTACCAGCCGCGCGCCGGCATCGCCAAGCACGACCACGTCGCCTGGGCGTTCGCCCGCAAATGCGACGAACTCGGCGTGGACATCATCCAGAACTGCGAAGTCACCGGCTTCGTCAAGGACGGCAACAGGGTCACCGGCGTCAAGACCAACCGCGGCACCATCAACACCGAAAAGGTCGGCCTCTGCGCGGCCGGGCACAGCTCGGTCCTCGCGGAAATGGCCGGGTTCCGGCTGCCCATCCAGTCCCACCCGCTCCAGGCGCTCGTGTCCGAACTGCACGAGCCGGTCCACCCGACCGTGGTGATGTCCAACCACGTCCACGTCTACGTCTCCCAGGCGCACAAGGGTGAACTGGTCATGGGCGCCGGCGTCGACTCCTACAACGGCTACGGCCAGCGCGGCTCGTTCCATGTGATCGAGCACCAGATGGCAGCCGCCGTCGAGCTTTTCCCGATTTTCGCCCGCGCCCACGTGCTCCGGACCTGGGGCGGGATCGTGGACACCACACTGGACGCCTCCCCGATCGTCGGCACCACCCCGGTGGAGAACATGTTCGTCAACTGCGGCTGGGGCACCGGCGGCTTCAAGGGCACCCCGGCCGCGGGCCTGACGTTCGCCCACACCATCGCCACGGGAACTCCGCACGAACTGAACAAGCCGTTTGCGCTGGAGCGGTTCGAAACCGGCGCCCTGATCGACGAACACGGCGCCGCCGCCGTGGCCCACTAGAAGAGAGTCCGGACATGCTCCTCATTTCATGCCCCAACTGCGGCTCCCGCGACGAGACCGAGTTCCACTACGGCGGCCAGGCCCACGTGGCCTATCCGGAGAACCCGAACGAACTGAACGACCGCGAATGGGCCGAGTTCCTGTTCTACCGCGACAACACCAAGGGCGCCTTCGCCGAACGCTGGCTGCACAGCACCGGCTGCCGCCAGTGGTTCAACATGCTCCGCGACACGGTCACCTACGAGATCCAGGCTGTCTACCCCATGGGGGCAGCCCGTCCGGACAAAGCCGCCCCGGCACCTGAATCCGGCACCGCCAGCACCGCCCCGGACAGCACCACCACCGGGACCGCGGCTCCGGACATCACCGGCACAAGCACATCCCCCGCCAGCGCCACCGCCCCGGAAGGAGCAACCAAGTGACTTCCCAGAACGCCCGCCTCGACGCCGGCGGACGCATCGACCGAACCATCTCCTGGCGTTTCACCGTGGACGGCGAGGAATTCACCGGCCACCCCGGCGATACCCTCGCCTCGGCCCTGCTCGCCAACGGCCGCATCGCCGCCGGCAACTCGCTGTACGAGGACCGCGCCCGCGGCATCATGTCCGCCGGCGTGGAGGAATCCAACGCGCTGGTTCGTATTGAACCCCGGTTCCCGGGGCACGTAGCCGAGTCGATGCTCCCGGCCACTACCGTCACCCTGGTGGACGGCCTGAAAGCAGAGCTGCTCAACGGACTGGGCAAGCTGGATCCGGAGGAGGACCGCGCCGAGTACGACAAGAAGTACGTCCACACCGACGTCCTGGTGATCGGCGGCGGCCCCGCGGGCCTGGCCGCGGCCCGCGAGGCCGTACGCACCGGCGCCCGGGTCATCCTGATGGACGACCAGCCCGAGTTGGGCGGTTCGCTCCTGTCAGGATCCACGGCTCCCGGCCTGGTCGAGGCCATTGAAGGCAAGCCGGCCCTGGAATGGGTGGCGGACGTTGAAGCCGAATTGGTTTCCGCTGCCGAGTGCACCGTCCTGAACCGCACCACCGCCTTCGGTGCCTACGACGCCAACTACGTCATCGCCGTCCAGAACCGCACCGACCACCTGTCCAGCCCCGCAGCGCCCGGTGTGTCCCGCCAGCGGATCTGGCACGTGCGCGCCAACCAGGTGGTGGTTGCTCCCGGCGCCCACGAACGCCCGCTGGTCTTCGAGAACAACGACCGCCCCGGCATCATGCTCGCCTCGGCCGTCCGCACTTACCTCAACCGCTACGCCGTCGCGGCCGGACAGCGCGTTCTCATCAGCACCACCAATGACAGCGCCTACGCACTGGCTGCGGACCTGCAGGCCGCCGGCGTCAAGGTCGCCGCCGTCGTCGACGCCCGTGCCAAGTTCACGGACGTTGCTGCGGCCGCCGTCGAAGCAGGCACCCGGGTGCTGATCGGCAGCGCCGTGGCCGCCACCGCCGACGGAACAGGAACAGCCTCGGACGCCGGCGACGGCCGGCTCACCGCCGTCACGGTCCGCAGCATCAACGACGACGGCGAACTCACCTCCGGCATCGAAGAGGTCCCCTGCGATCTGCTGGCCGTTTCCGGTGGCTGGAGCCCGCTGGTCCACCTGCACTCCCAGCGGCAGGGCAAGCTGCGCTGGGACGACGAGCTCGCCGCCTTCGTGCCGAGCACCGTGGTTCCGAACCAGCAGACCATCGGCTCCGGTCGCGGCAGCTTCGAGCTCGAGGACTGCGTGGCCGAGGGCATCTCAGCCGGAGCATCGGCAGCCATCGCCGCAGGCTTCAGCCCTGAAAATGCTGGCGCAGTCGTCGAGCCCGCCCCCATCGGCGAACCGAAGGCGTCGGCCCCGACCCGGCAGCTGTGGCTGGTGCCCGGCCAGTCCGGCACCCCGGAGGACTGGCACCACCACTTCGTGGACTTCCAGCGTGACCAGTCCGTAGCCGACGTCCTGCGCTCCACCGGCGCCGGCATGCGCTCGGTGGAACACATCAAGCGCTACACCTCAATCAGCACCGCCAATGACCAGGGCAAAACCTCCGGCGTCAACGCGATCGGCGTCATCGCCGCCGCGCTCCGCCAGGCAGGGGAAGCCTCGCGCGGGATCGGCGACATCGGCACCACCACCTACCGTGCACCGTTCACCCCGGTGGCGTTCGCGGCACTCGCCGGACGCCAGCGCGGCGAACTGTTCGACCCCGCCCGCGTCACCTCCATCCACCCCTGGCATGTGGCCCGCGGCGCCCTCTTCGAGGATGTCGGGCAGTGGAAGCGCCCCTGGTACTACCCGCAGGCGGGGGAGGACATGGACGCCGCAGTGCTGCGGGAATGCGCGGCCGTCCGCGAATCCGTCGGTTTCATGGACGCCACCACCCTGGGCAAGATCGAGATCCGCGGCCAGGACGCCGGTGAGTTCCTCAACCGCATTTACACCAACGCGTTCAAGAAGCTCGCCCCGGGTTCCGCCCGTTACGGCGTGATGTGCATGGCAGATGGCATGATTTTCGACGACGGCGTGACCCTGCGTCTCGACGAGGACCGGTTCTTCATGACGACCACCACCAGCGGCGCCGCCAAGGTCCTGGACTGGCTGGAGGAGTGGCTGCAGACCGAATGGCCGGACCTGGACGTGCACTGCACCTCGGTGACCGAACAGTGGTCCACCATTGCCGTCGTCGGGCCCAAATCCCGCGCGGTACTCGCAAAGGTGGCCCCGCAGCTGGCCGCGGACGGCGGGCTGGAAGCGGAAGCCTTCCCGTTCATGACCTTCCGCGAAACCACCCTCGCCTCCGGCGTGCAGGCCCGGGTTTGCCGGATCTCGTTCTCCGGCGAACTGGCCTACGAGATCAACGTTCCGTCCTGGTACGGGCTGAACATCTGGGAAGCTGTGGCCGCCGCGGGAGCGGAATTCAACATCACCCCGTACGGCACCGAAACCATGCACGTGCTGCGGGCCGAAAAGGGCTACCCGATCGTCGGGCAGGACACCGACGGCACCGTCACCCCGCAGGACGCCGGCATGGAATGGGTGGTGTCCAAGGCCAAGGACTTCATCGGCAAACGCTCCTACGCCCGCAAGGACGCCGGCCGCACCGACCGGAAGCACCTGGTCAGCGTCCTTCCCGTGGACGGAACGATCCGGCTGCCCGAAGGAACCCAGCTGGTGGAAAAGGGGATTGCCACGAACCCCGCCGACGGACCCGTCCCCATGCAGGGATTCGTGACCTCGAGCTACCATAGCGCGGCGCTGGGACGTTCCTTTGGGCTGGCACTGATCAAGAATGGCCGCAACCGCATCGGCGAGACCCTCGTGGCCGCCGCCGGCGACCAGCTCGTGGATGTTGTCGTCGCAGAAACCGTACTTTATGACCCCGAAGGGACCCGCAAAGATGGCTAAGACAGCAGCACTGACAGGCGTCAATGGACTCCGGGACATCCGCCGCAGCCCCGCCTCCCACCTGGCCGAGGCCCTGAGTGCCGGCTCCGTCCCGGGCCAGGTCGTCCTCCACGAAGGCCCGTTCCAGACCATGGTCGGAGTCCGCGTGGACCCCCGTTCCGAGGAAGGCTCGCGAATCGCCCGCGTAGCCGGCAACCTGCCGGCGCGCTGCGGCGAAGTGACCGGCACGGACAGCATCAGCGTCCTCTGGCTCGGACCTTCCGAGTTCCTGGTGGTGGCACCGGAAGCTGCCCATGATTCCTTGGGTGGCACCCTCATCGGATCCCTCGAGGAAGCACTGGGCGACGCCCCGGGCCAGGTGGTGGACCTCTCCGCGAACCGCACCACGTTCGAGCTCTCAGGCCCGCAGGCCCGGGCAGTTCTGGAAAAGGGCTGCGCCCTTGACCTGCACCCCCGCAGCTTCACTCCGGGAACAGCCCTGAACACCGAGGTGGGCAACATCCCGGTGGTTCTTGAGAAGACCGGGGAGGAAAGCTTCCGGCTCTTCCCACGCGCCTCCTTCGGAGACTTCCTGGGCCGGTGGCTCCTCGATGCAATGCGCGAGTACGGCTCGCCGGAGGTCCCCTGATGGCGCTTAGCGTCCTGGATCTCTTTTCCGTTGGCATCGGGCCCTCGTCGTCACACACGGTCGGCCCGATGCGGGCGGCAAAGCTGTTCGCCGACGGACTCAAGGGCGACGGCCACCTGAGCGCCACCAAACGCGTCCAGGCTGAGTTGTTCGGTTCCCTCGGTGCCACCGGGCGGGGCCATGGCTCGGACAAGGCCGTGGTCCTGGGCTTCACAGGGCTGGATCCGGAAACCGTGGACACCGCTACGGCTGATGACCAGGTGGCCGCAGCAGCCCTCGACGCCGAACTGTGGGTGTGCGGGGACCACCGGGTGGATTTCAACTGGGACGAGGACGTGGTGCTGCACCGGCGCAAGTCCCTCCCGGCCCACCCCAACGGCATGACCTTCCGGGCCCTCGACCACACCGGGGCCGTCCTGAGCGAACGGAGCTTCTACTCCATAGGCGGCGGCTTTGTGGTGGACGGCGACGCCGACGCCGGCGACCGCGTGGTGGCCGACGCTACAGTCCTCCCCTTCCCGTTCACCACCGCCGACGAACTCCTGGAGATCTGTCAGCGCGAGGACATGTCCATCTCCGACGTCATGCTCGCCAACGAACTCGTCTGGCGCAGCGAAGCGGAGCTCCGCGAAAAGCTGCTGGCACTGTGGTCGGTCATGCGCGAATGCGTGGACAACGGCTGCGCCGCGGAAGGGATCCTTCCCGGCGGATTGAACGTCAGGCGCCGGGCGCCGTCGTTATTCCAGACCCTGACCGCGGACACCGGCGTCACCGATCCGCTGCGGGCCATGGAATGGGTGAACCTCTACGCCCTTGCCGTCAACGAGGAAAACGCCGCGGGCGGCCGCATCGTCACCGCGCCCACCAACGGCGCGGCAGGAATCGTCCCCGCCGTCCTGCACTACTACGTGAAGTTTGTTCCCGGCGCCAACGACGACGGCGTGGTCCGGTTCCTCCTGGCGGCGGCCGCCGTCGGAATCCTCTTCAAGATCAACGCCTCCATCTCCGGAGCCGAAGTGGGCTGCCAGGGCGAGGTCGGATCGGCCTGCTCCATGGCGGCGGCCGGGCTCTGCGAAGTCCTGGGCGGCACCCCCGCGCAGGTGGAAAATGCCGCTGAGGTCGGGATCGAGCACAACCTCGGCCTGACCTGCGATCCCGTGGGCGGACTGGTGCAGATCCCCTGCATCGAACGGAACGCCATTGCCAGCGTGAAAGCTATCAACGCCGCCCGCCTGTGCCTGCACGGGGACGGCCGCCACAAAGTATCCCTCGACAAAGCCATCAAAACCATGCGCGAGACAGGAGCGGACATGAAAACCAAGTACAAGGAAACCTCCCGCGGGGGTCTCGCCGTCAACGTTATCGAGTGCTGAGCCCTGAAGTACCGGTAGCTCCAAGCGTGAACAAGCACCCAGGCAGCCACGAACACGTCACCGTCGCCGGCAGCAACCGCGTCAAGCGCGGCTGGTAGCGGATCATGTGGGATACGAGCCCAGGCCGGACCTCGGCTGGACGCGGGCCGCGCAGCGACTGGGCGAGGCTGACGGGCCACACGGTGGAGGTGTGGCTATTAGGGGAGCACATCGTGACCGGGGTGGTGGAACAAGCCGCTGACGACGACTCCGTCCTTTGGATTGCGGCCGCCGGAACCAGCACGCGAAAGCTCTTTGACAAGCCGACCGGATATAAGATCCGGGCGTAGCCGCCCAGGGAGTGCTACCTCCACCCGTAAGCAGTCTCCCGGGTGGAGGCGCGGTGGCGTGCGACCGCGCATGGGAGCAGGGCGTCCTGTCAGCGGGATGCACCGTCACGATTTTGGCCATATTCTGGCCAAGTGACTACAAACACCGTGAAGTCGGGCCAACAGATTGACAGGCAGGCGCGCATTCTCGAAGCGGCACTGGAGCTGCTGTCACGCCACGGCATCTCAGGTGTCAATATGCGCGCCGTGGCCCGGGAAGCCGGCGTCGCACTCGGGCTGGTGAACTACTACTTCGAAGACAAGATGAGCCTCATCCGTGCGGTCTTGCATCAGATCGACGAACGCGATGTCAAGCTGGTCGCCCCCGATCCGGCATCGCCCCCCGACGGGCAGCTCCAGAAGGCTCTTCGCCGCCTTGCGGACCCGGAATTCCTCACCACCGAACATCTGTCCCTGCGCCTCCACCTCTGGGCTCTCGCGCAGGCCCATGAAGACTTTGCGCTGATTAACGCGGAGGCCTTCGAGCGGTACCTCAGTGGACTCGCGGCGCTGATAGGTAATGCGAAACCTGAACTTTCCAGTGATGAATGTAGGGTGCGGGCGGCGGACATTGTTGTCGTGCAAAACGGGATGTGGCTGACAGCGCTCCTGGGCGTGGACGAGTCCTCCATCCAAAGGAGCATCGCCCGTACTGAGGAGATCGCCTTCGCCGCCTAGCGGGGGGATTGCCCAGGCATTCCGTGAAGGCGCCAGCGCCTTCCAACGACGCTAGGACCCTTCATGCTCGGCCACCGCACGGCCGCCAGTCCCTGGCGCGTACCGGGCCGCCGTAGCCCTTGAACGTAACAAACAAACTTTTCTGAACACTTGTCCAGTAGTGCTATTGAACACTTGTTCAAGCTGCATTACTGTTCAGCGGTATGACCTACACCACACCAGTGACGTCTTACGGTTTCTCCGGAGCGCCACGGTGTACCGCCAGTTCCCGGAAGCAGGATCACCGGCCCTGGGCGGAAGATCTGCGCCAGGCAGAAGGAGAGTTTGCAGCATGACAAAAACCAACTACGACTACGTCATCGTCGGTGGCGGGAGCGCGGGGTCCGTGCTTGCCAACCGTCTGAGCGATGGGGGCCAGAGCAGTGTCCTGGTCCTCGAAGCGGGGCGGAGCGACTACCCCTGGGACCTCTTCATCCAGATGCCCGCCGCGCTGACCTTTCCCAGCGGCAATCCTTTGTACGACTGGCGATACCAGTCGGACCCCGAGCCTCACATGGGCGGCCGTCGGGTAGCGCACGCACGCGGCAAGGTACTGGGCGGCTCCAGCTCAATCAACGGCATGATCTTCCAGCGCGGAAACCCGCTCGACTACGAACGCTGGGGCGCGGACGCCGGGATGGAAACCTGGGACTTCGCGCATTGCCTGCCGTACTTCAACAGGATGGAAAACGCGTCCGCCGCGGACCCGGACGATGAGCTGCGCGGGCACTCAGGCCCCCTCGTGCTGGAACGCGGCCCGGCCACGAACCCCCTGTTCCAGGCTTTCTTCGCCGCCGCCCAGGAAGCCGGGTACCCGCTGACGGATGACGTCAACGGTTACCGCCAGGAAGGCTTCGCGGCATTTGACCGCAACGTCCACAAAGGCCAGCGGCTCTCGGCGTCCCGCGCCTACCTCCGGCCTAATTTCGGCCGGGACAACTTGACCATCCTGACCCGGGCCTTGGTCACCAAGGTCAACTTCACGGGCAACGTGGCTACCGGCGTCACTTACCGCCGCAATGGCAGGACCCACCAGGTGAACGCAGGCGAAGTGATCCTCGCAGGCGGCGCCATCAACACCCCACAGCTGCTCCAGCTCTCCGGCGTTGGAGACGCGGCCCACCTGAACTCCCTGGGCATCAACTCCGTTGTCAACCTGCCCGGCGTCGGCGAAAACCTCCAAGACCACCTCGAGGTCTACATCCAGCACGCCTGCACCCAGCCGGTCTCCATGCAGCCTAACCTTGACCTGTGGCGCTACCCGCTGATCGGGCTCCAGTGGCTGCTGGGCCGGACGGGACCGGCAGCCACCAACCACTTCGAGGGCGGCGGCTTCGTCCGCTCCAACGAGGACGTTGCGTACCCGAACCTGATGTTCCATTTCCTTCCGGTCGCAGTCCGCTACGACGGCCAGAAGGCCGATGCCAAGCACGGCTACCAGGTGCACATCGGCCCCATGTACTCCGACTCCCGCGGCACCCTCAAGATCAAGTCCACTGATCCCACCGTGCACCCGTCCATGGTGTTCAACTATCTCTCCACGGACCAGGACCGCCGCGAATGGGTTGAGGCCGTTCGAGTTGCCCGTGACATCCTGGGCCAGTCCGCCATGGACCCCTTCAGCGGGGGCGAGCTGTCGCCGGGTCGGGCCGTGCAGACGGACGCGGAGATCCTCGACTGGGTTGCCCGCGACGCCGAAACAGCACTCCACCCGTCCTGCACTGCGAAGATGGGCCCCGATTCCGATCCCATGGCTGTAGTGAACCCGCTGGACATGACCGTGCACGGCACCAGGGGCCTCCGCGTGGTGGACGCCTCCGCCATGCCCTATGTCACCAACGGCAACATCTACGCGCCTGTCATGATGCTCGCTGAAAAGGCCGCCGACCTGATCGCCGGCAATGCACCGTTGGCGCCGCAGCACACGGAGTTCTACCGGCACGGCGTCAGCCCGCTGGAGCGTAACGGCAACGCCGCCCCTGCGACCAGGGGCTAGGAATGACGGATGCACACACCAGAAGGAGAGACAATGACTGCCACAGCTGAGCAAGTCCATCAGGCCGGGAAATCACGGGATCCCATCAAGGGCCTTTACATCGGCGGAGCCTGGCAGCAGGCGTCCGACGGCGGCACCACCTCCGTGCGCTGCCCGGCAGACGGTCACGAAGTGGCAGTGGTCGTGTCGTCCACCGTCGAGGACGCGGAGCGGGCGATCGCCAGTGCACGGGCAACGTTCGATGGCGGCCCGTGGCGCAAGCTCACAGATATCGAGCGGGGTAACGTGCTGCTTCGCGTGGCCGACCTGCTTGAGCGGGACAAGGCCGCCTACGCCCGGGCGGAGGCGCTCGACACCGGCAAACGCCTCGTCGAGGCCGAGTACGACATGGACGACATTGCTGCCTGCTTCCGCTACTACGGAAAGATCGCAGGCCTCGACGCCGGCCGGGTGATCGACACGGGCCAGCCCAACGCCATCAGCCGCGTGGTCTACGAGCCGCTCGGTGTCTGTGCCCTCATCGCACCGTGGAACTACCCGCTCCTCCAGGCTGCATGGAAAGTGGCGCCAGCACTCGTCGCCGGAAACTCGTTCGTGTTAAAGCCCAGCGAGCTCACACCGTCCACCTCGATCCTGCTCATGGAAACCCTCGAAGAGGCAGGCGTCCCTGCCGGCGTCGCCAATCTCGTCACCGGACCAGGCTCGACGGTGGGCGGCCCACTCAGCTCCGACCCGCGCGTCGACCTCGTCTCCCTGACCGGAAGCCTGGCCACAGGCCAGACGATCATGGCCGCGGCCGCGGAGACCGTGAAGAACGTCGCCTTCGAACTCGGCGGGAAGAACCCGAACGTCGTCTTCGCGGACGCCGACTGGGACGCCGCCGTCGACAACGCCCTGACTGCTGTTTTCCTGCACTCCGGGCAGGTCTGCTCGGCAGGGGCGCGGCTCGTCGTCGAGGAGTCGATTGCAGACCGCTTTGCGGCCGAGATCGTGGAACGGGCGAAAAAGATCCGGATGGGCGGGCCGTTCGATCCCGACGCCGAGACCGGGCCGCTCATTTCCGCCAAGCACCGGGACCAGGTCCACGCCTACGTACAGGCCGGCATTGCGGAGGGCGCCGAGCTGCTGTGTGGCGGCTACATCCCTGACGAGGGACCGCTCGCCGACGGTTACTTCTACCCGCCCACCGTCCTCGGCAACTGCCGCTCCGGCATGAGCGTACTGCGCGAGGAGTCATTCGGCCCGGTGCTGACCATCGAGACGTTCCGGACCGAGGATCAGGCCATCGCAATCGCGAACGATACAGAGTACGGCCTGGCCGGCGCGGTATGGACATCGGACGCCTCTAAAGCGCAGCGCGTCGCCGGCGCCCTCCGGCACGGAACCGTGTGGATCAACGACTACCACCCGTACGTGCCCCAGGCCGAGTGGGGCGGCTTCGGGAAGTCCGGGATCGGCCGCGAACTCGGCCGGGCGGGCCTCAACGAGTACCGCGAGGCAAAGCACATCTGGCAGAACATCCAGCCCGCGCCCAGCGGCTGGTTCGGGGCGGCTTCGGCTCCGAAGGAAACGGGGGAGGGCACAGCCCACTAGGCAACAGCATTGGGGAAACAGCCGGGCGCCACAACGGCGCGGCGCCCGGTCGCTTGGTTTCATCTGCGTCCAAAGCGGCCGCAAATCACCACCATCGTGCTTTTCTGACTTAGGAGTTCCATTGATAGAACCCAGCAAGAGTACTGATTCAAGCGGCATGGACCAGTTCGGATATGCCCAGACCCTGGACCGAAGCATCGGCAAGTTCGCCAGCTTCGCGGCCGGAGTCAGCTACATCTCCATCCTTACCGGCGTTTTTCAGCTCTTCTATTTCGGTTTCGCGATGGCCGGCCCGGCCTACGCCTGGTCCTGGCCAATTGTCTTCGCCGGGCAGCTGATGGTGGCCTTATGCTTCGCCGAACTGGCAGGGCGTTACCCTGTGGCCGGTTCGGTCTACAACTGGGCCAAAAGGCTCTCCTCCGGCACTTTCGCCTGGCTGGCCGGGTGGTTGTTGTTGATTTCCTCAATTGTGGCCCTGGGTGCCGTGGCGCTGGCCCTCCAGCTCACCCTGCCCCAGATCTGGTCCGGGTTCCAGATCATCGGTGACGGCACCGGCACCTACGACTTCGCCCTCAACGGGGTACTGCTCGCGAGCATCATGATCGGCATCTCCACCCTCATCAACGCGTTCGGCGTGAAACTCATGACCAAGATCAACAGCGTAGGCGTCCTCGTTGAACTTGTTGCCGCGGTGTTGCTTATCCTTGCACTTGCATGGCACATGGTCCGCGGACCCGGTATCCTCTTCGAAACCACCGGGTTTGGGGCGGACCACCCCTTGGGCTTCTTCGGAGTGTTCATCATCGGCGCCATGGCATCGGGCTACGTGATGTACGGCTTTGATACCGCCAGCTCCCTCGGCGAAGAGACGAAGGACCCGAAGCGCACAGCCCCCAGGGCCATCCTGCGGGCGATCACCGCGTCCTTTGTGCTGGGCGGACTGATCCTCCTCACCGGACTCCTCGCGGCCCCGGACCTAAACGATCCCAAGCTAGGCTCTCCTGACGGCGGCCTGCAATACATAGTGCTCTCCGTGCTGGGCGGCCCCTTCGGCAAAGCCTTCCTGCTGTGCATCGTGGTGGCCGTCATGGTCTGTACGCTGGCCGTCCATGCCGCCGCCATCCGCATGATGTTTGCAATGGCCCGGGACAACAACCTTCCCTTCAGCCGCCACCTGGGCAAGGTACACCCCGTCCGGAAGACCCCAACGGTCGCCGCCATCGTGATCGGAATCATCGCGATCATCCCGCTGATCGTGAATGTCTCCCAGCCCGCCATCTTCACCATCCTCTCCAGCATCAGCATTGTCCTGATCTACCTCTCCTACCTGCTGGTGACCGTGCCCATGCTTCGGAACCGCCTGGCCAAAAAGTGGCCGCTGCCCGATGACGGCACCGAGCCCGGCTTCAGCCTGGGCAAATGGGGACTGCCGGTGAACATCCTCGCGGTCCTGTGGGGCGGCGCCATGACTGTGAACCTCATCTGGCCACGTCCGGAAATTTACAACTCCGTGCCGCCATTCGAGTGGTACCTGCAGTGGGGCGGGGTTCTCTTCGTCGCTGCCGTCACCCTCGCCGGCGTCCTGATGTACCGGCTGAAGCTTCGGCACCAGACGGGTGTCCTCGCCGGGCATGCAGCCGCGACCACAGCACCTCCCTCGCTGGGCTCCGCCGAGACGAAATCGGAAGCGCCCATTAGCATGATGTAACGGCCCGGCTCCCGGGCGTGAGGCGGCCACCGCGTGAATTCTTGAAACGACCCACCAAAGTACGTTTCGAAGAGAGCTCACGCGGTGGCCGCACCCATGTGATGGACGGATCCTGGATGCTGATCAGGAGTTTCCGGAAGTTCCGGGGGGCGCGACACTTAAGGGACCATCGTCGGTACCGGGAGGGTCACATGAGCAGATCAAGATCGTCCAGCGTTGTGGTTTCCGCGGCATTTCTATTTGCCGTGTCGCTTTCCGGGTGTGGTCAGCAGGCCGCGCCGCCGGCGTCGGACACTCCGAGCGGACCCGCCGCCTCAGTCACGACAACCGCAGCACCGAGCCAAGGGCCCTCCTCGGGTGGGTCACCGAGCGCTACTGGCGCCCCGACGTCGTCGGCGGCCTGGACTAAGTACACGACGGCGGACGGCCAGCTGACATTCGACTTGCCCGCCGCGTGGACCGTCAGGGATCCCGCCGGTGAGCTGGCAGAAGGTGGTGGCGCATTCGCTGAGGTTAAGAACCAGGCCGGGAAGCCATTGGCTACTCTCCGGACCAACATGGCCACGGGTTCCACCTGTACGGAGCGGTACCCTTACTCCGTCCTGGACTCGCAGGAGATGACGGCGCTCACGCAGAACGGTGCGGCGCCCCGGTACGTGTTCGAGACCCGCGGCAACGCCGAGGATCCCGGGCCAGCGGATACGCCGGGAGCTGCCTACGGCATCGTGACCGGCCCGGTACCAACGGGGGATTCTGCGTGCTACATGTTCCACTTCTTCCTCTGGCCGCCCAACTCTGCCATGTTCGGGGCGTTCTACGACCCTGCCAACAACGTGACGCCTGGAGACGCAACCCTGCCGTATCTGGAGAAGGCGAAGAGGTACGCGGACACTCCCGAGTACCGGGATATCAGGAGGATGATCACCTCGCTGCGGCCGACGAGTTAGGCAAGGGCAACAGCGCCTCAGACATCGGCAAGATGCTCGGAGTCTCCCGCGCCACGGTCTACCGATACCTCACATAGGCGACGGGGCGAGAAACCCCGGTCCGACGACGACATCGAAGCGGCCCGCTCGACCCTCGTCATCGGTCGCAGGCGGGTGGCGGGCCGGTGGCGATGATACCGGGAGAGGTGCGCTTCGCGATGGCATCAATGGCGAACGCCGGTACGAACGTCGGCGGACTCTACGAGGAGCTCGGGGGATTAGGATCGCGGTTATGGGGACAGCAGAGGACTTGTTCGAAGGGCAGCCCACCGGAATGCCGGAACCGATGCCGCGGCGCACGGCGCTGTACCGGGAAGGGGCCGGCCCCGCGGTGGTCCGGCACCTTGAAGCCTATGGCCCGTTCGTTGAATTCTGCGAGGCCCAGGGAGTCCGGGCTGAGGAGCTGGCCGCGGACCCTGAGCGGCTTATCCGGTTCCTGCGCACGGCCGGCTCCCAGCTCGCGGACGACAGCACCCTCCGTGCTGCTGCGGCGGTCTTCGTCGGGAACACCATCGCCGGGCTCCGGCCGGACGCGAAGTGGACAGCCTACGAAGGGGCCCCTTCCACGGTGGGAAACCGGGAGAAGGCGTTCGAGGTTGACCGCCTGCTCGAGGCTCTGCGCAGCGCTGACGACGACGCGGTCCGCGGGCTGATTTCCGTGCTGTCCGACTGGGCCCAGGAAGAGCCGGAGGAGCCCCCGGCAAGGCCCCTTCCGGTGTTCCGGTCAGCGGGACAGCCCCGCTACGTCCGGCCCGCCCTGACGGCTGAGACCTATTACAACCGCGATGGGGAGCCCATTCCCTACGGCCGGCAATGGGGCGCGGGTGCGCCCGACCCGGAGTCCTACAGCGTGGAGAGCCACCCCGAGCGTTTCGCCGGGCTGCACGTCGTCGTCCGTGCCCTGATCGACCATCTCACGGCCGTGTACGACGTCGAGGTCCTGGACAATCCGGTGCATGCCGGCGAGCTGCTGATCGAGGGCCGGGACCTGCTGCGGGCGGTCAAAGTCGCCCCGCGGGATTCCCGGGCGGCGGCCCTGACGTTTGTGCTGACCGGGTATCCGGGGGTGATGGTGCACGCCGGGGTGCTGCATGACTTCGCGTTTCCGGTCTGCGGTTGCGACGCCTGCGACGAAACGGTGGAGACAACAGCCGGCCGACTGGAGAGGCTGGTGCTCTCTGTAGCGGCCGGCGGCTACAGCGAACGCTACCCCGTGGGCCGCAAGCGGTGGAGCGAATACGCCCTGACCGCGTTCGACGGCTCCGGCTCGGAAAGCGGACAAGGCGAACCCGCCTCTGTCGACGACGCCCGCCTCCACGACGCTGAGGTCAGGCTGCGGGATGTGGCAGGCGGGTGGAGCCCCTGGCCGCTGCGCCGGGGCTGATGCCGGAAGCCCGGGGCGGGAATGACGTCGCGGCCACCGGTCCGGTCTCCACGGAACGGACTGAAAATACGCCCAGCCGCCAGGGGCGCAATGTAACGAACTGGTAACATAAGGTGAATGCGCTCTAAAAACGGTCAAACACGAGTCACGCAGCTGGATGGCCTCAGGGGGCTTGCCGCCCTGCTGGTTGTCGCCTGTCACGCCTTGTCAACGCTCCCGGGAATCGGGAACGTTGTCAGTGGCGACCGCTCCGCGGGGCTCAACACCGCGGAGGCGTGGGCCGTCTTCTCCCCGCTGCACCTGCTCTGGAACGGCACTCCGGCTGTCCACGTCTTCTTTGTGCTTTCCGGCTTCGTCCTGGTCCTGCCGTTCACCCGGCCGGGGGCAGCCGGGAAGTGGGCCCAGTACTACGCCAAGCGTTTCTTCCGCCTCTACCTGCCGGCGTGGGCGTCCCTTGCGGTGGCTGTGGCGCTGATGGCCATCATTCCCCGGTCGGCATCGCCGCTGCAGAGCCCGTGGGCGGACATCTACGTCACCGACCCCAGCATGGGCCAGGTCCTCAAGGACGGGCTGCTGCTGCTCAATGCGAGCACCATCAACACCCCGCTGTGGTCCCTCAAATGGGAAGTTCTGTTCTCCCTCCTGCTCCCGGCCTACGTCCTCATCGCCCTCCGCTGGCGGCGCTTCTGGCACGTGAAAATCGGCGTTGCGCTCCTGCTGGTCGCGGTGGGGGCCCTGCAGGACGTGGAGTGGCTGTCCTACCTCCCGATTTTCGCCATCGGGGCCGTCCTCGGCGCCGAGCGTGAGCGGATCCGTGAACTGACCGAGTCCTGGCCCCGCGTCGTCTGGATCTTCGTAGCCGCCGCGGGCATATTCCTGGCCAACGCGGAATGGATCAGCCCCGCGCAGCCGATCCCCGGCGTCGAGGCCGTTGTTACGGTGGGCGCGACGCTGATCGTCCTGCTGTTCGTGTCCTGCCGCTCGGCTAAGAGGATCGGTGACACGGCCGCCGCGCAATGGCTGGGACGCGTGTCCTTCAGCCTCTATCTTGTGCACCTTCCGATCATCCTGGCCGGCGTCACCTTGCTGCGATCGGTCTCGCTTCCGCTGGCGCTCGCCGTCTCCGTGGCCGCCTCGTTTGCGGCCGCCGAGCTGTTCTACCGCTACGTGGAACAGCCGTCCCACCGGCTTTCGATGGCCGTGGGCCGCGCGGTTGGGCGCTGGAGCCGCAGCGAAGAGCCCGCGGACAGTCCGGCCATCCCATGGCGGGCAGAAGCGGCTTCGCCTCCAGTCGTCCCGGAATATGCCGGTTCCCGCTCCCGGTAGCCTGGGGCGGCGCTCATTGGAAGGTGCGGGAGTCCTGACTGGGGTAGGCTCGCCTGCGACCGGATCAAGCATTGATTCCAACTGAAGGGGGCAGGGAATTCCTTGGATCTACTGGGCGGCCTGAGCCGCGACGAACTCCGCATCTATTCTTGGGTTGCGGCCGCCGTCTTCGCGCTCGTGGCCGGCGTCTGGCGTCCGCGCAGGCTTCATTGGACGGCGCTCGGTTCCGTCCTGCTCTTCGCAGCCCTCAACGCGGGCGCCGGGATCTACGTCCTGAACCATTTCGGTGATTCGCGCTGGTCGGCAGGGGGAGACCCGCCGCTGAGCGCTCCGTCGCTTTCCGGGACGCCTCTCGTGGGGCAGTTCCTGGGCCCGCTGGACTCCGCGCTGAACGGAGTGGTCAGTGGGGTCAACGACTTCCTGGCATTCCAGCAGGCACTCCCCGTAGCGCTGGACTTCCTTGCCATCTCCGGCTGGGCCCTGCTGGTGTCGTTTCCGCTCGCCATTCTTGCCGCCAGCATCGGTTTCGCCGTGGCCAGGCGCCGGGCGGCGGACTTCGAAAAATACCGTGCCACCGTTGACCTGCTCAAAGATGAGCTTGAGCAGGTCAAGCGGCAGATCTCGTCAGGGAATTTCGTCGACACGGCACTCCCTGCAGACGGCGCGGTCACTGATGCGCGGCCCGGGCTGACGCGCAGAGGATGATTCAGGGCGGCGCTGAGTGAAGCCCGGTCAGTAAGCCCCGGCTCCGGCCTCGGCGACCTCCTGGTCCTGCTCGATGGTGCCGGTGGACACACCGATCGCGCCCATGATCCGGCCGTCGCGCACCAGCGGGATGCCGCCGGGGAACACCACCAGCCGGCCGCCGTGGGCGTCGCTCAGCCCGTGGATGGGCCCGTGCGGCCGGGTGGCTTCCTGCAGGCCGCCGGTCTCGCACTGGAAGGCGATGGAGGTGTACGCCTTGTTGATCGCGATGGTGATGGAGCCGATGTTGGCCCCGTCCATCCGGGCATGCGCCTTGAGGTTCCCGCCGGCATCCACCACGGCGATGTCCATCGGCTGGCCGATCTCCGCGGCTTTCTTGGCGGCGGCGTCGATGACTTGCTGGGCTTCCTCGAGGGTGATGGTTTCCAGTACGGTTCCGTCGGCCATGGCTCTGATCCTTTTCGCTGGGGGATAGTGGGCCAACTCAAACACGGCACCCGTCCGGCCCGACAGGTGGGGATGACCCCCAAGGGCGCATGCGGGGTTCCCCCCGTACCCGAAGCGGCGAAGCTCCCCTAGCGTGGGAGGCAGCCAACCTAGGAGGTTCCCGTGGGTGTTGTGCCCCTCAAGGACATCGTTGATCCGGCCTTCCATGCCCGTTACGGGGTGCCGGCGATCAACATTTTCAACGACCTGACCATGGAGGGGGTCCTTGCCGCCGCCGAGGAGGCGAACTCCCCGGTCATCCTGCAGACCTCGGTCAAGACGGTCCGGAGCATCGGCTCCCGCCAGTTGTTCGACATGTGGCAGTCACTGACCCGCGGCATCCAAGTCCCGGTCACTCTGCACCTGGACCACTGCCCGGACCGGGATGTGGTCACCGAATGCCTCAAGGCCGGCTGGAACTCCGTGCTCTTTGACGCCTCCAACCTGCCCGTGGCGGAAAACCAGCGCCAGACCATCGAGGTCGTCGCCGAGGCCCGCCAGTACGGCGCACAGGTGGAAGGCGAGATCGAGGCGATCACCGGCGTCGAGGACGACCACGGCTCGGACGACGTCGCTCCGCAGCAGAGCCTGGAAACCGCGCTGAACTTCATCGACGCCACCGGCATCGACGTCTTCGCCCCCTCGATCGGCAACGCGCACGGTTCCTACAAGGCCGCCCCCGTGCTCGACGTCGGCCGCGTCACCGAGATCGTCGAGGCCCGCAACATCCCCATCGCCCTGCACGGCGGGTCCGGCCTGAGCCCGGAGCAGTTCGCGGACCTGATCGCCCGGGGCTGCGCGAAGGTCAACATCTCCACCGCCCTGAAGGAGACCTTCATGAAGTCCTCTCTGGCCTTCCTCAAAGGCGCCGAAGAAAACAACAAGTGGGACCCGCCGTCGCTGTTCAAACACAACCGGGCGGACGTCATGACCATGGTCAAGGAACTCACCGAGCAGTTCGGCAGCGCCGGCAAGGGCGGCCGCTGATGCCGGCGCTCATCTTCGACTGCGACGGCGTCCTCGCCGACACCGAACAGCACGGCCACCTCCCGGCCTTCAACCAGACCTTCACCGAGTTCAACGTCCCCGTGCAGTGGAGCGTGGAGAAATACGGGGAGAAGGTCAAGATCGGCGGCGGCAAGGAACGCATGCGCAGCATCCTCACACCCGACCTCACCGCACGCCTCGGCCTCAGGGACGACGCCGCCGTGGACGGGGCCATTCTGGCCTGGCACCAGCGCAAGACCGCCATCTACAAGGAACTGGTGGCCTCCGGCGTGATGCCCGCCCGGCCCGGTATCGCCCGGCTCGCCCAGGAAGCGCACGACGCCGGGTGGACCCTTGCGGTGGCCTCCACCTCCGCGGAGCCGGCCGTCCGGGCCGTCCTCACCCACGCCGTCGGCGGGGAGCTCGCGCAGCACTTCGCCATGTTCGCCGGCGACATCGTCCGGCAGAAAAAGCCCGCCCCGGACATCTACCTCCTGGCGCTCCGGGAACTGCAGCTGGACCCCGACGACGCGGTGGTGGTCGAGGACAGCGCCAACGGCCTGCGCGCAGCCCTCGCCGCCGGACTCCGCACCCTGGTCACCGTCAGCGGCTACACCCGGGACGAGGACTTCACCGGCGCCTCACTGGTGGTCAGCTCCCTGGGCGATCCCGGCGAGGCCGCCGAGACCCTCGCCAACCCGGCCGGCGTCGAAGTCCCCGGCGCCGTCACGCTGGAGACGCTGCGGGAGATCCTGGACCGGCCGCTGCCCCAGCCGACGTCACAGCCCAGGCCCGGCACCGGCACCCCCACCGCCCCTTCGACCCCGACGGAGACCCCATGACCGCCACCGACCTCGCCGACGTCGAGTACGTCGTCCGCACAATTGCGCAGACCGCCGTCGACAAGGAAAAGGAGTTCGGCGACCTGGACGCCGTCGTCGGTGACGGCGACCTCGGCTATTCCCTGGCCCGCGGCTTCGAGAAGGTCCTGCAGGACTGGGACGCGCTCAAGCGCGACGACGTCGCCACCTTCCTACAGCAGATCGCCCTGGTGATCTCCTCCCGGATCGGAGGGACCTCCGGCCCGTTGTGGGGCACCGCGTTCCTGCGCGCCTCCGCCGCCGCCAAGACCGTGGACAAGATCGACGGCGCCGCCGCCGTCGCGATGCTGCGCGCCGCCGCCGAGGGCATCATGGCCCGGGGCAACGCTAGCCTGGGGGACAAGACGCTGCTGGACGCGCTGGTCCCGGCCACCGACGAACTGGAACGCCAGCTCGCCGCCGACGCCGGACCGGCCGAATGCCGCGCCGCGTTCGCCAAGACCGTCCGGGAATGCGCGGACGCCACCAGCACGCTGGAGGCCAGGCGCGGGCGGGCCAGTTACAGCGGAGAACGCAGCATCGGCTCCCCGGACGCGGGCGCCGTCGCGATCGCCATCATCATCGAACGCATCACCGAGGGCTGGGACCAGCGCTAGCCACTATTTGTTTCTGTTCCTTTTCAACTTGACCATCACAACGACGTGGAGACTCCTATGAAAAAGTTCGTCAACGACCCCAAGCAGTTCGTCCCCGACATGCTCGAAGGCCTGGCCCTGGCCAACCCGGACACGCTCAAGTACGTCCCGGAATACAACCTAATCATGCGCGCGGACGGCCCGGACCAGAACAAGGTCGCGATCGTCCAGGGTTCCGGCTCCGGCCACGAACCGGCGCACGTCATGATCGTGGGCAAGGGCATGCTCGACGCCGCCTGCCCGGGCGACGTCTTCGCCGCCCCGCCGTTTGACTACGTCTACGAGACCACCAAGATGATGGCCTCGCCCAAGGGTGTGCTGCTGCTGGTGAACAACTACACCGGCGACAAGATGGTCTTCGACATGGCCCAGGAAATGTCCTCCGCCGAGGGCATCAACGTCAGGACCCTCTTCATCAACGACGACGTGTCCGTGGAGGACTCCACCTACACGATCGGCCGTCGCGGCGTCGCCGGGAACTTCTTCGTCATCAAGGCCGTCGCGGCCGCCGCCGAGCGCGGCGCGGACCTGGACGAGGTCATCCGGATCGGCGAGAAGGTCAACTCCGTCACCCGCAGCATGGGCGTCGCGCTGACCGCCTGCACCCCGCCGGCCAAGGGCAGCCCGCTGTTCGAACTCGGCCCGGACGAGATCGAGATCGGCGTCGGCATCCACGGCGAGCCGGGCCGTCGCCGTGCCCAGATGATGAGCGCGAACGAGATCGTCGAGGAGATGCTCACCCCGATTGTCGGTGACTTGCCCTTCGGCGACGGCGACCGCGTGGCCCTGATGGTCAACGGCCTCGGCGGCACCCCCATCAGTGAGCTGTACCTGCTCTACGGCCAGGCCCACAAGCGCCTCGCGGAGCAGGGCATCAGCGTGGGCCGCAGCTACGTCGGCGAGTACTGCACCTCCCTGGACATGGCCGGGGCGTCCATCACCCTGGTCAAGCTCGACGACGAGATCGAGTCGCTGCTCATGGACCCGGCCGAGATCCCGATCCGGGTCTTCTAGGCACTGCATCTCGTCCAGTACGACGGCGGAGCCGGTCACCTTGTGGTGGCCGGCTCCGCTGACGTCGAGGGACCTACTCGGAGGTGCGGTTGGTCTGCTCCGCGAGGGTGTCCCAGAACGAGGTGTCCGCCGTGGCGATCGAACCGTTGGCGATGGCCCGGGCCGTGGCGTCCAGGGTGACAACGGTCTGCTTGATGAGGTAACCGTTGCTCTTCTGGCCGAGCACTGCGGATTCCCTCGTGTTGTCCGACATGCCGCGCATTTCGAACAGGATGGTCGAAATGCCGTATTCCACGGCGATGCCGTTGCGGCTGATGGTTTCGGCGTCTCCGCCAACGTACCTGCCAAGGTGGCCCCACCCGGTGGAGTCGACGGCGTTGAACACCACGGCACCCAGGCGCTTGGATCCTTCCAGCACAGCCGGGTCGACGTTGGGGGTGGTGGGGTAGAGAATCGAACCCGACACCAGCTCCCCGTCCCGTTCACTCTGCGTCCCCTGGTGATGGAGATCAATCATGTAATCGACGTCGTAGGCACGCATCACATTCCCGTGCAGCGCCTGAGTCTCCGGCTCAAGCTTGTTCACATGGTCGCGGTTGAGGTCCACGTTATTCGCGTTGGTCCGCGTCAGCGTCCTGCCGCCGTCGGCGATGTAACCATCCAGCGGGAAGTCGACGTCACCCATGGCACCGTCGGGATTGAGCATGGGGACCACCAGGATGTTCACTCCGTCGAGCACTCCCTGGGCTTTGGCTGTTCCCAGATGCTTCATGAACTCCAGTGCCCCCTCCGTGGTCAGCTGTTCGTTGCCATGCTGCTGCGTCAGGTAGAGGATGGTCGGGTTGTCCGGGTTGGTCAGGTACTTCGCCAGGTACAGGTCACGACCCTTGACCGACTGTCCGATCACTTCCAGCTCCAGCGCGGACTGGCGGGCGTCCTGCTTCTGCAGTTCAGCGACCACCTCGTCGTAGGAGCGCAGGATCGAGGTGTTGATGGTCTCATTGCCCCCGTAATTGGGGCCCTCGCCCACAGCAAAGGCCGGAGCGGCGGCGGTGGCGCCGGTCGTAAGCACAACGGCCAGCGAGAGTGCAGCGAATTTCCTGGGTGCGTTCAACATGTTCCTCCAAAAAGTGGATATGACAACTTGAGTCAAATACCACAGCCTGGTTGTGTCAAGCAATTGTTTGGGGTGTCATTAGGTGGCGTTAGCAGCGGTGAGGCACCCGCCGGCCGGTCCGCCGTCGGACGTGGACGCTTAACCGAAGAGGTACGTCGCCTCGTCGTAGCGGTGCTGCGGGACGGTCTTGAGCTTGCCCACGGCTTCCGCCAGGCTCACCCGGACGATCTCGTCCCCGCGCGTGGCGACCATCTTCCCCCAGGCCCGGTCATGGATCGCGTCGACGGCGGCGAGGCCCAGCCGGGTGGCCAGGACCCGGTCCGTGGCGCTCGGGGCGCCGCCCCGCTGGATGTGCCCGAGCGTCGTGGACCGGGTCTCGATGCCGGTCCGCTCCTCGATTACGGGGGCGAGGCGCTCGCCGATCCCGCCGAGCCGGGGCCGGTTGAAGCCGTCCAGGCCGCGGTCGGCATGCGGGGCGGCCATGCCGGCTGAGATGAATCCCTCGGCCACGACCACCAGCGGGGTGCGGCCGCGTCGGAACGGGCCTTCCACCCACTCGCAGATCTCCGCCAGGCTGGCCGTCTGCTCCGGGATGAGGATGGCATGCGCGCTGGTGGCCATGCCGGCGTAGAGCGCGATCCACCCCGCGTGCCGGCCCATCACCTCGGCGATCATGCACCGGTGGTGGGACTGCCCGGTGGTCTTGAGCCGGTCGATCGCTTCCGTGGCGATCTCTACGGCGGTGTGGAAGCCGAAGGAGAAGTCCGTCGCGGACAGATCGTTGTCCACGGTCTTGGGCACCCCGACGATGGGGATGCCGGAGTCGCTGAGGATCTTCGCCGCCGCCATGGTGCCCTCGCCGCCGATCACGATCAGGGCGTCCACCCCCTCGGACCTCAGGTTCGCCTGGATCCGGTCGATGCCGCCGCCCTCCCCCAGGGGACTGACCCGCGACGTGCCGAGGATGGTCCCGCCGAGGCCGGCGATGCCGCGCACACTCATCCAGTCCAGGTTGATGGTGCTGCCCTCCACGAGGCCGCGCCAGCCGTCCGTGAATCCCACGAACTCATCCCCGTGGACGCGGATCCCGCGCAGCACACAGGAGCGGATGACGGCGTTCAGGCCGGGGCAGTCGCCGCCGCTGGTCAGGATCCCGATGCGGGCCATGAGTTTCTCCCTGTGGGAACTGGTGCTGGCGTAACCTTCTGTGCTTCCACCCAACCATCGGCCCGGCGCGGGCGGTATGAGGACTTCCCCACCTCCGCGGGGCGGGATAACCCGCACGCACGGGGTGTCCGAACATCCGGTTGTGGTGGTAGATTCCCAGCAGACCGGCACCCCCTTGGGCCCGCGTTTCGTCAAGGAGGACGAACCATGTCAGAAGCCGAGCCGCAATTCGACACGCTGGTCCGGAGCCTGCGCGACGTCGAGGGGGCCCAGCACAAACTCGATTCCGTCGCTGCGCTGGCCTTTGACCTCGCCGGGCGGTTCGAGCTGCAGCCGCTGCTGGGCCGGGTCCTGGGCCATGCGACCTCCCTGCTGGGCTGCGAGTCAGGCTCCATCGCCCTGGTCAATGAAGCCAGCGGCACCTACACGAAGAAAGTGGACATCGGCGTCGGGTGCCAGGAGGGCCAGACCTTCTCGTTGAGGGAAGGCTTCACCGGCCAGATCGTGCGCAGCCGCTCCACCGTGATCCTGGACGCCTACAGCAGCATCGAACGCGGGCATATCCCGGCGACGGATCCGCGCTGGAACTGCGCCGTGATCGGGGTTCCCATCCGGTGGGGCGAGCAGATCATCGGGGCCTTCATCGTGTTCAGCCCGGAGCAGGGCAGGGTGTTCACCGCCGAGGAAGCCCGCCTGGCCGAACTTTTCGCCAGCCACGCCGCCATCGCCCTGGCCAACTCCGAACTGCATGCCACCGCGTCAATCCGGGAACGCGAGGCCGCCGTCGCCGCCGAACGCGAACGCGCCGTCCGGGATGTCCACGAGACCGTGGGCCGTTCCTTGGCCACCCTGCTGCTCAGCCTCGACGACGCCGAAAAGGCCAGCCGGCTCGACGGCGGCGAGCACACGGTGACTCCACACCTGAGCAAGGCCCGGACCATGGCCCACGACGCGCTCACCGAGACGCGCCGGACGGTCCTGGGCATGGGGCCGGCGGCGCTCGCCGGCCGGACCCTGGATGAGGCGATCGCCGGCGAACTGGTTTGGGTGGAGGCGATGTCCGGCGCCGCGACCCAGCTGACGGTGATCGGGGACGCGCGCCCGCTCGCACCGGAGATCGCGCATCAGGCGTTCAAGATCGTCCAGGAAGCGCTCAACAACGTGGTGACGCACGCGCGGGCCACGACGGTCCGCACGGGTTTGATCTACGACGCCGGGACGTTCGCCGTCGTCGTCGAGGACAACGGGCAGGGCTTTGACCTCGCGGCGGCCCACGGCGACCACGCGACCCTGCCCGCGGGCTGCCTGGGACTGCACGGCATGAGCTCCCGGGCCATCCACCTGGGCGGGGAGCTGCACATCGACACGACCCCCGGCTGGGGCACCACGGTCCGCGCCACCCTGCCGGACCGGGCACCGGAGCCGGAGGCGTCCGGGCGGCCGCAGTGGAAGATCCTCATCGCCAATGACCACCCGGTCATCAGCGCCGGCCTGGTCCGGCTGCTCAGCATCGCCGAACCGGCCATCCAGGTGACCGCCGAGGTCCGGACCGCCGAGCAACTGTGCGACGCATTCGAGCTGCTGCGCCCGGACGTCGTCCTGGTGGATCTGGACATGGTCCACCAGAACACCACCGGCGTCCTGGCCAGGATCCGGGAGGTGGACCCCGGCGTGGCGATTGTTGTGCTTACCGACAACCCCACCGTGGAGCAGGTGCGCTCGGCGCGGCAGGCCGGGGTGCGCGGTTTCATCAACCGGCGGGCCAGCGGGGACACGATTGCCCGCATCCTGGTCGCGGCGGGCCAGGGCCAGGCGCTCTTGGAGGGCGCCATCTTCGACCACCTCCTGGGCGCCTCCTCCCCGGAGTCCGAGTCGGCAGCCGACTCGTTCACCGCCCGGGAAAAGGAGGTCCACGACATGGTGGTCCGCGGCATGGCGGACAAGCAGATAGCGCGGGAACTGGGCATCTCGGTCAAGACGGTGGAAAAGCACGTCGGTTCGATCCTGCGCAAAACCGGTGCGCGGAACCGGACGATGCTCGCTGGCATGACCGGGGGAGAACCCGTCCCCGCGCACCCCTGGGGCTAGGCGGCCTGGTTGAAGCGGACCATGTTGCCGGACGGGTCGCGGAATGCGCAGTCCCGCGGGCCCCAGGGCTGGGTGATGGGTTCCTGGAGGACCTCCGCGCCGGAGGCGCGGACCGCCTCGAAGGTGGCGTCCAGATCGTCCGTGCGGAACACGAGAATGGGGAGGGCGCCCTTGACGAGCAGCTGCTGGAGGGCGTCGCCGTCGTCCTGGGAGCGGCCGGCGTGCGGTTCGGACAGGACGAGCTCCAGGTCCGGCTGGGCCGTGCTGCCGAGGGTGACCCAGCGCTGCCCGTCGGAGCCGACGTCGTTGCGCACGTCCAGGCCGAGCACGTCGCGGTAGAACGCGAGCGACTCGTCGAGGTCGTTGACGGTGATCTGTGAATACTGCAGTGAAATGTTCATGTCTCCCACGCTATTACTGCGCTCGCGGGGGCGCTTCTTCAATCCTGCTCGGTTTGCGGGCGGGCCGCGCGCGCAGCCGGGCAATGCACGGCGGCATCGCCTTTACCGCGTGGTGCTCCCGGGACCGGTATTCGCTGGGCCTCATTCCGACGATCTCGGTGAACCGTGAGCTGAACGATCCCAGCGAGGTACAGCCGACCTCCATGCAGGCGTCGGTGACGCTGGCACCGGCCCGCAGCAGCGCCATGGCCCGTTCGATCCGGCGGGTCATCAGGTAGTTGTAGGGCGTCTCGCCGTAGGCCGCCTTGAACTGGCGGGAGAAGTGCGCCGGGGACATCAGGGCGCCGGCGGCCACGGTGGGCACATCGAGCGGCCGGGCGTAATCGCGGTCGATCAGGTCCCGTGCCCGGCGCAGGTGCGCCAGGTTGGCCAATTCCTGCGGTGTCATGCCGCCATTCTAGATCCGTTCGGCGTCCGGGCGGGGGGCCCCAAAATGAGGCACCGGAGGCGCCGCTCAAACCGCGGTGGTAATCCGCTCCGGAAATCTCCTGTAGTGTTGATCCTGTTGTTGTGTTTATGCAGTTCGTAGTTCAGGCAGTACGCAAGGTTGAAAGACCTTGTTCTTCTGAAGCAGCGGTTTTGAGCACCCCACACCGGAGGACCCGAAAGTCGGGACTTTTCCTCCACCTTCACGAAGGACAAAAAATAATGGCTACTGGTACCGTCAAATGGTTTAACGCTGAAAAGGGCTTCGGCTTCATTTCCCCCGATGACTCCTCACAGGACGTCTTCGCACACTACTCCGCGATCGCCTCTTCCGGCTTCCGCTCCCTCGAAGAGAACCAGAAGGTCTCCTTCGAAACCGAGCAGGGCCCCAAGGGTCCCCAGGCCGTAAACATCCAGGCTCTCTAAGACTTAGCTTTCAGCTAACTCTTCTGAGTCCGGAACCTTACAGGTTTCGAGCAGGGCCCGTCTTTGACGGGCCCTGCTTTTGTTTAACCCGGGTGTGCTGCTTCGACAGCGTCTATCCGGCGGCGCGGTAGTCGAGGAACAGCGTGGCCGGGAGTGGCCCCATCAGCATGTCCACGCTCATCCCGTGCACACTCGCCAGATGATCCCGGAACCACACGTCATACGGATCCTCCGACGCGGCGAGCGTCTGGTAGGCCTTGGCCAGGTCCTCGGACTCGTGGAAGATGCAGGTGAAGTCCCCCTGCGGGGTCTGCATCAGGCTGGCGACTTCCCGGACCAGGCCCATGCGCGCCCGCGAGGCTTCGTGCTCTTCCCGGCGCGGGCCCTTTATTTCCTCGACGTTCGCCTTCCACTCGTCCAGTTTCCCGGGCAGAATCGGGGCGAACCACGTAATGCATTCCATGACAGATGTCCTTCCACGCAACAGTGAAGCACGGTGGCAATCCCATCGGTACAGCTGCATGGTAGTCCCGCGGACGACGGCGGGACAGGGCTTCCGGAATCGGCTGCGGACCCGCTCACCCGCGGAATGCTCAGAGAGCCACGCTGTGCCGCCGGGCAAGGAACGCCGTCAACGCGGGGTTGTAGATCTCGTTCGCCAGCCAGGGCACGGCCTGGGCCGCGGCCTCGTCGCCGAGCACGGCCCGGTGCGACTGCGCCCGCACCACGAACTCCCGCATGCCGCTCTTACTGGCCAGCGCGGCCAGCCGTTCCACAAACTGTGAGGCCCGCGGCGAACCCGTGGCGATGGTGACTTCCGCCGCGACATCCAGCAGCCGGGCGGTGTACCAGAGGTACCACGGCTTGGGTTCCAGGCCCCGGTCGATCCAGTGCTCGGCGGCCGCGAGATCGCCGTGCGCCAGGAACAGCCGGGCCTCGGCGCCAGCGGCCAGCGCCATGTAGCAGTGGTCGCCTGCGAGCTCGGCCATCACCCAGGACCGGTCGATCAGGTCCGCCGCGGCGTCCAGCCGGCCGGCGGCAAGGTAGGTTTCGCCGCGGACTCCGGCGGCAAACGGCTCGAACGCGGTCCAGTGTTCTTCGGCGATCCCGCCGAGCGCCCGGTCCAGGGCGGCGGCCGCGAGCTCCAGGTCCCCCCGCAGCAGGTGCACGCGCCCCAGCAGCGCTTCGCTGAACGCCTGCTGCCGCTGGTTCCGGACCGCCCGTGCCAGTCTCCTGGACTCCGCGAAGGCAGCCACCGCATCCCTGTAGTGTGCGGTGTCCGAGGCCAGCATTCCCTGGATCGCGAAGATCCGGGCCTGCTCGTCGGGGATGCCCCGCGCCGCCTGCATCGCGCGGTCCAGCCAGCCCGCCGCCCGGTCCGGGACACCGCGCTGCACGGACAGGTAGCCCAGCTCGCGGAAGGCAGCGGCGGCAGTCCGGGAGCCGCCGTCGGGCGCTTCCGCCGACAACGCACGGTGCAGGAAATCGGCGACCTCGGCGCCGCGGCCGCCGGCCAGGGCATCCCAATGCCAGGGCTGCAGCAGGGTTAGCCGCAGCGGGTCGCCGGCGATGGAGACCCCTGCCAGGGTCCGGCGCAGCTCGGAGAGGTTCCAGCGCAGGGCACCCAGCGGATCCGCGGCGTCCGGGAACAGCAGGGCGGCGGTCCGGGACCGGCTGATGCCGTCCGGCTGCAGGGCGAGGTAGGCCAGCACAGCCCAGGCTTTGCGGCCCTTGGGTTGTGGGGGAGTGGTGCCTGGGGACTCGATCTTTGGCGGACCGAGGAGCCGAATCCACGTCTCGGCCCTAGGAGTAATTTTACGCCGGAAGGTCCTCCGGCGTCCCGGTTATTCAGCCGCAGGGGATTCACACTGTTGCTCACACGGGGGCTGCAGAAACTGGTGTCATCCAATCCGCTCCACCCCCGAGGAATCAAAAATGGAACTGCTCGTAGTCCTGCTGTTCGGACTCGTGATTGCCGCCGGCACCGCAACGGTGCGCGCCATGCTCCAGGACGGCCACGGGCATACTCCCGTGGTGCGGTCCACAGAGTCCTGGTCCGCCGGCTCCCTGCCCAGCGAACCCTTCACATCGTCCCTGGCCTGGTCCCTGCCGGGGTCGCGGGTCCAGTAAGCGGTGACCTGGCCAGCCGGCCGGGGTACAGGTCCGGAGCCGGGAGTGCCTGCAACCACACCTTTTTGGGCTGTCCTGATTGGCAGCAGGATCAAGCGGCGGCCGCCCGGAGAAGTAGTTCACACGGGGCAGACGCTAGCCCGCTGAATGTTCACTGGTCCGCGAGGCGGACGGGGGAACTTGTTTGAGGGATTTCTTCGAGCGGGTCCGCCGGCGGGTGGCTGCGTCCACCACGCGCATGCACAGGGCCCAGTACGCTGCCCCTGCGGCGAGGGACGCCGCGACGGCCAGTGCCGGGCTTATCCCGACCAAGGGCGGGTAGACCAGCCAGTGGACCAGGTACGCGTAAAGGGATGCGCTGGCCAACATCACCGCGAGACGGCGGAGGCCCTTCGGCACCGGGATGCTGGGCAGCCAGATGAGCATCAGGATCCCGACGAGGAGCGTCCATTCCCGGGCCGCGTTTTCGAAGAACCCCGGAACGGTGAGTACCGCAATCGCTGAGACTACGCATCGTTGGGCTACCGTCCGGGACCGTGCAATGGCCCAGCCCAACGCGAAGAGCCAGAGGGCCGGCGCCGTGTTCGGCACTCCCGGGTTGACCAGTTCGTAACGGGTGAACAGCCCGGCTCCGGTCAGAGCCAGCGGAAGCAGCAGGGGGAAACGCCGCTCGGCGCGGTCAACCCAGGGAACGGCCAGCAAGGCTGTCATTCCCAGGAGAAGGTAGACCAGGATTTCGATGAACCAGAAGTGCCACTGTGTAGTCACTGCCTCCGGCCCGATTATGGCATTCAGGAGCAGGATATTGGCAGGTGTGTATTTGTCAGTGATCAGATAAGCGACGGCGATAAACGCCACACTGGGCACGATGACTCTGGCCAGGCTGGCCAGCTGCCGCCGCAGGCGCTGTACACGCTCCCCCGAGAGCTGGAAGCGGGCGAAGTTGTACCCGGCCACGGCCATAAGGACATGGGCCGCGCCCTGCCAGCTGAACAAACCGACGTGTGTACTGACGATCAGGACGATCCCCACGGCCCGCAACACGATGCTCGTTTCGAGCGGCGCAACGAACCTCCGCAGCTTCCGGGCCGGAGCTTTTTGCCGTCGTGGTTCCAGGTCCCGTACAGGCGTCACGTGCCAATCCGGCGGAAGATGGCCTAAAGCTTGTTCCAGCCTGACCGATGCCGCCACGTAGGACAGCGAGTCCCCACCGAGGGAGACAAAAGTGTCGCCGTCTGCAATGTCGGCGACCTCCAGTGCGTCCGCAAAAATCCTTCGGACGCTGCCGGGGCCGTCGGCGGCCCCGTCCGCAGGCGCGTGCACGGGTTCGGGCCGGGACAGCGCCAGGACAGCCTGATAGTCCAGTTTGCCCGTGGCCAGCCGCGGGAGATCTTCGACGGTATGGATCTGGAGAGCGGCACGCGGCAGCCCCAATCCTTCGGCCAGGACCTTGCGCAGCAGTCGCTTGTCGTGGTCGCCTTCGACAGCGACGACGAGGCCGTCGTCGGTCCCGGCGCTGGCTGCCTGCACGCCGAGGTCGGCCAGTATCCGCTCCACCTGCCCGAGGTCAACGCGCAGCCCGACGATTTTGACGAACCTGCTGCGGCGCCCGACCACTTCGTAGACTCCTGTGGGGTGCTGCCGGGCGAGGTCGCCGGTGCGGAGCTCGCCGATGCTCCGGCCCTTCCCGAGGTCCTCGGCCGTCTCGGCGTAACCGAGCATGACGTTCGGGCCCGTGTAGATAAGTTCGCCATGCTCCAGGCCGGGAACGGGGTCGATGCGGAAGGCGCCTCCGGGGACGGGAATGCCAATGGCTCCGGGAACTGTGGGCGCGAGGTCAGGAGGCAGAAAAGCCATCCGGGCGGTGGCCTCCGTTTGGCCGTACATCACGAAAAGATCCCAGCCACTCCGGCGGCCGAGCCCGGCGTAGCGCTGCACCGCCTCCGGTGCGAGCCGGCCGCCGGCCTGGGTCACGTAGCGCAGACCGGGCAACTCCATGTCCGCGAACCCCACCCGTTCCAGGAGTTCAAAGGTGTAGGGAACCGCGGCGAATGCCGTCGCACCGCCTTTTCGGAAAAGCTCCCAGAAGCACGGATCAACGACGGAAAGGTCGGTGAGGACCAGTCCCGCACCGCGGAGCAGGTGGCTGTTGATCACCGACAGCCCGTAGCAGTAGGACATCGGAAGCGTCGTCGCAGCACGGTCGTCCGGGCCGATGTTCAGGTACTCGGAAATAGACTCCGCGTTGGATTGCAGGTTCGCATGCGAGAGACGAACAAGCTTCGGCGAGCCCGTTGACCCGGACGTGCTCAGCAGCAGGGCAAGATCCGGGTGCAACTCGTGGCGGGTGCCCGGCCGACGTTCCTCAAGGACAGTGCGCCCGTTCCCTGACCGCACAATCACATCAGGGTCATAGGCCCCAACGACGGATTCCAAGGCAGCTGGTTTGTCCTCGGGCAGGAGGATCAGGGGATGCCCGCCTGCCAGTGCCGCCAGATAGGCAACGAGCGATTCGAGGTTGTTCGCTGCGGCCAGCGCGACAAGACGCCGTTCGGTGCCGAGCCGGACAGCCAGGTCGTCGACCCGCTCCGCCAGCTCCTGGTAGGTCAGGGTCAGTGTGTCGGTGAGGATGGCAGGTCTGTCCCCGTAGCTCGCGAGATCCGAGGCAAAGGGCACCCGCATGAAATCGATCTGCGTGGTCACCCGGACGATGGTATTAGATTAGGCATACCTAAGCAAAATTGCGCTACAAAAGCATTGCGTAATTTTTCCGGTGCGGCGCCGAGGAGTTTTGGGCTACTTCGACCGCTTCTCCATAGGCTCTAACAGCACGACCCGGCTGCTCCTGGGTGGCGTCACGAAGTCCCGTCGTGCTGCTGCGGCCATTCACCGCCAAGTTCTGCAAGAATTCTGAGGGGTGCCCGGCAGCTCAACGCCGAACACTCCCTTGGTTTCCAGCTAGCAGGCTTCGCGGCCGCGGAAGGTCAACGCATGCCGATGTGGGCGCAGGCAATGTTCTGGGGAACGCTGGCGGGCGGGGCGCTGGTCCTCGGTGCCTGGCTGTCCTGGAAGTGGACCATCCCGGCGAAGCTGGTCTCCTCGATCATGGCCTTCGGCGCCGGTGTGCTCATCTCCGCGCTCGCCTTCGAACTGGTGGATGAAGCCGTTCAGGGCGGCGGGCTGTGGCCCACCGTGGCAGGGTTTCTGGCCGGCGCCGTGGTCTACGTCAGCGCCAACGCCCTGCTGGCACGCTCCGGGGCGAAACACCGGAAGCGGTCCGGGGGCAAGCAGCCCTCCGAAAAGGACAGCCCCGGCAGCGGCACGGCCATCGCCGTCGGCGCTCTCCTGGACGGCATCCCGGAATCGGTGGTCCTTGGCCTGGGACTCATCACGGCCGGGGCCGTCAGCCCTGCCATGCTCGCGGCCGTGTTTATCTCCAACGTCCCCGAGGGGCTTTCCAGCACGGCCGGCATGAAAAAAGCCGGCCGTAGCGCGGGGTACGTGTTCGGTGTCTGGGGCGGCATCGCCCTGCTCTGCGGTGGGGCCTCGCTGCTGGGATTCACCGCGTTGGAAAACGCCCCCAAGGAAGCCGTAGCGTTCATCACGGCCGTGGCCGCCGGCGGGATCCTTGCCATGCTGGCCGACACGATGATTCCCGAGGCGTTCGAGGAACACCACAACCTCACCGGGCTGGTGGCCGCCGTCGGGTTTCTCAGCGCGTTCATCATCCACAACCTGGGCGGGTAGCACGCGCACGGCGCGCACCCGCTCTTGCCGCTACGGGCTCTTGGGCATGATGATCCACAGCACGATATAGACGAGCTCCCCGACGCCGAACAGGCCGAAGAACACGAAGCCGACGCGGACCAGCGTCCTGGAGATACCGAAGCGGTCAGCGAGGCCTGCGCACACGCCCGCGATGACCTTGCCATTCCTGGGCCTAACCAAAGATCGTTCCATCCAGCCAAGGTAGCAGTGTGGCCCGGCCAAGAGAACAGTGCAGCCGGAAGAAAGGCACAACACAGCGGGCCCTGCCCGGCGGCCCCGAGCCGTACCGGGAAGAGCCCGCTAGTTTTGAATCCGCGCCCGACCCGCGCCCGACCGGCGCAGGCGCCGGGACCGGAGCCCGCGCGCGGCGCCGAACTACGGCGTCGGCAGGCCACCGTTGACGTTGAGGGTCTCGCCGATCACATAGCTGGACTCGGCCGAGGCCAGGAACACGTACGCCGGGGCAAGCTCGGCCGGCTGGCCGGCACGGCCCAGAGGTGTCTCCTTGCCGAACTCCGGCAGGTCCTCGGTGAGCTGGCCGCCGCTGGGCTGCAGCGGCGTCCAGATCGGCCCTGGCGCCACCGCGTTGACCCGGATGCCCTGGGGTGCCAGCTGCTGGGCCAGGCCCTTGGTGAAGTTGTTGATGGCACCCTTGGTGGAGGCATAGTCCACCAGGGTGGCCGAGGGGCTGTACGCCTGGATGGACGTGGTATTGATGATGGTTGACCCGGCCGGCAGGTGCGGGATGGCCTCCTTGGTGAGCCAGAACATCGCGTAGACGTTGGTCTTGTAGGTGTGGTCGAACTCGACGTCGGTGATGTCGCCGAGCGCTTCCTGCGCCACCTGCTTGCCGGCGTTGTTGACCAGGATGTCCAGGCCGCCCAGTTCCCGCGCGGCGGTCTCCACCAGTTCGCGGCACGCCGCGGCGTCCTTGAGGTCGCCGGGGACCTTGACGGCCTTGCGGCCGGCCTTCTCGATCAGCCCGGCGATCCGGGCCGCGTCCTCTTCTTCTTCGGGCAGGTAGGACATCACGACGTCGGCCCCCTCGCGGGCGAAGGCGATGGCCGTGGCGGCGCCGATGCCGGAGTCCGCTCCGGTGATGAGCGCCTTGCGGCCTTCCAGCCGGCCGGTGCCGCGGTAGGTGTTTTCGCCCAGGTCCGCCTTTGGCGTCATTTTCGCGTCCAGGCCGGGTTCCGGCTGGCTCTGCTCGGGCGGTTCGATCTGCTCGTACGCCGTCACCGGGTTCTTGAACGTGTACTGGTCAGTCATGGTGTACCTCCGGATGGTGGGTCTCAGCGTGGACAGTTTGCACGCCACGCACATGCTAAGCATGCTTACCATCAAGCCTAGCCAGTGCGGCGGTTCCGGCGCAACGCAGCGCGCAGTCCCCGCGGGTCTGGCAGGATAGCCAGCATGGATCCCGCCACCACCGTCCCCGCCTACGACCTCCGCGTCAGCATCCAGGACACCGAACCCGAGATCTGGCGGCGCCTGCTGGTGCCGGAAACCATCACTGTCCCGGAACTGCACCGGGTCCTCCAGGCTGCTTTCGGCTGGGAGGACCGCCACCTCTTTGGCTTCCGGTGCGTGGACCGGCTCGGCCAGCCCCGGGTCATCATCGGCCCCGACGGTGCGGCGGAGGAGATGGGCGACGAGCCGGCGTCCGGCGTCGTGCTCTTTGAACTCCTGGACGCGCAACAGGCCGGACCGGGCACGTTGGAGTACGAGTACGACTTTGGCGATGCGTGGACGCACACTTTCGAAGTGATGGGGCCGGCCGAACTGCCTGCCGGTGCGGTGCGCTGCATCGGCGGCGCCAACCGGGGCCCGGTGGAGGACTCCGGCGGGCCCTACGGCTACGCGCGCCTCATGGAAGCCCTGGCCGATCCCTCGCATGAGGAGCACACAGAGCTCTCCGACTGGTACAAGTTCGCAACGGGCGAGGACGCCGGCACCTTCGCGCCGGACGCGTTCGACGCCGCCGCCCTCAACAGCCGCCTGGACGAGCTGGTCAAACGCCTCTGGCCGGAACCGCCCACGGACGAGGAGATCGACGCCGTCGTCCGTCCCGTGCAGTGGCTGCTGGACCGGGCGGGCGCGGACGGACTGCAACTGACCCAGGACGGGTACCTCAAGCCGGCCGTGGTCAGCGAGGCCGTCCGCGACCTCGGCTGGGCCTACCGCTGGCCGGGACCTGCGAACCGCGAAAGCCAGACCCTGCCCGTTCTGATGCTGCGCCAGCAGCTGCAGGCCTGGAAGCTGCTGCGGAAGAGCAAGGGCAAGCTGGTCCTGTCGCCGGCCGGACGCAAGCTGTGCGACGGAGGTCGCCCGCTGTGGGACTACCTCGCCGAGACGGTGGCCTTCCCGGCGGACCACGCGACGGCCGTGGTGACCCGCATGGCGGTCCACTGGCTGCTCGAGGGCTCTACGCCGACGTGGGAACTGCGGCGACGGATCACCGCGGACACCCTGACCGTGGCGGGCTTCCGGATGGAGGGCGGCAAACCGGTGCCGCTGGACGTCGCCGGGGAGCTCTATTCGGACGTGCGGTGGATGTTGGACTGCCTGGAGTTAAAGGTTCCGGAGCGCACGTTCCTTGAGATGCCGGCCCTGACCGACGGCGGACGGAAGTTCCTGCTGGAGGTTGAACGGGCGCTTGATGCGCGTCCGGATTCGCGCGGGCTCTGACCAGGGCCGGGGCCGGGAAGGGCCAGCGTCAGGAGCGGCCGCAGGCGCTCAGCCCATACCCGCCACGAGCGCCGCACTCCGGTCCCGGATCGCCGCAAGGCTGTCGGCCAGCCCGCAGAGGACGATGCCGGCGTCGGCTGCCTGCAGCGGGGAGTCCGGGGTGGCGAGCCCGTCGGCGCGCAGGCTCACGAGGGATTCCACGAGCCGGAACGCCAGGTCCCCGTTCTGGCTGGTACTGGACCAGCCGTTCCCCGGCAGTTCCGCACCCAGGCGCTGGTACAGCCCCCGGAGTTCCTTCCGGTCCGCCATAAAACTGTGGAACCGGGCGCTGCGCGCCTCCGGCAGGTTGTAGAGCACCCCGAGGTTCCAGCGGGCGTTGCACAACTGGGTTCCGTCAAAGAGGGCGACGGCGTGCAGCCGGGCCGCCGCCGCCGTCGGGCTTCCATCTTCGTTGTTCCCTGACCAGACCCTGCGGGCAAAGGCGAGGCCGCCGGCCACGGTGCCCGCCAGCAGCACCTCAAGAATGTCGTCCTTGGTGCTGAAGTGGTGGTAGAGCGAGGACTGGCGGATCCCCACGGCCTCCGCGATGGAGCGGGTCGAGGTGGTGGCGTACCCCTGCGTGGTGAAGAGTTCGGCGGCGGCATCGAGGATTTCCTCACGGGCCGTGGCCCCCGGTCGGGAGGGTTGCTGCTTGCGGGGGCGCCCCGGGCCGGTTGTGGTCACGGCATCATTGTTGCACCCCGGCGGGGCCCTCCGGCGCCGCCCGCAGCCCGGTGAGATCGCGGAAACATCACCGAAATAATCCGGCTACGTACCTTTTACACGGGCGAAACGAGTTCGGGATCTCCGGCTGGAAAACTATCAAGTGACCGGTATTCCGCAGTGTTGGGCCCAGCGCTGCATTTGCCGGAACGCCTCAACCCCCACGCCGTTCCAGCCCCGGAGATTCCGATGACAACCACAGTTCTTCCCTCATCCGCGCAGACGGATGATGCAGACCTCACGTCGCTTGGCTACGAGCCGTCCCTGCACCGCAAACTGGGCCGTTACGCCTCCTTCGCGGCAGGCTTCTCCTTTGTTTCCATCCTGACCACCATTTTCCAGCTGTTCGCGTTCGGCTACTCCTTCGCCGGCCCGGCCTTCTTCTGGACCTGGCCGGTGGTGCTGCTCGGCCAGCTGCTGGTGGCCCTGAACTTCGCGGAGCTCGCCGCACGCTACCCGCTCTCCGGCGCGGTCTACCAATGGGCCCGGCGCGTGGGCGGTGAAACGGTGGGCTGGTTCGCCGGCTGGTTCATGGCCCTGGCGCAGGTGGTCACCGCCGCCGCAGCCGCCATCGCCATGCAGGTGGTGCTGCCGCAGCTCTGGGAAGGATTCCAGCTGGTCGGCGGCGACCCCGCCCTGAACACCACCACCGGCGCTGCGAACGCCGTCGTCCTCGGCGCCATCCTGCTGGTGGTCACCACCGTGATCAACTCCCTGGGCGTCAAGCTGATGGCCCACGTGAACTCCGTGGGGGTGACCTGCGAAATCGTCGGCGTCGTCGCCGTGATCCTGGCGCTCATCACCGCCGCCCAGCGCGGACCCGACGTCGTCATGGACACCACCGTCATGGCGGGGTCCGACCTCGGGGCGGTCGGCGCGTTTATGGTCTCCGGCCTGATGGCCGCCTACGTCATGGTGGGCTTCAACTCCGCCGGTGAACTCTCCGAAGAGACGAAGTCCCCGCGGCACACGGCACCCCGGACCATCCTGTCGGCCCTGATCATCTCCGGCATCGGCGGGGCGCTGATGATCGTGACGGCGCTGATGGCCGCTCCCAGCCTCGACGACGGCCGGCTCGCCACCGAGGGCCTCCCGTACGTGCTGACCGCAGTCCTGGGCACCTTCTGGGGCAAAGTGCTCCTGGTGGACGTGGCCGTGGCCATCTTCGTCTGCACCCTGGCCATCCAGACGGCCGGGTCGCGCCTGGTGTTCTCGATGGCGCGGGACGGCAAACTCCCCGCCTCCGCCCTGCTCTCCTCCGTCCACCCCACCCGCGGCACCCCGATGTGGCCCTCCATCGCCATCGGCGCCCTGGCCGTGGGCGTGCTCGCCATCAACGTCGGCAACGCCGCACTCTTCACCACCCTCACCAGCGTCTGCATCGTCATGGTGTACCTGGCCTACCTCCTGGTCACCGTGCCGCAGCTCCTCAACCGCCTCCGCGGCGACTGGGACCGGGTGGGCCAGACCATGCCGGCCGGGCTCTTCTCGCTGGGACGCTGGGGACTGCCCGTCAACATCCTCGCGGTGCTCTACGGCGCCGTGATGGTGGTCAACCTCGCCTGGCCCCGGCCCGAGGTCTATGACCCCTCCGGCGAAAACGGCATCCTGCTCTATTCCGCTCCGCTGATGGTGGGCATCGTGCTCCTCCTCGGCCTCGGGATCCGGCGCACCAGTGCCCGCTTGGCCGGCCGCACCAACGCCTGACCCCGCCACGCCCGACTCCCCACCCACTCACGCGAACGCCACCCGCGCGAACGCCCACCCCAGGATTGACATGACACAGAACACCGAAACACCAGCCACCGCCACCACCGCCGGAGCCCGCGCGCACGCCCGGGACCAGCACGGCCGCACCGCGGACACCATGCGGCACGTCCCGGCCGCCTCGGCCCCGGCGCGGTACACCGCCGGCCTGCCGCAGGCCGCCGGGGAACGCCTGAGCTGGGCCGAATCCGTGGCCTTCGGCCGCTACACCGCACTCCCTCTGGCCCGCGGCACCCGGATCCGGCTCACGGACACCGACGGCGACGCCTGCGTCCACGTGTTGCTCTACCGGAGCGGGGCACTGCACGAACGGCTCAATGTGGCGGACACCGTCAAGGTCCCGTGGCAGGCGTACCCCACCGCGGGACACCCGCTGCTCTCCGACGCCGGCCGGCTGATGGGCACGATCGTGGCCGACACCTCCGCCCGCCACGACGCCCTGACCGGCACCACCACGCTGGCCGGGAACACGGCCCGCTACGGCGCCGGGACCGTTCACAGCAGCTCGCCCGCCGGGCGTGAACTGCTGACCCTGGCCGCACTCAAGCAGGGCCTCGGCGCGCGGGACGTGGCGCCGTCGCTCTCCCTGTTCAAGGGCATCCGGGTTGACCCGGACGGCAGTATCCGGTTCACCGGCGCCGCCGGCGCCGGGGCCGCCGTCGAGATCCTCCTGCAGATGGACGCCGTGGTGCTCCTGGCCAATACCGTCCACCCGCTGGATCCGCGGCCGGACTTCACCGGAACCGCCGTCGACGTGGTCGCCTGGCACGCCCCGGACGACCTCCACCTGCTGGGGGAGGGGCTCCTGACCGGGCCGCTGACCCCCGAACACCGGCAGGCCTTGAACAACACCGAACACGACCTCACGGCAAGGAACGCCCGATGAACACCGCCACCGAAACCCTGACATCCCCGGCCGCCACGGCCGGCGTCCCCGCCAACGAGGCAGCGCTCGCGGACGGCGCCGTCATCCTGGACGAATACGTGGAAGCGCGCGGACCCTGGTCCGCCGTGGTGGCCGCCGGCGACGTCCTGACCATCGTGGACCTGGACGGCAACCAGGCCGTGGACTGCCTGCTCTACGCCGCCGACGACACGGAGGTGCGCTACTCCGCCGCCGTCACCCTCGCCGCGCAGCGCTCCATCGTGCTGACCACCGGCTCCGTGCTCCGCTCCGACGCTGGCGAGCCGCTGATGACCGTGGTGGCGGACGAGGTGGGCGTGCACGACACCATCGGCGGGGCCTGCTCGCAGGAATCCAACACCCTGCGCTACGGCCAGCACACCCGCGAACAGCACGCCTGCGTGGAGAACTTCCTGATCGAGGGCTCCCGCTGGGGGCTGGGGAAACGTGACCTGGTCTCCAACATCAACTGGTTCATGAACGTCCCGGTGGACCCGGACGGTGCCCTCGGGATCGTGGACGGCCTGTCCGCCCCGGGCAAGCGCGTGGCCCTCCGCGCCGAGGTGGACACCCTGGTGCTGGTCTCCAACTGCCCGCAGATCAACAATCCGTGCAACGGCTTCCACCCCACGCCCGTCCGCATGATCGTCACCCGCCCGGAGGCTGCCCTGTGAACCGCTTCGACACGCTGCTGGTCGCCAACCGCGGCGAAATCGCCTGCCGCATCATCGAATCCGCCCGGAAAATCGGGCTGCGCACCGTGGCCGTGTTCTCCGAGGCGGACCGGGGCGCCCGCCACGTCAAACTGGCGGATGAGGCCGTGCTCCTGGGCCCCGCCCCGGCCAAGGACTCCTACCTCAAGGTCGAGGCCCTGCTCGCGGCGGCCGCGGCCACCGGCGCCTACGCCATCCACCCCGGCTACGGGTTCCTCTCGGAGGACGCCGGCTTCGCCGAGGCCGTAGAGGCCGCCGGGCTGGTCTTCGTCGGGCCAACCCCGGACCAACTCCGGATCTTCGGCACCAAGCACACCGCGCGGGATGCCGCACGGGCCGCCGGCTTGCCCATGATCGCGGGCTCCGGCCTGCTCCCGGACGTGGACGCGGCCGTGCTCGCCGCCCGGGGCATCGGCTTTCCGCTGATGCTCAAGGCCACCGGCGGCGGCGGCGGGATCGGGATGACCGTATGCCGCACCGAGGACGAACTCACCGAGAGCTACCCCCGGGTGGCGCGCCTCGCCGGCGCAAGCTTCAGCACAGCCGGCGTCTTCGCCGAGCGCTACGTCGAACATGCCCGGCACGTGGAAGTACAGATCTTCGGTGACGGCGAGGGCCGGGTGGTGAGCCTGGGCGACCGGGACTGCTCGCTGCAGCGCCGCCACCAGAAAGTGCTGGAGGAAGCACCCGCACCTGACCTGCCCGGGGAACTCCGGGACGAACTGCACCGCAGCTCCCGGGCCCTCTGCGCATCGCTGGACTACCGCTCGGCCGGGACCGTGGAATTCGTCTACGACCCGGTCCGGAAGGAAGCGTCCTTCCTCGAGGTCAACGCCCGGCTTCAGGTGGAACACCCCGTGACCGAGGCCGTCACAGGGGTGGACCTCGTGGAATGGATGCTTCGGCTGGCCCAGGGCGGGTCCGAGGCAGCTACGGTGCTGGCCGGCCGCCCGGACAGCATCCCCGTCTCCGGCTACGCCGTCGAGGCCCGTCTCTACGCCGAGGACCCGGCCCGCAACTTCCAGCCGAGCTCCGGAACGGTCACCAACGCCGTCTACCCCGGCACCGACGGCGTGCGCGTGGACGCCTGGGTGGAAACCGGCAGCGAGGTGTCCACCAACTACGACCCGCTGCTGGCCAAGATCATCACCACCGGCACGGACCGGAACCAGGCCTTCGGCCGGCTCGGCGCCGCGCTGAAGGCCACCCGGATCGACGGCATCGAGACGAACCTGGGGATGCTCCGGGCCGTGACGGCCTTGGACGTGGTCCGCGACGCGGCCCACTCCACCGGCACCCTGAACGACCTGGGCGATCCGGAACCCCGGATCACCGTGGAACGGCCCGGACTGCAGACCTCGGTCCAGGACTGGCCCGGCCGTGCCGGGCTGTGGCAGGTAGGGGTTCCGCCCAGCGGCCCGATGGATGACCTGTCCTTCCGGCTCGGCAACCAGGCCCTCGGCAACGCCGAAGGCGCCCCCGGGCTGGAGTTCACCATGACCGGCCCCAGCCTGCACTTCACCCACGCCACCACGGTGTGCGTGGCCGGCGCCCCTACCACCCTCACCGTGGACGGCACGGACGTGCCGGCCTGGGAACCGGTGACGGTGCCCGCTGGCGGCACGCTCGACGTCGGCACGGCCGACGGGTCCGGCCTCCGCGGCTACATCCTGTTCCAGGGCGGACTCGACGTGCCGCTCTACCTGGGCAGCGCGTCCACCTTCACCCTGGGCCAGTTCGGCGGCCACGGCGGCCGCGTCCTCCGGTCCGGAGATGTGCTGCGCGCCGTGGCCCCGGACGCTGCCACAGATTCGACGCCGGCCACCCGGCGGGCAGCACCGGGCCTGGCCGGTCCCGTTCCGCTGGACAGCCGGCCCGCGCTGACGTCCGCGTGGGAACTGACGGTGGTGGAAGGCCCCCACGGCGCCCCCGATTTCTTCCAGCGCGAAGACATCGAGGACCTCTACGCCGCCAGCTACGAGGTGCACTTCAACTCCGCCCGCACCGGCGTGCGCCTCATCGGCCCGAAACCTCGGTGGGCCCGCAGCGACGGCGGCGAGGCAGGACTGCACCCCTCGAACATCCACGACACCGCCTATTCGGTGGGTGCCCTGGACTTCACCGGCGACACCCCCATCCTGCTCGGCCCGGACGGCCCCAGCCTGGGCGGCTTCGTCTGCCCCGTGACCGTGGTGACGGCCGACCGCTGGAAGCTGGGCCAGCTCCGTCCCGGCGACACCGTCCGGTTCGTGCCGGTCGAAGCCCGGCGGGCGCCGTCGGCCAGGGACCTGGGACCCGGCCGGCAGCTGCTGCTGCCGGGAGGCACCGGCTGGACCCGTTCCGCCGGCGCCCGCCGGGGAGACGGCGACGACGGCGTGCTGGGCCGGGTGCCCGAAGGCCCTGGACGGCCCGCGGTCACCTACCGCCGCTCGGGCGACGACAACCTGCTGGTGGAATACGGCGACATGGTGCTGGACCTCAGCCTGAGGGCCCGCGTGCACGCCCTGCACCAGCACCTCGAGGAACTCCGGATGCCGGGAATCGTGGACCTCACACCGGGGATCCGCTCCCTGCAGATCAAGATCGACCCCGCGGTGCTCCCCACCCCGCGGCTCCTGGGCCTGGTGCAGGACATCGAGGCCGCCCTGCCGGCCAGTTCGGAGTTGGTGGTGCCCAGCCGCACCGTCCGCCTGCCCTTGTCCTGGGACGATCCGGCCACCCGGGAGGCGATCCAGCGCTACATGGCCGGCGTCCGGGATGACGCACCCTGGTGCCCCTGGAACATCGAGTTCATCCGGCGCATCAACGGCCTGGAGTCCGTGAACGAGGTCTTCGACACGGTCTTCAACGCCGAGTACCTGGTCCTGGGCCTCGGCGACGTGTACCTTGGTGCCCCGGTCGCCACCCCCCTGGATCCCCGCCACCGCCTGGTCACCACCAAGTACAACCCGGCCCGGACCTGGACGCCGGAAAACGCCGTGGGGATCGGCGGAGCCTACATGTGCATCTACGGCATGGAAGGACCCGGCGGCTACCAGTTCGTGGGCCGGACCACCCAGGTGTGGTCCCGCTACGCCGATTCCGCGCCGTTCGAACCGGGCTCGCCCTGGCTGCTGCGGTTCTTCGACCGTATCTCCTGGTACCCGGTCAGCCCGGAAGAGCTGCTGGACCTGCGCGCGGACATGGCCGCCGGGCGGGGACGCGGCGTCGAAATCGAGGACGGCACCTTCTCCCTCGCCGAACACGAGGACTTCCTGGCCCGGAACAGCGAGTCCATCACGGTGTTCCGCGAGCAGCAGGCGGCGGCCTTCGCCGTCGAACGGCAGGCCTGGTCCGACGCCGGCGAATTCGACCGCGCGGATGCCGCGGCCGCCGTCGTCCCGGCTCCGGAAGAGCTGGTGGTGCCCGACGGCGCCACCCTGGTGGCCGCGCCCTTCGCCGCCAGCGTGTGGAAGGTGGACGTCGCCGCGGGCGACCACGTGGTGAAGGGCCAGCCGCTGGTGTCCCTGGAGGCGATGAAGATGGAAACCGTCCTGGCTGCCCCGTGCGACGGCGTGGTGCAGCAGGTGCTGCCGGTGGCCGGCTCCCAGGTGGTGGGCGGTGAAGCCCTGGTGGTCCTCGGGCTGCCCTCGGAAGCCTCCGGAGCGGACCCGTCCGCGGAGGAACTCATCGAGCAACTGGACACGAAGGAACTGGAAGAGGCCGCAGTATGAGCACGACATTTGCCGGACCGAGCGCCACAGCCCGCGTGCGGGCGGCGCTGGCCGCCATTGAAGCCTGCGGCCGGCCGGAAATCTGGATCACCGTGCGGGCCGCGGACGACCTGCTGGCCGAGGCAGCGGCTGTTGACGCAGCCGTGGCCGCGGGCACGGACCTGCCCCTGGCCGGGCTGCTGCTCGCCGTGAAGAACAACGTCGACGTGGCCGGGATCGGCACCACCGCGGCGTGCCCCGGCTTCGCCTACACCCCCGGGCAGGACGCCGAGGCGGTAGCCCGGCTCCGGGCCGCGGGCGCGGTGGTTCTGGGCGCCACCAACCTGGACCAGTTCGCCACCGGGCTGGTGGGCACCCGCAGCCCGCACGGGGCCGTTCGCGATGCACGCCGCCCGGACCGCATTTCCGGCGGCTCCAGCTCCGGCTCCGCCGTGGCCGTGGCCCTGGGGCTGGCGGACATCGCCATCGGCACCGACACCGCCGGGTCCGGACGCGTCCCCGCCGGACTGCAGGGCATCGTGGGCATCAAGGCCACGCTGAACGTGGTGTCCACCGCCGGGGTGGTGCCGGCGTGCCGCTCCTGGGACGCCGTGACCATATTCGCGCGGGATCTGGGCACGGCCGAGCTGGCCATGGGAACCATGGCCGGCGGGGCGCGCCCGTGGCCCGCCGATGTCCGGCTGGCGGCGCCCGCCCGGCCACGCGTCGCGTATCCGGCCAGCCTCCCGGAGCTCCCGCAGGCCTGGGCAGCTGAATTCGGCCGCCAGATCGCCAGGCTGCAGGCCTCGGGCGTGGACGCCGAGCCGATCGAGTTCGACGTGTTCCTGCAGGCCGCCCGCCTGCTGTACGACGGCGGGCTGGTGGCCGAGCGCTACGCGGCCGTCGGTGCGTTTGTCGACGCGGCCGGCGACGGCTCAGGAAATCCTGCCGGGCTGGACCCGACGGTCGCCGGAATCGTTCGCCGCGCCGGAGAGGTGCCAGCGCACCGGTATGTCGCGGACACCTCCCGGCTGGACGGACTGAAGCGCCAGGCGATGGCGCGGCTGGAGGGGTTCGACGCCCTGGTGGTCCCCACGGCGCCGTTCCACCCGAGCCTGGCGGACGTCGCCGCCGACCCCGTGGGCGTGAACTCGCGCATGGGCACCTACACGAACTTCTGCAACCTGTTCGATCTGTGTGCCGTGGCCGTACCCGCGGCCGAGGTGGAGGGATCCCAGTTCGGGCTCACCGTTGTGGGGCGCACGTTCGAAGACGCCGTGGCGGCCGACATCGCCCGCAGGATCGAAACCCCGCCGCCACCCCCGGCGCTGTTCGCGGACGGGGCCGCACCGGCCCAGCAACTGCCGGAGGGGGAGCCGTGGCCCGTCCGGGCCGGCGCGTCCGCGGTACCGCTGGTGGTGGTGGGGGCGCACCGCAAGGGCCAGCCGCTGGCGCACCAACTCGAAACCCTGGGAGCCGTCTGGGCCGGGCAGGTGCGCACGGCGGCCCGCTACCGCATGGTCTCGCTGGCTACGCAGCCGCCAAAGCCCGGGGTGTACCGCTCGGAGGACGGGGCGGAACTGGTGGCCGAGCGCTGGCTTCTTTCGGAAGCGGCCCTGGGCCAGTTCCTGGCGGCCCTGCCCGAGCCTATGCTCCTCGGATCGGTGCGCCTGAGTGACGGCTCCAGCGCCACCGGCTTTGCCTGCGATGCGGTCGCCGCCACGAACGGCACGGACATCACCCGGTATGGCGACTGGTTGGTTGCGCTGGCTGCAGCCCCGGCCGGTCAGGGTGGGGCCGGGGAGGAAATGTCCCGGCAGGGATTGCCTGACGAGGAAGCAGCTGGATCGGACACGCCTCGGCAGGGATCGAGCGGGCAGGGACCGCGAGGCACCCTCGGGGACGCGCTCCTGACCGGGTTCACCCGAGGGATGCAGACGGGCACCAGCCGGAGGTAGCGGGGGAGCCGGCTTCCCGGAATCCGGATGAACCCGGGAAGCCAGCTCACACAGCTGGTCCGGGCCCACCGGCCACTGTGCCAGGGGAGTCAACGATCGAAAGGAACAGCAGTGCTGAACATCAGGAGATGGTGGTCCACGATCAGCTCGACGTCAGGCCCGCGTTCCGCAGGGAAGACGGTGCCGGCCACGGCCCACGACACGGAACTGCAGCATTGGTGGCTGCTGCCGGGCGACGTCACCTGTTGCCCAGGTCCGTCAACACCCGATCCCAAGGCGGCAGCGGAGTGATGCCCCCGCGCAGGTAGCCACCCGAACCGGTCGCCGTGCGCGGCCGTGAGGATCCCCGGCCGGCGCGGGTGATGCAGCCCACAGGAGCGCGTTTCCTCCTGACGGGTCTGTGGAGGGCCGGGTCCGGGTCTGGTTTCCGCGTCGTTGCGGGGTTTTTGGGGTGTGGGGGG